>DASQAW010000001.1:0-25500 GCA_035635495.1 Burkholderiales bacterium
TCCGACGCGGGCTTCGATCCGATCGCGGCGGGCTCGCTCGCCGCCTCCAAGGCGTTCGACCTCGGCTCGTCCGTATCCGGCAAGGTGATGACCGCGGACGAGATGCGCAAGGCGCTCTCCCTCCGCTGACGTGATAGGGCAGCGCTGGCTCGGGCGGGTCGTCGCGGTGCGACCCGAAGAGGTGCGCGCGCTGCTTTGGTCGTTCGCCTACTTCTTCTGCCTGCTCGCCGCCTATTACATCCTGCGCCCGCTGCGCGACGAGATGGGCGTGGCGGGCGGCGTACGCAATCTGCAGTGGCTCTTCACTGCGACGTTCGCCACCATGCTGGTCGCCGTGCCTGTCTACGGCGCGCTCGTGGCGCGGCTGCCGCGCCGGCGCTTCATCCCGCTCGTCTACCACTTCTTCGTCGCTAACCTGGCGATCTTCTGGCTGCTGCTAACGGTGGACTTCGAGCGGCAGACGGTCGCGCGGGTGTTCTTCGTCTGGATCAGCGTCTTCAACCTCTTCGCTGTATCGGTGTTCTGGTCATTCATGGCGGACATCTACGCGTCCGAGCAGGCCAAGCGGCTCTACGGCTTCATTGCCGCCGGCGGCAGCGCGGGTGCGCTCGCCGGCCCGGCGATCACCATCGGGCTCGCGCAGGCGATTGGTGTGGTGAACCTGGTCGTCGTCGCCGCAGTGCTGCTCGAGGTCGCGGTGCTCTGTGCGACGCGGCTCGAGCCGAGGAAAGAGGCGCCTGTCGGCGAAGCCAAGATTGGCGGGGGAGCCCTGGACGGCCTGATGATGATCCTGCGCTCTCCCTACATCGCCGGCATCGCGCTCTGGGTCGGGGTGCTCTCGATCGCCGCCACGTTCCTCTACTTCGAGCAGGCGGCGATCGTCGCCGCGGCCTCCGACGATCCGGCGGTGCGCACGCGCATCTTCGCCACCGTCGATCTGGCCGTGGGCCTGCTGACGCTGCTGGTCCAGTTTTTCGCGACCGGCAAGCTGATCCAGCGCTTCGGCGTCGGCCCGGCGCTCGCGCTGCTGCCGTTCGTCTTCGCGCTGGGCTTCGCGCTGCTCGCCGCGGCGCCGGTGCTCGCGGTGGTGGTCGCGTTTCAGGCGCTGCAGCGCACGGCGAACTTCGCCATCTCCAACCCGGCGCGCGAGGTGCTGTTCACCGTGCTGGCGCGCGATGAGAAATACAAGGCGAAGAATGTGATCGACATCGTCGCCGTGCGCGGTGCCGACGCCGCGGGCGGCTGGCTGGTCACGGGGCTGCGCGCGCTCGGCATGGAGGCGCGGGCGATTGCGCTCGGCGCCATCGCGCTCGCCGCGGCGGGCATCGCGCTTTCCGTCGCCCTCGGGCGTGCGCAGGGTCGCAGGGCGGCGGCGGCGCCTAGGCTATAGTACGCGCCGGGGCAAAACAGGGAGCACCGCCATGGAGACGTGGATTTTTCTCGGCATTGTCGTCGCGCTCGCCGTCTGGGCGATCGCCATCTACAACGGTCTCGTCACGCTGCGCAACCGCTTCAAGAATGCGTTCTCGCAGATCGACGTGCAGCTCAAGCGCCGCTACGACCTGATACCGAACCTCCTCGAGTCGGTGAAGGGCTACATGCAGCACGAGCGCGGCACGCTCGACGCGGTGGTCAAGGCGCGCGGCGCCGCGGTGAGCGCCGCGCAGACCGCGGCGGCGCGGCCGGGCGAGCCGGGCGCGATGCAGGGGCTGTCGCAGGCCGAGGGTGCGCTGGGCGGGGCGCTCGGCAGGCTGATCGCCGTGTTCGAGCAGTATCCCGATCTGAAAGCCAACCAGAACGTGCTCGGGCTCCAGGAAGAGCTCTCCAGCACCGAGAACAAGATCGCGTTCTCGCGCCAGGCCTATAACGACTCGGTGATGGCGTACAACACCAAGCGCGAGTCCTTCCCCGACAACCTCTTCGCCGGCATCTTCGGCTTCACGGCGGCGGAGCTGCTGCAGTCCACCGAGTCGCCGGAAGAGCGCAAGGTACCGAAGGTCTCGTTCAGCTAGCTTGAATTTTTTCGAGCAGCAGAGCCTCGCGCGGCGCAATTCGCGCTGGCTCGTGCTGTGGTACGCGCTCGCTGCCTGCGTCACGGTAGCGAGCTATGTGCTTGCCGCGGGCCTCGCCTACGGCGTGCTGGGCATGTACGGCGCGCTGCCGCTCGCCGGCGATGCGCCGCTCGAATGGCACGGCCTGTGGGGCACCTATTTCTCCGCGTTGGCGCGCGTGCCGTGGCAGTTCCATGCATCGATCGTTGCGCTCGTCGCCGGGTGCATCGCATTCGCCACCGGCTATCGGTTGTGGCAGCTGGGCGACGGCGGTCCGGCGATCGCCGACTTGCTCGGCGCGCGCTACATCGAGTCGCGCCGGTGCCTGCCGGTGGAGCGCAAGCTTCTGAACGTGGTCGAGGAGATGGCGATCGCCTCCGGCATCGCCGTGCCGCCGGTCTACGTGCTCGACCGCGAGGACGCGATCAATGCGCTGGTCGCCGGCTATTCGCCCAACGAGGCCGTGATCGTCGTAACGGCCGGCGCGCTACGACAGCTCTCGCGCGACGAGCTGCAGGGCGTGATGGGCCACGAATTCAGCCATATCCTGAACGGTGACATGGCGCTCAACCTGCGCCTGGTGGGCATTCTGGCTGGCCTCACCTGGCTCGGCGAGCGTGGCGAAGCGCTGGCGCTTGCCGTGGCTGAACAGACGCGTCGCAAGGGGCCGGAGAACGCGGGCCTGGAGGTGTTTGGGGCGCTCGGCGGCGCGCTGCTCGCCCTGATCGGCTTTCCGGGAACGGTGGCTGCCGATGCCATCAAGGCAGCGATCTCCCGCCAGCGCGAATTTCTCGCCGACGCGGCGTCCGTGCAATTCACGCGCAATCCGGAAGGCATCGCCGGCGCGCTCGATACGATCCTCGCCGTGCACGGGCATACGACCCTTCGTGCGGCGTACGCCGCGCCGCTGTCGCATATGTTCTTCGCGCCGGCAGTGGGAACGTGGTGGAAGTTCCCGACTCATCCGTCGGTCGAGGAGCGTATTCGGCGCGCGCATCCGCGGTTCATGCGCGAGGAATATCGTGCGCGGCGCCACGGCGGGCTGCGCGAAGTCGCGGTGCTCGACGATCTCGGCAATGTGGTCAAGCACGTCAAATCAGGGCCTGCGCAGGTCATCGCCACCGTGGGCAGGCCAACCGTCGCGCATCTCGACTTCTGCGCGCGCGTGCTCGCCGAGCTGCCGGAGCGGCTGCGCGAGGCGCTGCGCTCGCCGGCCGAGGCGGAAGCGGCGATGTTCGCGCTGCTGCTGGGAGCCGACCCCGCGCGGGGCGCCGAGGCGGGCGCTCTTGAAGCCAGACGCGGTGCGGACGGGCTGGCAAGCGCAGTGGCCCTGCGGGTGTACTACGTCGGGATTCTCTATCGCCAGCACATGCTCACGCTCACCGAGCTTGCCGTGCCGGCGATCAAGGAGCAGCCGCAGAAGGCGCGCGATCGATTCCTCGCCGATTTCGAGGCGCTGGTAACGGCCGACCGGCGCGTGACGCTGCGCGAATTCGTGCTGCTCACGTTTCTGCGCCAGCGCTTGCGCGAAGGCGCCGGGCAGCCGATTCCAACGCGCTTTCAGCGGCTGGAGGAAGTCTTGCCCGAAGTGCACAGAGTGCTCTCCGTGATCGCGCTCGTGGCGCCAGACGGCGAGCGTGCCGCGTTCGAAAGGGCTGCCGCCATTCTCGGCACGTCCTGGCGGGAGCCCGTAGGCCGAGAAGCGCTGACCACGGACAGCATCAGCGAGGCGCTCGAGCGAATTCGCCAGCTTGCCCCCTTCGAGAAACCGGCCCTCCTGAAGGCATGCGTGGAGGCCGCTGCGGCCGACGGCATCGTGCGGCTTGAAGAGGCGGAGCTCGTGCGCATGGTGGCGGCGACCCTCGATTGCCCCATTCCACCGCTCCTCGTCCAGCAGGATCCGCGGACGCTGGCAGCCTAAGACATGAACTTCTTCGAGCACCAGAGCCTTGCCCGGCGCAACAGCCGGGTGATGGTGGCTCTGTTTCTTCTCGCGGTGGCCGCGATCGTGCTGGCGGTCGACCTCGTGGTGGGCGTGATCTATCTGTTCGTCGGCGACGCGCCGGCAGACGCCGGGCTCGCGGGCGTGCCGCGCGGGGTGTTCACCGCCGGCGCGGTGGTGACCATCGGCATCATCGCCGCGGTCAGCCTGTGGAGCATCGTCGGCCTCGCCGGCGGCGGTGCCAAAGTTGCCCGCATGCTCGGCGGGCGCAAGGTCACGCTGGACACGCACGACCCCCTCGAGCGGCGCTTCGTCAACATCGTGGAAGAGATGGCGATCGCCTCGGGCGTGCGGGTGCCCGAGGCCTGGATCATGGACGGCGAGAAGGGCATCAATGCCTTCAGCGCCGGCTGGACGGTGTCGGGCGCGGTGGTGGGCGTGACGCGCGGCGCGCTCGAGCGCCTGACGCGCGACGAGCTGCAGGGCGTGATCGGCCACGAGTTCAGCCACATCCTGAACGGCGACATGGGACTCAACATCCGCATGCTCGGCGTGCTCGCCGGCATCGTCGCCATCGGCTCGATCGGCAGCTTCCTCATGCGCGCGGGGCGCGAGGCCGACGACATCCGCGGCGTGGTGGCGGTCTTCGGCCTCGGCCTTGCGCTCTTCGTGATCGGCTACGTCGGGCTCTTCTTCGCGCGGCTGATCAAGGGCGCGGTGTCGCGCCAGCGCGAGTTTCTCGCCGACGCCTCGAGCGTGCAGTTCACGCGCAACCCCGACGGCATCGCCGGCGCGCTCGACCAGATCCGCGCGGCGCCCGGCGGCGCGCGGATCCGCGGGCGCTATGCGGAAGACATGTCGCACCTCTTCTTCGGCCAGGGCATCCAGGTCACGCTCTCGGCGCTCTTCGACACGCATCCGCCGCTGGACGAGCGCATCCGGCGCGTGAATCCGCGCTTCCAGCCCTCGCGCTACCGCCCGACCCGTGCGCTCGAGCCTGACAGCGGCGAGAGGGCGCAGGCACCGCCGGCCGGGCGCCGGGAGGGTGACTTCGGCACCGCCTGGGGACGCACCGCCGCGCAGAGCGCCCAGCTCGTGGGCGCGCTGATGCCGGAAAAGCTCGGCTACGCCGAGCGCCTGCTCGCGCAGATGCCGCCCGCCTTGCGCGAATCCCTGCGGGAAGCGGAGGGCGCGGCCGCGGCGGTCATCGCGCTGCTCCTCGCGGAGCATGAAGACGTGCGGCGCCAGCAGCTCGAGGCGCTGCTCGCCGCGGTCCCGGTCGCGCCGGGCGAGCGGGCCTCCCGCGCGCGCGAGCAGATCCACGAGCTCGGGCTCGCCTTCCATCTTCCGCTGATCGACCTCGCGCTGCCGGCGCTGAAGGCCGCGTCCGAGCTGGCGAAGCACGAGCTGCTCGCCGCGCTCGAGGCGGTGGTCAACGCGGACCGCCGCGTGACGCTGCACGAGTTCATCGTGTTGACCTTGGTGCGCGAGCAGCTTTGGCGCAAGCCCAAGCCGCCGCGCGCCGACCAGCGGATCGCCGGGCTCCAGCCGCAGGCGGGCACGCTGCTCGCGCTCCTGGCGCACGCCGGCACGCGCGCCGATGCCACCGGTGCGCGCGCCGAGGCGCTGCAACAGGCGCTGCGCGCCGGCGCAGAGATGATGGAGATCGAAGTGCCGGCGACGACCGACTTCGCGCCGGCGGTGATCCGTGCCGCGCTGGAGGCGCTGAAGTCGCTCGCGCCGCTGCAGAAGGCGCTGCTCATCAAGGGACTCTTCGCCGCGGTCACCGCCGACGGCACGATTCGCGTCGTCGAGGCCGGCGTGATGCGGATGGTGGGCGCGGTGCTCGACTGCCCGCTGCCGCCTTTGCTCGACGAAGTGGAGCCTATTTCTTGAGTTTCTTCTGGATGTCGCGTTTCGTGCTCTCGACGGCCGCCGAGAACGGGCCGCCGAGCTCCACCGCGCGCTGGATCACCGGCAGGGCCTCGGCGTCGCGTCCCTGGTCGGAGAGGGTCTGCGCGAGGTTGTTGAGCACGATCACCGATTCGGGATGCTGGCGCGCCGCATCGCGCAGGACTGCTTCGGCCTGCTTGAGCTCGCCAAGGGCATGGTGCGTGTTGGCGAGGCCGACGGCGGCGTTGACGTTCTCCGGCCAGCGCCTGAGGAAGGTGGCGTAGGCGATGCGGGCGGTGCCCGGGTCGATGCGCTCGACGGCGGCGACGGCGGAAAGCCAGCGGTCTTCGTCGGCGGTCGCGGGGATGCGGTCGGGCGGCAGCGCCACCATCGCCCAGTAGCCGCCGCGCATCCAGGTGAACTCGTGCACGAAGAAGGACATCACCCGGCGCCTGGTCTCGCCGGAACGCAGATAGAGCTTGCCCCAGTCGTAGTCGTAGCCGACCGCCACGGCGTAATGCCAGCCGTCCTTGAAGCCGAGGTTCTGCAGCACGATGACCGGGTTGCCCGCGGCGACCTCGCGCAGGAGATCCGCGAAGCGCGGCGCGAGCTGGTAGGACACCATGCCGTGGCGCCGCGCGGCGGCGAGCATCTCGATCTGCAGGCTGCCCTTGCGCTCCGGCAGGTACACCTGCGGCACGAGATCCTCCGGCGTGACCTTGGCGCCGGAGGCGGCAAGCACGGTGGCGAGGGCCGCGGGACCGCACTGGTACTCGCTCTGCGGAAAGAACGGCACTTCGGTCAGCTCGACGCGCTCGTGCAGAGCCGGAGCCAGCGTGTCGCGCAGCTTCGCCGTCTGCGGCGCGAGGCTGGCGCAGCCGGCGGCGAGCAGCACAAAAAAAACGCCCGCTGTGCGGCGGGCGTTTTCGAGGGCCTTGCGGCCGATTCTGTTCAACGCTGCCAGAACCACCACACCGCGGCGGCGATCAGGATGATGAGCAGCACCGCGCCCCAGGACGTGTCGGCGCCCGCGGGCAGGCTGTTGATGCGACCGGCGAGCGACTGCACTTCCTGGTCGCTCATCGCCGCGACGCGCTGGTTCGCGGTCGACGGATCGATGCCGAGCGAGTGGAGCTGATTCGCGACGTCGCCGCGGGTGAGGAAGTTGAGCACCGTGGTGCGGTCCGCCTGCGAGGTCGAGGCGACGACCTGGTCGGTGCCGATCATCCCCGCGGTGGCGATCTGGTAGGGCATCCAGATCATCAGCGCGACCAATAAGCGGCAGATTGTTTTTGTCCACACATTCATGAAGACTCCTAGCTGAAATGATGAGGGGAAGGGGGAACGAGATGAGAGCATCCCGCTGAACCAGACTATTCCCGCGCCTCCAGTGAGTCAAGAAAACTCCTTGTGCCAAAATCACTTACATATGGTAGCGATTCGGCGACTCGCGCACATTTGCCGCAGTGTGCTCTGCGCGCTTCTGGTGGCGGCGAGCGCGCATGCCGGCGAGAGCGCGCTGCACGCTGCCGTCGAGAAAGGTGATCGCAAGCAGGTCGAACGCTTGCTGCAAGACGGCGCCGACGTGAACGCGCGCACCGAGAGCGGCGAGACCGTGCTGCACTACTCTGCATTCCCCAAGGACGCGTGGTTCGCCGCCGCGCTGATCAAGGCGGGCGCCGACCCGCGCGCGACGAACAGCGCCGGCGAGACGCCGCTCTTCTGGGCCGCGCTCGAAGGCAACGTCGCGGTGGCGCGCACGCTGCTGCGCGCGAATGCCGACGCGAATGCGCGCGACGCGAAAGGCAATCTGCCGCTGCACATGGCGGCGTCCAACGGCGAGGCCGCGATGGTGCGGCTGCTCCTCGCGCAGACCAAGGACCCGAACGCGAAGAACCTCGAGGGCATCACGGCGCGCGACTATGCCGCCGCCGGCGGACATGCGACGGTGGTCGAGCTATTGGAAGGCCGCCATCAGTAATTCGTAGGAGCGCCGGCGCGTCTCGTACGCGCCGGTGATCGTCAGCACCATCACCTCGTCGGCCTGGTAGCGGCGCGCCATCTCCTCGAGCGCCGCGCGGCAGGTGGCGGGGCCGCCGATGACCGCGCGGGCGCGCTGGCCCATCACGTAGCGCCGCTCGTCCGAGCCATAGCGATGCTGCGCA
The DNA here is from genome assembly GCA_035635495.1 of Burkholderiales bacterium. Taxonomy (GTDB): domain Bacteria; phylum Pseudomonadota; class Gammaproteobacteria; order Burkholderiales; family SG8-39; genus SCGC-AG-212-J23. Next base: position 8,052 of record DASQAW010000001.1, read on the forward strand.
GCCTCGGCGTCGGTCGGGATCGGCGAGTCGATGTTCAACGCCATGTGCAGGCGCCGCAGGTCGATCGGCGCCGCGAGCCGCTCGGCCTCCTCGTCGGTCTCCGCGCAGATGAGGAAGGTGCAGACCATGCTTCTCGGCTCCTGCTCCCGCCCGGGGCGAAAGTCCTGGCGGTAGGCGCGGGCGATGCCGTCGCCGCCTTGCGGGTTGATGAAGTGCGCGAACGAGAACGGCAGCCCGAGCTGCGCGGCGAGCGCGCCGCTGTAGTCCGAGGAGCCGAGCAGCCAGACTTCCGGCGCGGTGGCCACCTCGGGCTGCACGCGCACCGACTTGAAGGGGTGCTCGGGCGGCAGCGTGCCGTCGAGGTGGCCGCAGAGCTGCCAGAGCTGCTCCGGAAAATGCGACGCGTCGGGGAAGCCGCCGCCGGCGACCGCCTGCGCGGTGCGCGCGTCGCCGCCGGGGGCGCGGCCGATGCCGAGGTCGATGCGGCCGGGATAGAGCGCCTCCAGCATGCGGAAGGCTTCGGCGACGCGGAAGGCGCTGTAGTAGGGCAGCAGCACCCCGCCGGTGCCGATGCGCACGCGGCGCGTCTCGGCGCCAAGGCGCGCGACCAGCACTTCGGGACAGGGATCGGCGAGCGCCGCGATCGCATGGTGCTCGGCGAGCCAGTAGCGGTGATAACCCAGCTCGTCGGCACGCCTCGCCAGCGCGAGCGTCTCCTCGATCGCGCGCCGCGCGTCGTGGCCGCTGATGATCGGCGATTGATCGAGAACGGAAAGGCGCATCGGAATTCGGGGTCAGGGTCGTAATTATTCGGCCGTGGATGAAATATCCCCAATTCAATAATTACGACCCTGGCCCCGAATTCTATTTCGACCTACTTGCCAAGTAACCCGAGAAAGAACGCGTACTGCAGCGCCGTCTCTTCGAGCGCCTCGAAGCGGCCGGACTTGCCGCTGTGGCCGGCTTCCATGTTGATGTGGAAGACGAGCGGCTCCTTGTCGGTCTTGAGGGCGCGCAGGCGCGCCACGTACTTCGCCGGCTCGTAGTACTGCACCTGCGGATCCCAGAGCCCGGTGCTGACGAAGAGCGCCGGATAGTCCTTGCGCGCGATGTTGTCGTAAGGCGAGTAGGACAGCATGTACTCGTACACGCCCTTCACGCGCGGATCGCCCCACTGCGTCCATTCGTTCGCGGTGAGCGGGATGGTCTCGTCGAGCATGGTAGTGACGGCATCGACGAAGGGCACGCGCAGCGAGATGGCGCGGTAGCGGCTGCCGGCCTGGTTGGCGATGGCACCCATCAGCAGGCCGCCAGCCGAGGCACCTTCGGCGAACACCTTGCCGCGCGCCGCATAGCCCTGGCGCACGAGAAAATCGGTGACGTCGACGAAATCGCTGAAGGTGTTCTTCTTGTGCAGCAGGCGGCCGTCCTCGTACCAGTCCTGGCCGAGCTCGGCGCCGCCGCGGATGTGGGCGATGCCGTACACGAAGCCGCGGTCGAGGAGCGACACGACGCGCAGGTCAAAGTTCGGATCGTTCGAATAGCCGTAGGCGCCGTAGCCGTCGAGCAGGAGCGGCGCGCCGCCGCCGCGCTTGGCGAGGTCGGGCCGGTAGACGATCGACACCGGGATGCGCTTGCCGTCGCGCGACGGTGCCCACAGGCGCTCGGAGCGGTACCTGGAGCTGTCGTAGGTCGGCACCGGATCGACCTTCCGCAGGCGGCGCTCGCCGGTGCGCAGGTCGAGCTCGTAGACCTTCATCGGCGAGACGAGCGACGCATAGGCATAGCGCACGTGCGCAGCGGCGGGCTCCGGATTGTCCCTGAGCCGCATGACGAAAGCCGCTTCGTCGGCCGGCGCCTCGATGTCGCGCCCCGGCGCCGCTCCCCAGGGCAGCACGCGCACGCGCGAATTGGCCGCGACACGCTCCTGGAGCGCGATCGCGCCGTCGAACAGCACGAAGTCGTCGAGCGCGGCGTCCTTGCGGTGAGGGACGAGCTCCCTCCATGCGCGCCGGTCGGCGGCGTCGGCTCCGGCCTCCACCAGGCGGAAGTTGAGAGCCGCGTCGTTGGTGCGGATCACCCAGCGTCCGCGGAGATGGTCGGGGTAGTCGCGCACGCCGGGACGGCGCGGCAGCACGACGCGGGGCCGCGCCTGCGGCTCGGCGGTCGGGACTACGCGGAGCTCCGTCGTGTCGAAGCCCTCGACCAGGATCATCACGAAATCGCGCGACGCGCTCCGCCGGATGGCCGTGAACAGCGTCTTGTCCTGCTCTTCGTAGACCAGCACGTCGTCGCGCGGCTCCGTGCCGGCTGCATGCCGGAAGACCGGACCGCTCTGCAGCGTCTGGGGATCCTGCCTGATGTAGAAGATCGTCCGGTTGTCCGCGCCCCACGCCAGCGCTTCGAGCACGCCGGGGATGGCCTCCGGCAGCAGCGCGCCTGTCGTCAGGTCGCGCACGCGCAGCGTGTACATGCGCCGTCCCTGCGTGTCCTCGACGTAGGCGAGCCAGCGATTGTCCGGGCTCACCGCCCAGCCGCCGACGCGGTAGTACGCCTTGCCGGCGGCGAGCTTCGGCACGTCGAGCAGCACCTCGTCCGCAGCGGCCGGCGCCATGGTCGCCGGCGTGCCCGCGCGGCGCAGGTACACCGGATACTCCGCGCCGGGGGCGAACTGCCGCCAGTACCAGTAGCCGTTCTCGTAGTACGGCACGGTGCTGTCGTCTTCCTTGATACGCGCGCGCATCTCGGCGACGATGCGTGCCTTGAGCGGCTGCAACGGCGCCGTGTAGGCGTCGGCGTAGGCTTTTTCCGCCCGCAGGTAAGCCATGATCTCCGCGCGCTTCACCTTCGGATCGTCGTCGCGCAGCCAGTGGTACTCGTCCACCCGGTCGCCCTGCGGGCTCTTCACCGTGTACGGGATGCGCGGCGCGACCGGAGGCGCGAGCGCCTGTCCATGCGCGGCCGGCACGGCTGCGCCGAGCAGCGCGAGCAGGAGGGCCTCGCAGATCACTGACGCCGGCACGGTCAGACCGCGATCGGAGCCTTGATCGCCGGATGCGGCTCGTAGCCCTCGAGCGTGAAGTCCTCGTACTCGAACTCGAGCAGCTCGCGGCGCGCGGGGTTCAGGCGCATGCGCGGGAAGGGGCGCGGCGAGCGGGCGAGCTGCGCGCGCGCCTGCTCCAGGTGGTTGAGATAGAGATGCGCGTCGCCCAGCGTGAGGACGAATTCGCCCGGCTCGAGACCGGTGACCTGCGCCACCATCAAGGTGAGCAGCGAATAGGAGGCGATGTTGAACGGCACGCCCAAGAAAAGGTCGGCGCTGCGCTGGTACATCTGGCAGGAGAGGCGGCCCTCGGCGACGTAGAACTGGAAGAGGGCATGGCAGGGCGGCAGCGCCATCTTGTCGACGTCGGCGGGATTCCAGGCGCTGACGATGTGTCGCCTGGAGTCCGGGCGCTGGCGCAGGTTGTTTAGGACTTGCGCGATCTGGTCGATCTCGCGGCCGTCGGGCGTGCGCCAGTGGCGCCACTGGTAGCCGTAGACCGGGCCGAGCTCGCCGCGCTCGTCGGCCCATTCGTCCCAGATCGTGACGCCGCGCTCCTGGAGCCATTTCACGTTGGTGTCGCCGCGCAGGAACCAGAGGAGCTCGTAGATGATGGACTTGAGGTGGAGCTTCTTCGTCGTCAGGAGCGGAAAGCTCCGGTCCAGGCCGAAGCGCAGCTGCCGGCCGAACACCGACAGCGTGCCGGTGCCGGTGCGGTCGGACTTGCGCGCGCCGCGCTCGAGCACTTCTGCGAGCAAGTCGAGGTACGGGCGTTCGCTCATGGGATGAGAGTCAGGGAAGCGTGATCGAGGCGACGAGGTCGGCGGCGCTCTGGAAGCGGTCCTGCGGCTCCTTGGCCAGCATCCTCTCGAGGAGCGCCTGGTGCGCCGCGTGCGCCTCCGGCAGGACCGGCGGCGGCGCGGTGACGTGCATGCGCATGAGCTCGGCCGGGCCCGAGGACTCGTAGATGCGCGTGCGCGTGAGCATCTCCCAGAGGATCGCGCCGAGGCTGTAGATGTCCGAGCGCGCGTCGACCGGCTTGCCGAGGCACTGCTCGGGGCTCATGTAGCGCGGCGTGGCGAGGAGCCGCTGCTGGCCGGTGAGCGTGGAGTTGATCCCGAGGTCCTTGGCGAGGCCGAAGTCGACGATCACCGGGCGGCCGTCGGAGCGGAACAGGATGTTGGCGGGCTTCAGGTCGCGGTGGATGACGCCGCGCGAGTGGATCGCGTCCAGCGCGCGGCCGATCTGCGCGGTGATGCGCAGCGCCGTGCGCGGCGTCATGCCTTCGTAGATGCGCCCGGCGAGCGTGCCCGAGGGCAGGAACTCCATCGCGATGTACGGATGCTCGCCGGCGAAGCCCTGGTCGTAGATCCGCACCACGTGGTCCATCTCGAGCTTGGCGAGCAGCTTGTACTCGCGCACGAAGCGCTCGAGGAACACCTTGTCCTGCCGCACGCGCGCATCCAGCACCTTGAGCGCGACGCGCAGGCCGTCGTAGTCGCGCTCGGCAAGGTAGACCTGCGCCTGGCCGCCTTCGCCGACCCGCTGCACGACGGTGAAGCCGGGCACCAGCGGCTCGCCTTTCTTCGCCTCCATCGCCCGTATACTGCCATCATGCTGAAGCTTTTTGGCGGCGCTGCGGACCATCCGCTGCGCGACCCCCGGGAGGCGCGCCGCATCCTCGAGGCGCTGCCCGCCGACGAGGTGAAGGCGCTCGAGGAGCTCGCGCACTGGCAGGAATCGGTGAGCGTCGCCGAAGGCTTCAAGCCGGCCGAGCGCGTCTCGCTCGTGCTGGCGATCGACGAGGCGGCGCAGCCGCGCCTGCGCAAGGTGGCGCGCGACTACTGCGGCACCGCGCGGCCTTCGCGCTACCAGGAAAACCGCATGTGGACCCCGCTCCACGAATACTCGAGGCAGGCGGGGCTCGCGTTCGGCCGCACGCTCGACGCCGCGGCGCAGGCGCCGAAGGCGCTCGACCCGAAGGCGCTCGCGCTCGCGGCGACGCGCGCGCTGCGCGCCGCGGCGCAGCAGCTCAAGTGGCAGCACATGCGCTACGGGCCGGTGGATCCCGCGGCGTGGGGCATCGTCAACAAGGTCTACGCCTATTGCGAGGCCCGCGGCCTGGCGGAGGCCAGGCTGGCGCTCTATCCCACCGGCGGCGGCGAGACCTCGCCGCGCCAGGAATTCCTGAAGGCGCTCATGTTCAGCGCCGCCTCGCCCGACAGCCTGCTCGCGCCGGAGGCGGATCTCGTCGAGCGCGTGATCGCCGAGCTGGCGCCGGGCTTTCTCCTCGCGAACGCCCCCGCGACCGGGTTGCTCTACTGGACGGACCTCGGCCGCGCGATGGCGCCGCTGCGCATCGTCAGACCGCCCGAAGCGACCGCCGGATTGCGCTGCTTCGGTCCGGGCAACGCGCTCGCGGGCCTGCAGGGCCTGATCCAGCGCATTGCTCCGGATCCGGAAATGGCCGATGAAGTGCTGCGCTATCTGGCCGCGCTCTGGTCGCCCGAGCCGCCCGAGCGCCAGCACGCGCGCCATACGGTCAAGTCGCGCCTCACCATCGCGCACGGCTTCGCCGGCGTGCTCGAGGCCGTGGGCGACGCCGGCAAGGCGCTCGATTTCGACCAGAAGGCCGTCGAGAGCTGGGTGGTGGAGAACGTGAGCGCCGGCGGCTTCGGCGCGATCATCCCGCAGGCGAAGGGCGACTGGCTGCGCGTCGGCACGCTCCTCGCGATGCAGCCCGACGGCGGCACCAACTGGCTGGTCGGCGCCATCCGCCGCGTCAACCGCACCTCCGCGCGGGAGGCGCGCGTAGGCATCGAGACGCTCTCGCGCGCGCCGAAGGTGGCGAAGTTCCGCGTGCGCGGGCTGGGCGAGGAAAGCGGGCTTCTCCTTCCCGCCGCGGTGCTCGGCTCGGGCGAGGTCTCCATTGCGCTGCGCTCGGGCGTCTATCCGCCGGGGCAGAACCTCGAGGCCAGCCTCGACGGCCGCGAGCACATCTACCTGCCGCAGGGCGGACCCGAACGCGCCGAAGACTACGAGCTCATTCGATTCCGCGAGATGATCCGGGAGTCCTGAAGAGAAACACCTGGTTCCCCGGCTCGGGGCCTTCTACGTGGACCGTCTTCACCGCCGGCCAGTCGCCCATGCGGTGCCAGTGCGACACGACGCGCGTGCCGGCGGCCAGCTCCCGCTCGAGCTTGGGGCGCAGCGCGAGGTTCAGGTCGTAAGACAGGAACAGCGTCACCACCGTCGCTTCGCGCAGATCGCTGCGCATCAGGTCTTCCTCGCGGAACTCGATCCTCTGCACCACGCCCGCGGCCGCCGCATTGGCGCGCGCCTCGGCGATGCGCCGCGGGTCGATGTCGACGCAGACGCCGCGCGCGCCGTAGCGCTTCGCCGCCTCGATGACGATGCGGCCGTCGCCGCAGCCGAGGTCGTACACGACGTCCTTCTCCGTCACCGCCGCGAGGTCGAGCATCGCGCTCACCACCTGCGGCGGCGAGGGCTCGTAGCGCACGAGCCACGGCTGCTCGTCGACCGCCGCGCACGCGGCGAGCAGAAGTACTAGATAACTTTTGAGAGGAATGCGGAGAGATCCGCGATTTCCGGCGCGCACACCGAGTGCGGCATCGGGTACTCGTGCCACTCGATCCGGTAGCCGAGCTTCTCCAGATACTCGCGCGACTGGCGCGCGCGCGGGATGGGGATGAGATCGTCGTACTGCCCATGCGCCATGAAGAGCGGGATGTCCCGGTTCGCCGCGCTGCGCTCGGCGGCCACCGTGTCCGCGAGCGGCAGATAGGTCGAGAGCGCCATCACACCCGCGAGCCGCTCCGGGTACCGCAGCGCGGTCTGCAGCACGATCGCGCCGCCCTGCGAGAAGCCGGCGAGCACGATCTTGCTCGACGGGAGCTTCTGCGCGCGGATCAGCGCCTCGGTCATTTTCTGGGATTCGCGCAGGCCGGCCTCGTCCTCCGGCCCGCCGCCGAGCTGCAGGATGTCGTACCAGGCGCGCATGCGCATGCCCTGGTTGATGGTCACCGGGCGGATCGGCGCGTGCGGGAAGACGAAGCGCACCGGCTTCTTCAAGCCGAGCTCGGGCACGATCGGCTCGAAGTCGTGGCCGTCGGCGCCGAGGCCGTGCAGCCAGATCACCGCCGCCTCGGGCTTCGCCCCCGTCTCGATCTGGATGGCATCGACGCTCACAGGATGCGATTGAACCAGGCCAGCGAGAGGCCCGCGGCCGCGATCAGGAGCGCCGCGGCGGCGGCGGCGAAGAAGGCGGTGATCTCGGTCTGCTCGCGCTGCAGGACGAACTTCGCCGTCAGGCTGTCGTAGATCTTCTTCAGCTCCGCTCCGCTGGTCGCGGCGAAATACTCGGCGTTGGTGATCTCGGCGATCGATTTGAGGGTCGCCTCGTCGAACATCATGTAGATCGAGTACCCCTCGACCTGCACCGGACCGCCCTGCGCGTTGCCGAAACCCACGGTGTAGATGCGCACGCCGCGGTCGGCGGCCATGCGCGCGGCCTGCACCGGGTCGGGACCGATGGTCCGGCGTCCATCGGTGAGCAGGATGATCGCCGCGTTGGGGTTCGAGCCGGGCGGCACCGGCTTCAGCTCCGGTCCCTGCCGCTTCTTCCCGAAGGACTCGACGTCGATGCCCTCCTTCGGGAAGAGCGCGGCGAGCGAGACGATGATGCCGCTGCCGATCGCGGTGTGGCGGTCGAGCTGCAGCCGGTCGATCGCCGCGAGGAGCTCGTCCTTGTCGTGCGTCGGCTGCTGGATCACCGCGGCGGTGCCGGCGAACGAGACGATGCCGAGGCGCACGTCGCCCGGCTGCTCCTTGATGAACTCGCGCGCCGCGGCCTGCGCGGCGGCGAGCCGGTTGGGCTGCACGTCGCTCGCGCGCATGCTGAGCGAGACGTCGATCGTCAGGATGATGGTGCGCTGCTGCGACGGCAGCGTGATGAGCGCCGTCGGGCGTGCGGCGGCGATCGCCGCGACGACGAGCGCTGCCAGGTAGAGCGCGGGCGGGAGATGGCGCTGCCAGCGGTTGGCGCTCGGCATCTCCAGGCCCGCGATGCGGCGCGGCCGGGGGCGCAGGTAGATCGCCGCGCCGAGCAGCGGAGCGGCGAGGATGAGGAGCAGCGCCTCCGGCCAGAGGAAAGTCATTTCTTGCGGATCGCCGACTTCGGGCGGAACGCCTTCACCACGCTCTCGCGCGTCTCGATGTAGGGCCCGCCGATGAGATCGATGCAGTAGGGTACCGCGGCGAAGATGCCGGGCACTTCCGGCAGCCCCTGCAGCGTCTCGCGGATCGACTTGGGCTGCCCGGGCAGGTTGATGATCAGCGCCCCTTTGCGAATGACCGCCACCTGGCGCGAGAGGATCGCGGTGGGCACGAACTTCAGGCTGATGGCGCGCATCTGCTCGCCGAAGCCCGGCATCACCTTGCCCGCGACGGCGAGCGTCGCCTCGGGCGTGACATCGCGCGGCGCCGGCCCCGTGCCCCCGGTGGTGAGCACCAGATGGCAGCCGCGCTCGTCGACCAGCTCCTTCAGCGTGCGCTCGATCACCGGCTGCTCGTCGGCGACCAGCCGCGTCTCGTCGCGCCACTTGGGAGAAGCGATGGCGCTGGAGAGCCATTCCTTCAGCGACGGGATGCCTTCGTCCTTATAAACGCCCGCGGACGCGCGGTCGCTTATCGATACCAGTCCGATAACGAGTTCTTCGCTCATGCGCTCGCGGGTGCTGCCCCCCTGTCAAGGGGGGCGTGAGCGAAGCGAACGGGGGGTTGGTTTTCGGAAAAATCAAAACCCCCCGCTCGCAAAAGCCGCTCGCTTCCCCCCTTAACAGGGGGGCGGCAATGGTCATTCCTCATCGAACCTCGTACACATCCAATTCAACGGCAGAAGCGTGGCGCGCACCCGTCGCGACGCAGATGATGCCGTTCAGCCACCGGTAGCGCTCGGCGCCGGTCTCGAAGCGCGGCGTGGTGCGCATGTAATAGAGCGATGGATCGACCGGCTCGCCGGCGGCGAGGCGCTGGATCACTTCCGCGGGACCGTGGCGGTAGCCGAAGTTGCGCACGTAGATGAGCGCGCGGTCCTCGGTCTCGAGCGTGTAGCGCGCATCGAGCTCGGCGACGCCGTCCGTGCGGATGAGCTGCCAGTCGGCGCCGCCGGGGAGGACGCGGCCGGCGAGCCTGTCGCCGCGGAAGCGACCGCCGGTAATGGGAATGATGCGGCGACGGCCGAGCGGGGTCTCGCCGAGCTCCTGGGGCGGCGCGAGCGTGATCTCAGCCCGCAGCAGAGGTTCCAGCTTCAAGCGCTTTCAGCAGCCGAAAAAGCTCGCGATAGGCGCGTGGCGGCCGGCCTTCCTTCTGCTCGCGGCGGGCGTTGCGAATCAGCGTGCGCAGCGCCTGGAGGTCGGCGCCCGCGTGCTCGGCGACATAGGGGGTGAGCGCCGCGTCGTCCGCCAGGAGTTTTTCCCTCATGGATTCCAAACGCCTGTGCCGCGCCGCGTCCTGCGCCGAATGGCCGGTGAGCGCGTCGAGTTGCGCGCGGATGGGGGCCGGATCGACGTCGCGCATCAGGCGGCCGATATACTGCAGCTGGCGCCGGCGGCCTTCGTGGCTCTTGATGTGCTTCGCCTCGAGCACCGCGTCACGCAGCTGGTCGGCGATTTGCAGGTCGGCGATTTGCGACTCGGGCAGGTCGACCAGCGCGACGCCGAGCGCCTGCAAATCGAGCATCTCCTTTTTGCGCCGCGTTTTACTGACGAGCTGATCCTGCATCGCGGTTATCATAGCGCCCCCATGCCGAAGCGCCACGGTTTCACATTCGAGCACGCCGAGCTTCGCGACATGGCCGACCAAGTGCTTGCGCGCGCGAAACGCGCCGGCGCGAGCGGCTGTGAATGCGAGGTGTCGGAGGGCTATGGCCTTACCGTCACCGTGCGGAAGGGCAAGCCCGATACCATCGAGCACAACCGCGACCGCTCGATCGGCGTGTCGATCTATCTCGGCGAGCGGCCGAAAGTGCGCCGCGGGCACGCCAGCACCTCGGATGTCTCGCCGGCGGCGCTCGAGCAGAGCGTGGACGCAGCGCTCGCCATCGCGCGGCATACCGCCGAGGACGACTGCGCGGGGTTGCCCGAGCCCGAGCTGCTGGCGAAGAACACGCCCGACCTCGATCTGTTCCACCCCTGGCCGCTCAGCACCGAGGAGGCGATCGCGATCGCCAAGCGCTGCGAGGACGCGGCCTTCGCCACTGCGCCCGTCATCAAGAATTCCGAAGGCGCCACCGTCTCGACGCAGCAGTCGCAGTTCGTGCTCGCGAACAGCCTCGGCTTCCGCGGCGGGTTCCCCGGCTCGCGCCATTACCTGTCCTGCGCGGTGATCGCCGAGGAGCGCGGGCTCATGCAGCGCGACGACTGGTACTCGACCTCGCGCGTGCCGGGAAAGATCGCGGATGCGCGTGCGCTCGGGCGCTATGCGGCGCAGCGCGCGGCGTCGCGCCTGCGCGCGCGCAAGATCGCCACCTGCCAGGCGCCGGTGCTGTTCGAGGCGCCGGCGGCGATCGGGCTGCTTGGGCACTTCGTCTCGGCGGTGAACGGCGGCAATCTCTATAGAAAGACGAGCTTTCTCGTCGACAGCCTGGGCAAGGAAGTCTTCTCGCGCAACGTGCAGCTCGAGGAGCGGCCCTTCGAGCGGCAGGGCTCGGCGAGCACGCCCTTCGACGACGAGGGCGTCGCCACGCGCGAGCGCCGCGTGGTGCGCGACGGCGTGCTCGAAGGCTACTTCCTCGGCAGCTATTCCGCGCGCAAGCTCGGCATGAAGACCACCGGCAACGCCGGCGGGCACCATAACCTCGTGCTGCGCTCCGATGGTCCCGATTTCGCGGGCATGCTCAGGAAAATGGGGCGCGGACTGCTGGTGACGGAGCTGCTCGGGCAGGGGATCAATCTCGTCACCGGCGATTATTCGCGCGGCGCGGCGGGCTACTGGGTCGACGGCGGCGGGATCCAGTTCCCCGTCGAGGAGATCACCATCGCCGGCAACCTGCGCGACATGTTCAAGGGCATCGTCGCGGTGGGCCGCGACGTCCTCGTGCGCAGCGGCCGCTCGAGCGGCTCGATCCTGCTCGACCGGATGACCATCGCCGGTGACTAGCCCGAAGGAACCAAAGGCATAATCGTCCGATGCGACTACTACTGGCTCTTGCCCTCTTTGTCCTCAGCACGGCCGCTCCGGCCCAGTCCCAAACCCCCGACGTCATCTACGTTCCCACGCCGCAGGAAGTGGTGGACGAGATGCTGAAGATCGCCAAGGTCGGCAAGGGCGACGTCCTCTACGACCTCGGCTCGGGCGACGGGCGCATCCCGGTGACCGCGGCCAAGCGCTTCGGCATCCGCGCCTACGGCATCGACATCGACCCGCAGCGCATCCAGGAGGCGAACGAGAACGCGCGCAAGAGCGGCGTCACCAACCTCGTGCAGTTCAAGCAGGAGGACCTTTTCAAGGCGAAGTTCAGCGAAGCCACGGTGGTGACCCTTTACCTGCTGCCCGATCTCAACGTGAAGCTCCGCCCGCGGCTGCTCGCCGAGCTCAAGCCCGGCACGCGGATCGTGTCGCATCAATTCGACATGGGAACCTGGAAGCCCGACCGCAAGGTCGAGCTCAACGGGCGGACGATCTACCTGTGGACGATTCCGGAGCGGAAGGGCCAGTAGCGCCAGTCAAGGCGCCTTCGTCCAGCGCGGCGAGGAACTCGCCGATCGAAGCCCAGAACTCCTCGCGGTTCTCGACGCCCCGGTGCCCCGCGCCGGGCAGGAGCACGGTCTTCACCAGCCCGCCCCAGCGCCGCGCGAGCGCGAGCCCGTTCTTCACCGGCGTCACCTCGTCCTTCTCCGCGAGGAGGAAGAGCGCCGGCGCCGACACCATCGGCGCGATCAGCGCGGGGTTGTAGCGGCTCTGCACCAGCCAGCCGAGGGGCACCCGGTAGTGCTCCTCGCCCAGCGCCGCCGCGCTGTCGAACGGCGTCGCGAGGATGGCGGCCCTTACCTTGCGCGCGGCGGCAACGGCGATCGCCACGTACGTGCCGAGGCTGCGCCCCAGCACGACGATGTTCGCCGCGTCGATGTCGGGGCGCGCCGTCGCCCAGTCGTAGATGATCTTGGCGTCGCCGAGGACCGCGCGCTCGCTGGGCGAGCCCTCGGACAGGCCGAAGCCGCGGTAGTTGATCGTGAGCCACCCCCAGTCGGGGCGCGCGTGGGCGACGCTCACGAACTCGGAGATCTCCTGGCCGACGCCGCCGTAGACGATCACCAGCCGGTGCGGCTTGCCCGGCGTCCAGCGCTCGGGGCGCTTGAGCCAGCCGTGGAGCCGCAAGCCGTCGGTGGTGGCGAGGCGCACTTCCTCGATCCGGCTTATTCCGGCCAGCGCCTTGACATCCTCCTCGGCGAGCGCGCGCGGGCGGAAGACGAGCTGGGGCTCGAGCGGCTCGAGCAGCGGCGCCATGCAGCCCGTGCCGATGGCGGCCGCCGCGATGGATACTAAAATGACTCGCGCGCGCATCCTCCAGTGAGACTGGCGCGCCGATTGACTCGTTTCCTCTCTAGGCTGGGCGGCGCATATGCGGAATGAACTCGACATCGAAATCGCCTCGGACGTGATCTGTCCGTGGTGCTACATCGGCAAGCGCCGCTTCGAAAGGGCGCTCGCCCTACTCGAGGGTGAGGTAAAGCCCGTCGTCCGGTGGCTACCGTTCCAGTTGAATCCCGACATGCCCGCCGGCGGCCTGGCGCGCGCCGACTACCGCAGGGCCAAGTTCGGCTCGGTCGAGCGCGGCAGGCAGCTCGACGCGCGCGTCGCCGCCGAAGGACGCGGCGAAGGCATCGCCTTCGCCTTCGAGCGCATCGAGCGCACGCCGAACACTGCTGCTGCGCACCAGCTGATCGAGCTCGCGCAATCGCAGGGCAAGGCGCAAGAGGTGGTGGACGCGCTGTTCCACGCGTACTTCGAGGAGGCGCGCGACATCGGCGACGCCTTGGTCCTCGAGACCATCGCCATGGGTAAGGGAGTGTCGGGCTGGCCCGGACAGGCGAACGCCAAAGGCGTGCTCGACCTCGAGGAGGGCGTGCGGAACCTGGGTATCTCGGCCGTGCCGACCTTCATCTTCGCGCGGAAATTCGGCGTCTCTGGCGCGCATCCGCCCGAGGCGCTCGCGTCCGCCATCCGCGACGCGATTAAGGATGGCTGAATCGCGGAAGACGTCGTCCACGCGAAGGCGGGGACCCCGTTTTGAGAATTAGAAGGGCGGCAATTCGGGCTGGCTGAGAAGTCGTCTGCGCGAAGACGGAGAACGTAGATAAACCTCCTGATCCAGTGGACGTACGTTGCCTCGGTGCGATCGCTGTAGTGCAGCCTCCCAATAGCGCTGCGCACGCGTTCGAGTAGTCGCGCCCCCTTAGGCGTTTGCAATTCAAGGCGCGTGTCGCCCACCCGTGGCTCCCCCAATGGTCGGAACGGCTTTTGGCCGTTTCGGGTGGTAACGTATTGAATGTAGGAACGCATGACGCGATTTGGACAAAAATCTTTGCCCTGCTCACCGCCACACGTGTCAACTAATTTGTCAACCAATACCCGTTAGAGCGAATGATCGAGAGGGGCCTGCTGGCATTTCAACTCTTTGGCGTTGGTGGCTTGGTCATCTTGATGCCGATGTCGTTGTGGTTAGCTTTCATCACGCTTGTAGAGCCTGCAGGCTGGTCGATTTATTGCGCAATCCCGCTTGCTGTTGCTGTTGCTGGCACCTTCGTTTGGGTGGCGTGCCGCACGACCAGCAGATGGCTGTTCTTGTTGGTGCCGCCGATTGCTCTCGCGCTGATTTGGCCGCTAGCGTATATGTTTGCTGTGCTAGCCCCGACCAGCGAATCAAGTCATTTTGTTGAACACATCCCAGATTGGGATTCAACGATCCTGCTTGTAACTGGCGGGATATTTCTTCTAGTGGCAACAGTCGTCTGCGGAATAATCCGGCCCGATTCAAGGCTATGACATTGAGAGCATCGCGCTCTAACTACGCGTTGTTGTCCGACGCCTTCAGCTCGCTACGCTGCGCATGCGGCGCGGCAAAACGCGAACGTTAGACGCTTTCAAAGGAGAGATGCGGATGAAAGGAGGTCTTTGGGCGTTGGTGGCGGGCTTCGCGCTCACGGCTTGCGCGAACCCCATCAACGAGCGGACCTATGAACGTTATATGGCGGCAGGAGATCAAGCCGCCACACGAGGCGACTTATCGCTCGCGAAAATTAATTATTCGCGTGCCGTTACCAATGCTTCCGTCGGCCATTTAAGCCCACAGCAAAAAGGAAATGGTCTATTTAAGTACGCACGCATCTTGGGAAATCTTTGCGAGCACGAAGAGGCCGAAAAGTGGTTCCTTGAAGCACACAAATTGAACGAAGACGTAAATGGTCGCGGCTCCGAAAGAACATACGTAACTGTCGCCGAGGTTGCGCAGCTTAATTATGACATCGGCCACTATGCCAAAGCGGTTACGTACTTCGATCAGGCTTTACCCATAGCGGAGAAATACCATATGGACGCAAGGAATCCGGCAAGCTTCGCCGACGTTTATACCGACTACGCAGATGCGTTAAAGCAGACAGGTAGCAGCGAAAAGGCCGCTGAAGCACTAAAGAAGGCCGCCGCGTTACGTGCGCAAGCCAGCAAACCAGAGCCTGGGTATACGCGTTACCCTAAATCGTGCAGGTAATGTGCGACCACGCGCCTAACTCAAAGTGGAACGGACGGGCAAATGCAGCCCGCCGTTCACCACGACGTTAGGGCTCAACCGGTGCGGGCGACCGCCTTTCAGATCGCGCTCTACCTAGCCGTCGTTTTGCCACCGGTGCTCGTAGGCCTCTTTAGCTCTGCGTGGTGGAGCGTGCTTGCTCGCCCGTGGATTTTCGTTGCTGTCGGCTTGCTAACCCTTTATGCGCTAGCAGTCGCGATGGTTGCTGTCCTCATTTTCATCGGACCTGGATTGGGCGGATACTTCCTGGAGGCGCCGAGACCGAATGATTCACCCGCCGCGTCATTCCCGACAATTGAAACGATCGCAGTATTAATGTTCGTGGGTCTGGGTGCGGCAATGTTACGGGGGCTTAGGCAATGGCTGTTGCGGCCCTAACTCTAAATGGAACGGACGCGCAAAAGGCCGCGTGCCGTTCATTACCACGTTAGGTTGCGCCATGAAGCAGCGCCGGCCTTGGTTTAACTACCTGATGGTCTGGCTAAGTGCCGGTCTATATTGGTTCGCTTGGCCGTTTTTGATGGCGCGAGACGTAAACGACGCGTCAAAGGACTACTTCCCGAGGCTTGGCGCGCTGACCGCTGCGTATGGCGGGATTGTCGTGCTGTATCTTGCTTTGGTTGCATACGAGATGGACCGCGTTTCCACGCACACCTTGAAAGACGGCCAGCCATTTCAGACCACCTCTGGGCCGTACATCGCCTTACTGGTGGCGCTTGCGCTCCTGCTTTTCGCGTTGCCGGCATACCTGGTGGCAAGGACTGCCGGTTTTCTGAACCTCCGCCGCAGATCTACGTTGGGTGCGTTCTCTTCCGTTGCGCTTTTCATCTGCTACGGTATTTCATTGCCGGTGCTTCAACGCAAGCTGAACGAGGAGTGGAAGGCGCAACCTAACAACGCGGTCAACGCGGACGCTGCGCCATGAAGCGGCGCAGCGCCGGTTACCGCGAACGTTAGAGCGCATGATTCGACCGGCGGCATATACCCACTTCTCGCTTGGAAGCGTCGTCTTGGCAAAGGGAATGCCGCTGCGATGATGAACTATCTACGCGGACAATCGCTCCGCGAGTATTTGGACCACAGGCCGAATTTCATTAAGGCTGCTACATGGACGTTTAGCTCGATATCCGCTCCGTTACTTCTTTTCGGCCTGGGGCAATATGGCGGGTTCATTTATTGGTTATTCCTAATTATCATTTCCTTCATCGGCGGTCGGGTGTTCGCTCATTTTGCATGGCGCATAGTCGAAAGGGACCGGCAATCACCGGACAATTGACCTGTGTCGGCTAACAGCCAGTTGTTGTTGCGGCGGTTTGCGTTCGGCGCGCGGCACCTCGTACAGCGCGCCACAAGTGCGCTCTAACCCGCCATTGCAGCGGACGCGCCAGCAACAGGCGCGCCGCTAAATGGCGACACGTTAGACGGCAGCAAATACCATCGCTCGACTTTGACGCCTGATGTACTTTGAGATCGTCGGCGACATCACCCGTGTTGAAACGTTTGCAGCCGGGTCTTCCATCCAAGAGATTGGGCGGCTTCGAAAGTTCTATGGCCGCGGACGGTGGAGAAAGCGTAAGGGCGTAGCTCGCGTCCGGCTGGGGGACGGCGAAGTCCGGCTAGCCGAGGTACACTGGTACGAAGCTCACGGAATTGGACGCAAAGAGTTCAAGATCAAACGCTACATTGACTGATGCCCATGCGATCAACAGCTAAACAATTCGTCGTCTGTCTGAAAAACAAGGGCTACGAGGCTTCCTTGGAGCGTCGAAAGATCTATCAGGTTCTCCCAGATCCTGAGGCAGCGAAGCACAGGCAAGTTCGAGTCATCGATGAGTCAGGCGAAGATTACCTTTACCCCCAAAGCTTCTTCGCGCCGATTGAGCTCCCACAGCCTATTCGCCGAGCCGTCCTGGCTGCCGTCTAACACCGCGGCCTACACCGTCGCGCGGGAAGCGCCGCGCTCTTTTCTGTACCGGCGGCCGCGCGCGGGTGGCCGCGAACGTTAGGTGTCTCTGTCCACCGCCATGAAATCGCGGCTGCTGTTGTACCTCCTTTTGCTTCCGGGTCTCGCCGTCCCATGGCTAGCGATGGTCTGGTTTCCGGATGTGTACACAATCGCTTTTCAGTTCGTACAAGACAATCCACTATTCATGCTTGGGATAGCTCTCGTCGCGTGTGCCCTCTGTTGGTATCAGGCACTCGGAAACGTTCCGCCCAGGTTCAGGAGCAGATTCGCAGCCCTCCTCGTTGTAGTCGCGCTTGGTGCGGTCGCATATGTGTCCGTGAACTTTGCATCTTTGGTTATTGCCGAGGCTATGGTCTTTAGCGTGTTAGTTGTCTACCTCGCAGCGATGATTGCAGCCGCTTATGACGCGAAGAATAGAGACACCTAACAGCGTATTGGTGCGCGACGCCAAGCTTCCCCGATTTAGTTGACACCCCGGGCTAACAGCTCGGAGGTGTGTTGTGGCAAGAGCAAGACCCAGAAAGACCGAGAAGTACGGAGAGCGATTCAAGGCAACGGCGTGGCCGAGACCGAGGCAGGCAGAATCCTCAAGCTCGCGGGCAAGTACTAGAACGCA
>DASQAW010000002.1:0-12643 GCA_035635495.1 Burkholderiales bacterium
TTCCTCCTGCGCCGCGAGCGCGTGCCGCTGGAAGCGGCGATCGACATGGCGCTCGAGGCGGCGCGTCCGGTGGTCAACGCGGCGGGCCACCACCTCTCGGTGCTGCTGCCGAGCGAGCGCGTGGTCGTGGACGCCGATCCGGCGCGCCTCGCGCAGATCTTTTCCACCCTGCTGAAGAACGCGGCGCGCCACATGCAGGCGCGCGGCTCGATCAACCTGACCGCGAGCGTCGAGAGCGGCGCGGTGCTCATCCACATCGAGGACACGGGCGCCGGCTTCACCCCGGGCGCCGAGCCCGGCGTCGGGCTCACGCTGGTGCGCGGCATCCTCGCGCTGCACCAGGGCTCGCTCGAGATCCGCGCGCCCGACTCGGGCACCGGCACCGAGGCCTTGGTGCGCCTGCCGCTCGCGGCGCCGGGGCCGCTGCCTGAACGCAAGGTGGCGCGACCCGAAGCCGTACCGGCGCCGCCGCTGCGCATCCTCGTCGCGGACGACAACCGCGACGCCGCCGATTCGCTCCAGCGCGTCCTCGCGCTTTACGGCCACGAGGTGCGCGTCGCTTACGACGGCGCCTCGGCGGTCAACGTCGGCAGCGAGTTCCGCCCGCGCGTCGCCATCCTCGACATCGGCATGCCCGGTACCAACGGCTACGACGTGGCGCGGGCGCTGCGGGCCCGCCAAGGCGAGGGGGTGACGCTCGTGGCGCTGACCGGATGGGGACAGGAGGCCGACCGCCGGCGCTCCGCCGAAGCCGGCTTCGACCATCACCTCATCAAGCCCGTCGATCCGCAGACGCTGAACGCGCTCCTCGCTGACGTAGTAAAGAAATAAGCACTTAGCAGCCGCTCCTCATCCCAAGTTGCAGGTTGCCGCACAGGTTGTGACAACCGGGCGGAGCTGATTTATCGATTTGTCGTGGCCAAGCGTCGCAATAAGCACTATCTTTCGCGCTGTTTTCTAATCCGCCGGGCGTGACGAGATAAGAAAAAACTCGGTCACCGAGCGCCGGCGGAAGATTCACCAGCATCTGGACTTGGGGGGGGGATGAAGGGGCCGTTGGGCAGCGTTCGCGCGCTGCCGGCACGGGGGGATGGCGCGTGCGCGCGCAATCCTTTCGGCCGGCCCCAATCCCAGCCGCCGCGGCAGGCGCCCGCCTGCCTCGACGAGCTAGGAACGGCTCGGTCACGCACCGCCAGCGGAAGGCCAACGGCATCTCGACCTGGGGAGGAGAGATGAAAGGCCTGTTGGGCAACGTACGCGCGTTGCCTGCATGGCTCAAGGGAGTGGCGGCGAGGGTGCCCGTGCGACGTTCGCACGCGCCGCCTTTCCGCCGCAAGCTCCTCTTCGAGGCGCTCGAGCCGCGGATCCTCCTTTCCGCGGACCTGAATCCGCTCGCGCCGGATCCGTCGATCGACGCGCCGCTCGTCCAGAACATCGAGCCGCAGGCGCAGACGCCAAGCATGGCCGCAGTGCTGGCGCAGCAGTCGGCGCCGCGGGCGATCGTCTTTCTCGACGCTTCCCTCGAGCAGTACCAGGCGCAGCTCGGAGACGCGAGCGTCGTAGTGCTGGATCCGGAGCGCGACGGCGTCGCGCAGATCACCGAAGCGCTGGCCGGCGAGCACGATGTAGCCGCGGTTCACGTCATTACGCACGGCGACAGCGCCGGCGCTGATCTGGGCACAGCGAGCCTCGGCGGCAGCACCATCGAGAGCTATGCCGAGCAGATCGCGAGCTGGCGCGACGCGCTCACCGATGACGCCGACATCCTGCTCTACGGCTGCAGCATCGGCGCCGATGCCTCCTTCCTTGCTCGGTTGAGCGAGCTCACCGGCGCCGATGTCGCCGCTTCGACCGACGACACCGGCGCCGCAGCCCTTGGTGGCAACTGGGCGCTCGAGGCGGCTACCGGGCCGATCGAGGCCGCCACCGTTGCACTACAGGACTACGCGTCTCGCCTCGTGAGCAAGACCGCCACCGATCCGCACGGAGAGGTGCTGATCGGCACCGACGACGCCGATACGCTCACCGGCATAGGGGGCTCCGACACGCTTGGCGGCAGGCGCGGCAACGACACGCTGAAGGGCGCCGGCGGCGACGACTTCTACGTATTCGAGGATGGCTTCGGCAAGGACCGCGTCACCGACAGCGCCGGCACGCACGACCGGCTCGATTTCGCCGCGGTAACGGCGAACCTCAACTACACGATCCGCGGCGGCGGCAACGTCGTCGTCGCGACGCCGGACAAGGCCAACACCGTCAACGCGAGCGGCATCGAGGATCTCGAGACCGGGCAGGGCGCGAACCGCTTGTACGTCGAGAACCGCAAGGCCCTCGGCGGCACGCTCACGCTGACGAACTCCAGCAACACGCTGACCTATACCGACCCGTCGCCCGGGCTGTTCTCGGATAACAGCTGGACCACCGCTGTGACCGTCGATCTGTCCAACCCGGCGGTCAGCGTCACCGGTCTGGGCAGCCTGACGGCCGACAAGCTCGCCCGGTTCAACACCGTGATCGGCGGCTACGGCAACGACACGCTGCGGGCGGGCAACGCGATCGACGGCACGCGGCTGGAGGGCGGGAAAGGCAACGACACTCTTACGTCCGGCACACGGCGCGACACGCTGGTCGGCGGCGTTGGCGACGACACCTATGTCTTCAACAACGGCTGGGGCACCACGGATACGGTGACGGAGAACGCCGATCAGGGCGTCGATACGCTCGACTTCACGGCCATCCCGGGCAACCTGACCTTCAGCCTTGCCGCTGACGGCGTTTCGGTGACCGACACGGCCGCGCCGCAGAACAGCCTGCAGCGAGCGAACTTCGTCGAGCGGCTGCGCGTCGGCCTCGCGGACGGGGTCATCCAGTACTACGGCTTCCACGACAACTGGTTCGACGGCGTGGAATCGGGTCGGCCCTTCGAGATCGTCCATGTGCCGCAGCAGTTCGCGGGCGCCTACGGCGTCGGCCTCGACTTCAGCGAGGTCAATGCGCGGCTGCGCTTCGAGATCGAGTCGGTCGCCGCGACCGCCGATCCGAACGTCCATTACAGCAAGGTCACGGTCTACAAGGTCGAGGCCGACGGCAGCACCACCAAGTGGCTGGTGGCCGATCACGTCACCAATCTGCAAGGCGCGCGGCTGGGCAATGTCTACGCGTTCAAGGGCGACGGCGAGCTTTCCGGGTCCATCCGCAATCCGACCTCGCCGGCGGCGAGCAATGTGCTCGACTATTCCGCCTACGGGCACGCCGTGGTCGCCGACATGGCCAGGCATGCGGCGCCGAACATCGACGGCGGGGCCGACAACGGCTTCGCCGGCATCGGCAAGATCATCGGCAGCCCGCAAGCGGATTCACTGTCCGGCCCCGACGGCATCATCATCGACGGCGGCGGCGGCGCGGATGTGATCGTCGGCACGACCGCCGGCGAAACGCTTAACGGCGGCGGCGGCGACGACATTCTCCTCGGCGGCGCCAACGGCGACGAGCTGAATGGCGATGCGGGCAACGACACGCTCTCCGGCGGTCCGGGAGCCATCGCTGACCTGCTCAATGGCGGCGCGGACAACGATGTGCTGCACGGCGGCGGCGGCGATGACGAGCTGACCGGCGGTCCGGGCAACGATGTCCTATCCGGTGATGCGGGCAGCGACACACTCATCGGCGGTACGGGCGACGACACGTACCGCTTCGAAGGCAATTGGGGCGCGGACACCGTCAACGAGCTGAGAAAGGCGGGCAACGACACGCTCGACTTCTCCAGCGTCAGCGCGCCGCTGGTGCACGTTCTCAGCGGCGGCACGCTGACCAGCGCGCAAGTGGCGAACCCCGGGAGCTTCGTGACGGACGGCACCCGGCTCGACGGCACGCGCCTCGACAGCCCCGACTTCAGCTGGAACAACCAGCCGACGGGCTATGTCGCCTCGCCGGGCACGGTGGACCTGCAGTTCACTAATGCCGTCAACAAGGTCACCGTACCGCAGAACAACCTGGCGTTCATCGAGACGATCAAGGCCTCGGCGGCGAGCAACACGTTCCTGTTCGGCAACGACTGGGGCGTGCTGCCGACCAGCGCCCCCGGATATCTGAAGGCGATCTACGACAGCATCGCCAACGACCCGATCACGATCGACACGAGCGCGGTGACCGATCCGGCGGCGAGCGACGTCACCGTGCTCAAGGTCACCGCGGACCTGGACTCGAGCAAGACCTACCAGCCGTTCCGCAAGGACATCCCGGTCGCCGCCAGCCTGCAGCGCGCCGTGATCCACGCCGACGGCGACCGCACGGCGCTGTTCGCGGCCGGAGCGAGCTTCACCATCAGCGGCTCGACCACGGCGGCCCTGAACGGCAGCTTCGTGGTCGTCGCGGCGACCTACAACGCCGACAGCGCGCAGACCGAGATCACCGTGGCGCTGCCGAGCAACGTCAAGGCCAAGAACGCCAATGGCCTGATCACCAGGACGCTCGACCTCGTCGCCGCGCAGACGGCGGTCAGCCCCGACGGCTACAGCGTCACGCTGCACACGGCGGCAAACCAGACGGCGCTGATCCTTGCCGCGGGGTCGGTCTCCGTCGGTGCCTCGGAGCAGTACAAGGTAACGCAGGCCACGTTCGACGCCGCGGGCGACACCACGCTGGTGCTCGACCCGAGCGGGCCGGCGATCGACGACGTAGATCGCGCGCTCATCAACGGCGCGGGCCAGATCTCGCTCAATACCTTGCTCGCCGGCGTCGATACCGGCGTCGCCGTGCTGCGCTTCACCGGCAGCTTCGAGAAGTACTTCACCGCAGGCGCCACGGTCGAGCTGAAGAAGGCGGACGGCAAGGTCGCCGGCACCTACGAGGTGGCGTCCTCCGAGAGGGCCGGCGGCGACACCCTCGTGACGGTGAAAGAGCGCTGGTTCTCCGGCAATGCCAGCCTGAAGGACCTGCCGGCGGCCGGCGTCACGGCCAGCCTGGCGATGGACGTAGTGGCGATCGAGCAGGGCGACGACAAGTTCGTGCTCGCCGGCAACCAGGCCGCGGCTTTCGCCGGTACGGATCGCGTCGCGCTCTTCAAGGGCGCCGACGCAGCCACGCTCTCCCTCGTGTCGGTGAACGCGGCGGCGCAGACCACCATAACGGTCAAAGGCAAGATCGAACTCGACGCTGCCGCAGACGGCGAGCTGCAGCGCGCCGATGCCATCCTGCGCGTCGACCAGGCGCGCGGCACCTTCGCCGTGGCGGGCGACGTTACGGCGCTCTACAACGCCGGCGCCAACCCGCACAAGATCCGCGTCATCGAGTCCGGCGAAGACGACGGCAACGACGGGCTGTACACGCTGGACGGACTGGCGGTCTTCAACGCAGCCGACAACCTGACCGTTTTCACAGTCGAGGAAGACATCGCCGCTAACGTGATCAAGGGCTCGATCACGTTCGAAGCGGGCATGGCGCTCACCAACCTGCAGCGCGGGCACGACGCCATCAAGCTGAAGGGCAATGGGAGCACCTATTTCTCGGATCTGCTCGCGAACGGCACGACGTTCCAGCTGAAGGAGGTCGGGGCCGCGGCGGCGACGACCTTCACGCTGGCCGAGGCGGCGCAGTACAGCGCGCCACGCAAGCTGGTGCTCGACTTCAGCGCGGTCAACGAGGCGCTCAAGTTCACGTTCAAGGACGACAGCCTGATCGTCGAGCGGGTGTCGAAGGCGACGCTCGCGGCAAACCTCACGCGCTTCGGCGCCACCGCCGACTTCGTCGGCGCGCTGATCCACGACCAGGCGTTCAGCCAGCTCGTCATCAACCACGTCAACGAGCACACCACCATCCTCGGCGGCCGCGCCGACAACGTCTTCGCGGTCGAGGCCGGCGCCCGCTTCGGCGGCACGCTGAAGGGCGGCGTCGGCTACAACAAGGGCGTCGGCGCGACGCTGCTCGATGCGCTGCTCACGCAGGACTGGCCGCGCATCACGGTGAGCAATACGCTCGACCTTTCGAGCTTCGGCCTCGGCACGCTGGCGAACGTCAACCTCGGTAACCTGCGCGGCGGGCCTTCGGTCAATGTCAGCACGTTGGTGCTGCACGACGACGCCGCGGGATTCTTCACGAAGAAGAACGCCGGGTTCGGCGGCGACTTCAGCCACCTGACGAATGTGATCTACGGCCCGGGCTTCCAGTACATGGAGGGCACGGGCACTCCGGGCCTGCAGGCCATGCGCGATGCCGCCAGCGGCGTCAACAAGCCCGAAACGCGCACCGACACCGTCAAGAAGTTCCTCTATGGGCCGTTCTTCGAGAGCCGCAACGAGTACTTCGTCGGCGGCCACCTGCTGAGCGACATCACCGGCCACGACGCCACCAGCACCGCGGGCAAGGCGCTGTCCGCGGTCAAGGATTTCGTGGTCGACTCGCTGCCGCCGCTCGCGCCCGGCCTGCATGTGATGGTCGGCAAGACCGGCGCCGACACGTATCACTTCGCCGGCGTGTGGGGCGCCGCCGCGGCGCTCGAGTACCCCGACCTGATCCTCGGCGCGCTCGGCGACAAGTCGATCCCGGAGTTCTACGACACGCTCGACTTCGCCAAGGTCCAGACCGACCTCACGATCAACATCTACAAGGTCAACGCGCTCAACTCGGCCTGGCTCGGCGGCTGGTGGAGCAAGTTCAACGAGGGCGAAGCCGCGCATCTCGCCATCGGCAGCAACATCGTCTTCGTCAGCGACGGCTTGTTCCAGCCTTCGGATGCCGACCCGGGCAACTTCTTCAGCGCCGGCCTGAACTACGTCTTCGCCAACGACATCGAGAACATCATCGGCGGCCAGGGCGAGAACACGTTCAGGTTCCACGACGGCGCCGGCCTGCAGGGCATCATCTCCACCGGCATCGGCGGCAAGGTCACGCTCGACTACTCGGACTGGAACTCCGGCGGCGGCATCCAGGCCGACCTCGGCGCCGGCTTCGGCGGCCAGGACCTGACGCTGATCAGCGGCGGCGACGTGCCCGGCCTCGACGGAACGATCCTGGCCAACGGCGGGCTGGTCATCCCGTCCGTGCGCGCCGTTTTCGGCAGCGCGCCCGGCGTCGACGGCAATCGCTTCGGCGGCTTCGAGGATCTGCTCCGCGCAATCCCGGGCGTCAGCCTGCCCGGCGGCATCGACCCGAAGAACTACGCCGTCAACGAGGCGGGCAAGATCACCGGCACCGGCTTCAACGACATGCTGCGCGGCAACTCGCTCGCCAACACTTTCATCGTCGGCGGCGGCATGGACCAGATCGACGGCGGCCCGAATCCGACCTTGCTGGTGGTCGAGCCGCCGAAGGACACGGTCAGCTACGAGGACCAGACGGGCGCGGTGACCGTCGATCTCGCGAACCAGCGCTCGTGGATCGGCAAGCCGAGCTACCTGGTCGGCAAGCTTTCCACCGGCACGACGATCGCGCTCAGCTTTGGCGGACTAAGCACCTCGCTGATCGACGTCAGCGGTGCCGACGCCGCCAGCCGCATCCAGAGCGCTCTCCGGGCGCTCGCGAACGCCCCCACGGTCACGGTAAGCGCCGGTCCGGCTGCGAATAGCTGGGAGGTGGTGTTCGATTCCCTCGGTCGAACGCCGGCAGTGACCGGCAGCAGCAACCTCACGATCACCAGCGAGGACTTCGGTCCTAACGTCAAGATCAACAAGGTCGTCCGCAGCGGCGCCGGCGACTTCACGCTGACCTTCAACGGCCTGACGACTGCTTCCATCGCCGCCGGCGCCAAGGCGAACGACATCGCCATCGCCCTGGAAACAAAGACCGGAGTGCGCTTCGCTGTCAATGGGGCCGGTACGGCGGAGGATCCTTGGGTGGTGATCGCGGCAACGCCGCCGCTGCTGAAGGCGGCAGCGGGCAATACCACGGTCGTGTCCGCTGCCACCGCCGGCAACAGCGACGTTGCCGCGCTCACCGGCATCGAAGGCGCCGCCGGCGGCAAGGGCGACGACCTGCTGGTCGGCGATACGGGCGTCAACCCGTTCACCTTCGCCAGCGGCTGGGGCAACGATACCGTCATCGGCGGCGGAGGCACCGACAAGCTCGACCTGTCGAACATCGTCGGCGGCGAAGAGTTCGAGAAGGTGTTCGAAGACAGCCAGCTGCGCATTTACAAGCAGGGCGACAGCACGCTGGTGGCGTACGGCGCGTTCGAGCAGCCCGAGGAACCGGCATCCGCCGCCGGGTCGAACCTCACGCGCTTCGCCGCGGCGTTCTTCCCGACGCCCTTCATTCTTTCCAAGTTCGCCGGACTGCTCGCGGCCGAGGGCTATGACGTCTCCGGACTGGCGCCGGATGCGCTGACGAACGAGCAGCTCGACGCCATCGTCAACCAGGCGGCGCAGGCCTGGGCCGCGGCCACGGGCGTCGACCTTGGCGGCGTCCGCGTCGGCGTGGCCGACCTGCCGGGGCTGCTGCTCGGCGTGAGCGGCGCCGACGGCGTGACGATGGACAGCGACGCCGCCGGCATCGGCTGGTTCGTCGATCCGACTCCCGGCGAGAGCAGCGAGTTCGACGGCGGCCTCGCGCTGCCGGGCAGTCCCGCGGCCGGCCGGATGGATTTGCTGACGGCGGTGGCGCACGAGCTCGGCCACGCGCTGGGGCTCGAGCACTCAGCGGGTACGGCCATGGAGGCGGCGCTCGCACCCGGCACGCGCCTGCCGCTGCCGGAAGTGACGCTCACCAGCGCCTCGGGGCCGGTCTTCGATGCGCTCGTCCCCGGCACGTCTGACGAAGCGAAGCTGCGCAACGGCCTCGATGCCTTCGCCACGTGGGTCGCCGGATTCGGCTCCAGCGTCGACGGCATCATCAACCCCGACGTGCCCTTCACCGGCAAGACGGTCGGGCAGCTGCTCGGCTTCGGCGCGAACGCGGCGAGCGCGCTGACCACCAAGGTCGGCGAGCAGATCCGCAACGAGATTGCCACGCGCTTCGCCTCAGCCCCGGCGAGCGGGCTCTCGAACCTCGAGCTGATCGACGGCACGCACATCTTCGGCGTGGCTTCCGAGAACGGCAAGCGCTTCGGCGGACGCGTCACGCTGGCCGCGATTCCCGACGGCACGAGCGTCACCTTCGACCCTTCCGACATCTCGCTGCCGAGCAATTTCCTCGGCACGGGGCTCGACCTGAGCATGGTCCACCTCAGCGTCGGCGGGTCGAGCCACCTGACGTTCGAGCTCTCCGGCAGCGTCGAGCTCGAGTTCGAGTTCGGCATCGACGACGCCGGCCTGTTCTTCGTCGCCGATCCGGGCGTGCACGCGCATCTCACGCTCGGCGACAAGCCGGCGCCGGTGACGGCGGTCGACCGCGGCGGCGACGAGCTGGTCGTGGCTGGCGACCACGTGGCGGACTTCGTCGCCGGCCAGATGCTCGAGATCACGGGCTCGGCCGCTCAGGCCTACGACGGCCTCTACACCATCCTGGACGCCAGGCTCGCCGCCGGCAGCACGGTCGTGACGCTCGCGGAGGGCTTTGCCACCGCGACCTTCGCCGGCGGCTCGGCCTTCGTCGCGCCGGACAAGAGCTTCGCGCTGACCGCGATCCACGCCACCGGCGACACCATAACGGTGGCGGGCGACCTGCACACGCAATTCGTCGCCGGCGACGAAACGCGCAACTCCTTCCTCCTCTCGGGCTCGGGCCGCAACGATGGTGTCTACACCGTCACCGGCGTCACCTTCGTCAACGGCTTTACCACCCTGACGGTCGCGGAAGACATCGCCGACGAGCGCGCCGCCGGTTACATCCGGCCCACCTTCGACCTGAGCGTGAGCCTCGGCTTCCTCGGCGCGAAGATCGACAACGGCGTGCTCGGCTTCGACTTCGAGCAGAGCTTTGGCGCCCATAAGACTTTGCACACGGCCGACTTCACCGACTCCTCGCTCAGCGTCGGCAGCCTGCTCGGCAACGCGCAGACCGCCTTTGCCCAGAGCCAGGGCAACTATGACCTGCTGCTGCCGGTCAGCCTCACCGCGGCGGGCGCGGCGACCGACCCGGTCGTGATCCGCGCCTCGAGCAGCGGCCTGCCGACGGCGAGCAGCCTGGCGAACTTGCTGAAGCAGATCCCGGGCACCGTGCAGGTCAGCGGCCTCGACCAGCTCCTTTCGCTGCATAGCATCTCGCTCGACCAGATCCTCGATGCGCTGCAGTCGGTGCTGGATGACCTGGTCGGGTCCGACCAGACCGTCTTTGCCAAGAAGGTCGACGACAGCCATTACCAGACCTACGAGGAGCGCTGGGGCACGCGCAGCGGCACGGTTGGCACGTATGCCGCGACGACGGAAGCGGCACGCGTCATCACGCTGCAGGATGGGCGCGACATCCGCGTCTCCGAGTGGAAGGTCGGCGCGAACAAGGTCTGGGGCATCGAGAGCACGCCGGGCACGCTGCAGGTCTACGAATTCAAGTCCTGGGCAGTTGGCGCGCTCATCGATGCAGCCGACGTGGATATCACGCGCCTGGGCGAGAACACGCGCACCGGCGTGGTGGTGGGCGGCACCACGGTCGGCAGCCTCGACACTTATCGCGTGCGCGACGGCTCGCTCAACAAGGATCTGCCGCTGGTCGGCGCGAGCGTGGCCGACGTGCTGGGCGGCGGCGCGGTCAGCGTCGCCGCGGAGCTGCGCGACGCGGTGCGGGTCGTGCGCAGCGCGGCGCACAACATCGGCGAGCTGGAAGCGCAGCTCAACGCCGAGCTGGTGCGCATCTTCCATCCCGCCAGCGCGAAGCCGCTCACGCTCAGCTACGAGAATTCGACGGTCACGTTCGGCCTTGACCTGTCGTACTCCACGGAGCACGAGTTCGCGCTCGACCTCGACATCGCGGACCTGAACCTCGGGCAGTGGCTGGGCTTCAATCCGGAGGATTTGCTCGACCTCAAGGCGGGCGCCGAGCTCGCCGTCAGCGCGCAGGCGAGCCTCGATCTCGGCTTCGTCTTCGACCTGAGCGACGTCACCGATCCCGAGTTCCATCTCGATCCGC
Organism: Burkholderiales bacterium; assembly: GCA_035635495.1. Taxonomy (GTDB): domain Bacteria; phylum Pseudomonadota; class Gammaproteobacteria; order Burkholderiales; family SG8-39; genus SCGC-AG-212-J23. Next base: position 10,996 of record DASQAW010000002.1, read on the forward strand.
AGACTGGCATCAGTGCGCATGTGAGCGCCGGCACGACCGGTTCCAACCTGCACTTCCAGATCGGCTTCGACGTCGCCGGCATCGGCACGCTCGGCCTCGTCGCCGACGGCGGCGCGGTCAACGTCGAGCTGGACGTGTTTGCCAACCTTGCCAACGCCGCCGGCGATGCGAACGGCGACGGCGTCGTGCAGCTCGGCGAGCTCGGCGACTCGTTCCAGGCCGGCGCGTCGGGCAGCGCGAACCTCGACCTGCCGCTCTACTTCCCGATCAAGGCGCTGCCGCTCGGCGGCAGCGCGGCCGATCGCAACGGCGACGGCATCGGCGACAACGTGCTGCACGCCGCGGCGGCGTTCTCCGTCAACAACCAGTTCGAGCTCTCGACGAGCTTCGATTACGCGCTGCCCGAATTCAGCCTGGACTTCGATGCCGCGGCCGCGCTCATCGGCCTGCTCGACAATCCGGCGAATCTGCTCTCCGGCCTGGAGGGCTTCTTCACCGGCATCGACGAGGTGGCGAAGGGCATCGATTTCATCTCGCTGCCCCTCATCGGCGGCAAGCCCTTCGATGATCTGGCGGCAAGCCTGCGCGGCCTGCGCGTCGATGTCCTCGGCCACAAGTCGGGCGACGACTACCAGGATGGCCTGGGCAAGTGGCTGCAGGACAAGGCCGAGGAGGGCGGCAGCGTATTCGAGGCGGTGCTCGAAGAGGTGCGCCGAGCCTTGTTCGTCGGCCTCGCGCCGCTCAACGGCGAAATGTTCGCCTTTGTCGTGCCGGCGCGCGACGCGAACGGCGCGCTGCAATACGACGCCAACGGCAAGCTCAGGACCCGGCTGCCCACCAAGCCCGAGGACATTGAGCTCACGCTGACGCCGCAGGGCGAGCTCACCTTCAACATCAAGTTCGGCGGCGCGCTCGTCGGCGACCGCCAGGACGACGGCTCGATCACGCCTGCCGCGCTGCCGATCGACTTCAGCGCCGGCGTCCCGGGCCTGAACCTCAAGGTCGACGCGAACATTCTCACCACCATCGACTATCTGCTCGGCGTGGGCCTGGGCATCTCGCCGAGCGTCGACGGCTTCGTGTTCCTCGACACCAGCGGCATCAACGAGGCGGGCGAAGAGGCGGCGCTCGACATCGTCGCCGAGCTCCCCCAAGGCTCGAACGCGAGCGGCGCCCTCGGCTTCCTGAAGATGAAATTCGACACCGTTGGCGAGACCGCGCTGCGCGGCCATTTCGGCCTCGACGTCGCCGACACCGGCACCCCGGACGGCCGCTGGACGATCGGCGAAGGGCTGGCGCTCGCGCTGAACGCCTCGGCGCGGGCCCACGCCGAGGTCCATGCGCTCGTCGATACCGCCGCCGGCGGCGTGCTGCCCTCGGTCGAGACCACCATCATCTACGACCAGCTCCTCGGCGACATCAGCTTCTCCACCGCTGGCGCGCGCTTCGACTCGGGCTCGCCGGAAGTCACGCTCGAGGACGTGACGCTGAACGTGGGTAGCGTGTTCGACAGCTTCCTCGGCGACACGCTCTCCACGATCAACGACATCGTCAAGCCGTTCAAGCCGGTGGTGGACCTGCTGCTGATGGAGGTCGACCTCGGCATCACCAAGTTCAAGATGATCGACATCGCCCGGCTCAAGCTGCC
>DASQAW010000003.1:0-1691 GCA_035635495.1 Burkholderiales bacterium
CCGCTCAAGTCGCTCGCCGACATGATCAAGGGCAAGGGCGGCCGTTTCCGCCAGAACCTGCTCGGCAAGCGTGTCGACTACTCGGGCCGCTCGGTGATCGTGGTCGGTCCGCAGCTCAAGCTGCACCAGTGCGGGCTGCCGAAGAAGATGGCGCTGGAGCTGTTCAAGCCGTTCATCTTCAACAAGCTGGAGCTGCTCGGCCTCGCCACGACCATCAAGGCCGCCAAGCGCCTGGTCGAGCAGGAAGTGCCGGAGGTGTGGGACATCCTCGAGGAAGTGATCCGCGAGCACCCGGTGCTGCTCAACCGCGCGCCGACGCTCCACCGCCTCGGCATCCAGGCGTTCGAGCCGGTGCTGATCGAGGGCAAGGCGATCCAGCTGCATCCGCTGGTGTGCGCGGCGTTCAACGCCGACTTCGACGGCGACCAGATGGCGGTGCACGTGCCGCTGTCGCTCGAGGCGCAGATGGAAGCGCGCACGCTGATGCTGGCCTCGAACAACGTGCTGTCGCCGGCGAACGGCGAGCCGATCATCGTGCCGTCGCAGGATATCGTGCTCGGCCTCTACTACGCCACGCGCGAGCGCATCAACGCCAGGGGCGAGGGCATGAGCTTCTCCGACCTCGCCGAGGTGCACCGCGGCTACGATTCGCGCCAGGTCGAGATCAACGCGCGCATCTGGGTGCGCATCCGCGAGAAGGACATCGCCGAGGACGGCGAGATCACCGAGAAGGTGACGCGCTATGAGACCACGGTCGGACGCGCGCTGCTGTCCGAAATCCTGCCCGCCGGCCTGTCGTTCGAGCTGCTCAACAAGCCGCTGAAGAAGAAAGAAATCTCGCGGCTGATCAACGCCGCGTTCCGCCTTTGCGGTCTGCGCGAGACGGTGATCTTCGCCGACAAGCTGATGCAGGCGGGCTTCGGCATCGCCACGCGCGCCGGCATCTCGTTCGGCGTGCACGACATGTCGATTCCGCCGCAGAAGCAGGAGCTGATCAAGGCGGCCGAGACCGAGGTGAAGGAGATCGAGAACCAGTACACCTCGGGCCTGGTCACCGCCGGCGAGCGCTACAACAAGGTGGTCGACATCTGGTCGCGCTGCGGCGAGCAGGTCGGCAAGGTGATGATGGAGCAGCTCGGCTCGGAAGAGGTGGTGAACCGCCACGGCAAGACCGTGAAGCAGGAGGCGTTCAACTCCATCTACATGATGGCCGACTCAGGAGCGCGAGGCTCGGCGGCTCAAATTAGACAGCTGGCGGGCATGCGCGGCCTGATGGCCAAGCCCGACGGCTCGATCATCGAGACGCCGATCACCGCGAACTTCCGCGAAGGCCTGAACGTGCTGCAGTACTTCATCTCGACGCACGGCGCGCGCAAGGGCCTGGCGGACACGGCGCTGAAGACCGCGAACTCGGGCTATCTCACCCGGCGCCTGGTCGACGTCACGCAGGACCTGGTGGTGACCGAGGACGACTGCCAGACGCAGAACGGCGTGTCGATGAAGGCGCTGGTCGAGGGCGGCGAGGTCGTGGAGGCGCTCAGGGAGCGCATCCTCGGCCGCACGCTGGCCGTCGACCTGATCCATCCCGAAACGCAGGACGTGCTGTTCTCCGCGGGAACGCTGATCGACGAGGAAGGCGTGGACACCATCGACAACGTCGGCATCGACGAGGTCAAGGTGCGCACCGCGCT
>DASQAW010000004.1:0-5990 GCA_035635495.1 Burkholderiales bacterium
GCTCCTTTCCGGCACGCAGCCGGAGTCAGAGCAGAGCTTGGACGCGGAGCGTCTATGACACGGGGAGTCTGCCGGCACCCCCGCTTGCATCAATTAGGATTATGCATGCGCCGCCGCGCGATTGCTTACGCTTTGCTTTCAGCCGCGCTCTTCGGCGCGAGCACGCCGTTCGCCAAGCTCCTCGTAGGCTCGGTTGCGCCGCTCGCGCTCGCGGGCCTGCTGTATCTGGGCAGCGGCCTGGGACTCGCGCTCTGGCTCGCGGTGCGCAGGCCGCGATCGGTGAAGCTGCCGTTGCGCGACCTGCCCTGGCTCGGCGCCGCCATCGTCGCCGGCGGGATCGTCGGGCCGGCGCTCCTCATGTACGGGCTCGCGCGCACCGATGGCGCCACCGCCTCGCTGCTCCTCAACCTCGAAGTGGTGTTCACCGCGGTGATGGCGTGGATCGTGTTCCGCGAGAACGTCGACAAGCGCGTGTTCATGGGAATGCTCGCCATCGCGGCCGGAGGCGTGGTGCTGTCCTGGGAACAGATTCCACGCGCCGGCAGCGTGGCCGGTCCGTTCCTGATCGCGGCGGCGTGCCTCGCCTGGGCGCTCGACAACAACCTGACGCGCCGCGTATCGGGCGGCGATGCGGTTGTCATCGCCGCGCTGAAAGGCCTGGTCGCCGGTGCCGTGAACCTGGCGCTTGCGCTCGCGCTCGGTGCGTACCTTCCGGCGCCGGGGGCGATCGCGCTGGCGGGCCTCGTAGGGCTGGTCGGCTACGGCATCAGCCTGGTGCTGTTCATCCTCGCGCTGCGCGATCTCGGCACGGCACGCGCCGGGGCGTATTTTTCGGTGGCACCCTTCTACGGCGCGGCGCTCGCCTTGTGGCTGCTCGGCGAGAGCTCCGGGCCCGCGTTCTGGGCGGCGGCCGCGCTGATGGGTCTCGGCGTGTGGCTGCACATCACCGAGCGGCACGAGCACGCGCACGAGCCCACGTCGCACGCGCATGAGCACATGCACGACGAGCATCACCGGCATGAGCATGACGCCGCGTGGGACGGCCGCGAACCCCACAGCCATACCCACCGGCACGCACGGCTAACCCACCGCCACCCGCACTACCCCGACCTGCACCACCGTCACCGGCACTAGTCGGGCGTTTGCAATGTGGCCGGGTTCGCGTCCTTGCGTGCTTCCTCCACGAGGCACTTCGTCTTGTCGTCGCCCGTCATCGTGTCGCAATGCGGGGAGCGTCCATAGCGCTCGCCGGGAGCGGCTTCGCGGGTGGCGCCGGCGCTCGCCGGATCCTTGGGAGTGCCCTGCGCCTTGTTCGCCTCGTCGCGCAGGCATTGGTCTTTCTGCTCCCCGGTCATCGTGTTGCAACGCGCCGATTCACCTGAGCCGTAGGGTGTCTGGGCGAAGGCAACGCCGACCCATCCAAGCAGTGTCGAGGCGATGATTGCTCCGAATACGTTTGCTTTCATGGCAGCCTCCTTCACGAATTGCACCTTAAATGCTGCAAATGGCGTGCCGTGTCCGCTAAACTCGCCGCTTTTCAAATCCCGGAGACACACGAGTGGCCGACCTCAAGGTACTGGGCATCAGCGGGAGCCTGCGCAAGGCGTCGTACAACACGGCAATATTGAAAGCCTGCGCCGAGCTCATGCCGGCGGGCATGACGATGACGGGTTATGCCCGCCTCGACGACATCCCGCTCTTCAACCAGGACATCTTCGACGCCGGATTGCCGGAATCCGCAAAGCGCTTTCGCACCGAGGTCGCGGCCGCCGACGGCCTCCTGATCGCGAGCCCGGAGTACAACTTCTCGCTCACGGCGGCGCTCAAGAACGCGATCGACTGGGGCTCGCGCCCGCCCAACCAGGTGTTCCAGGACAAGCCGATCGCGGTCTTCTCCGCCTCGCAAGGCCCGATGGGCGGCGCGCGCGTTCAGTACGACATCCGCCGCATCCTCGGCCAGCTCTGGGCACACGTGCTGCCGCGGCCGGAAATTTTTGTCGGCTCGGCGGCCTCGAAGGTCGATGCCCAGGGCCGGGTCACCGACGAGGCCACGCGCAAGTTGCTCACCGATCTGCTCACGGGCTTCAAGACCTGGATCGAGCGCATGCAAGTCAAGAAGTAGAATCTTCGCGATCCAGGAGGAGAACATGCTCAGAATTCTTGCTGCCCCTGTCGCTTTCCTTTTCTCTGCCGTGGCGCTCGCCCAGGCGCCGGCGCTGCCGAATAGCCCGGTCACGCTCAACGTGGTCGACGTCGCCGGCAATCTCGCGCTGACGCAGGACGCGATCGAGAACTATCGCGCCAAGAACCCGAAGCTGGTGTCGCGCATCACCTTTACCAAGGCGCCCTCGCCCGAGCTGCCGGGCAAGATCAAGGCGCAGCAGGGCGCGAAGCGCGTCGACATCGACCTCGTGCTCACGGGCACCGACGCTCTCGCCGCCGGCATCGAGCAGGGGCTATGGACGCAGATCCTGCCGACCTACGCGGCGAAGTTTCCGAACCTGATGCAGAACTACCAGGAGCCCGCGGCGAAGATGCAGGAGCTCGCGCAGAACCAGGGCCTGGTGGTGACGTTCATGCCGGCGGGGCCGCTGCTCGAATTCAACCCCGAGAAGGTGAAGCAGGCGCCCAGCACCCCGCAGGAGCTGCTCGCCTGGTGCAAGGCCAACCCCAATCGCTTCCTGTACGCCCGCCCCGCGAACTCGGGGCCGGGCCGCACGTTCATCATGGGCCTGCCCTTCATCCTCGGCGACAAGAACCCGAAGGACCCGGTGAACGGCTGGGACAAGACCTGGGCGTACCTCAAGGAGCTGAACAGCTGCATCGAGTATTACCCGACCGGCACCGGCGCGGTGATGAAGGAGCTCGGGGAAGGCTCGCGCGACATGACGGTGACGATGACCGGCTGGGACCTGAACCCGCGCATCCTCGGCATCGTGCCGAAGCACTTCAAGGTTGCGCCGTTCAACGGCATGACCTGGGTGAACGACGCGCACTACATGGTGGTGCCGAAGGGCATCCCGAACGAGAAGCTCGCCGTGGTGCTGGATCTCATGGCGTGGCTGCTGCGTCCCGAGTCGCAGGCGCTGACCTACGACAAGGGGTACTTCTATCCCGGACCGGCGATCAAGAACGTGACGCTGTCGATGGCGCCGAAGGAAAGCCAGGACGCGCTGCGCGAGTTCGGCCGCCCGGAGTACGACCAGTGGCTGAAAGCCTTTCCGCACACGCAGTCGCTCGAGCCCAAGGCGCAGGTCGAGGCGTTCCGCATCTGGGACCAGCAGGTCGGAGCGCAGAAGACCAAGTAATCTGAAACACGACTTCAGCGAGCTTCGGCTCGACGCGGTCACGCGTCGCTTCGCGCACGGGCACGGGCGCGAGGTCGCCGCGCTCGACGGCCTGGCCGTCACCATCCGGCGCGGCGAGTTCGTCGCGCTGCTCGGGCCGTCGGGCTGCGGCAAGTCGACCGCGCTCAACTGCATCGCGGGGCTCCTCGCGCTCTCCTCCGGCTCGATCTGGCTCGACGAGCTGCGCATCGACACGCTGCCGCCCGAGAAGCGCGGCTTCGGCATGGTGTTCCAGAACTACGCGCTCTTCCCGCACATGAGCGTGCGGCGCAACGTCGGCTTCGGCCTGCGCATGCGCGGCGTGCCGGGCGCCGAGGTCGAGCGCCGCGTCGACCAGGCGCTGAGGATGGTGCAGCTCACTGGTCACCAGGAGAAGCTGCCGGGCCAGCTCTCCGGCGGCCAGCAGCAGCGCGTGGCGATCGCCCGCGCCATCGTGGTCGAGCCGCCGCTCGTGCTGATGGACGAGCCGCTCTCCAATCTCGATGCGCGCCTGCGCCTCGAGATGCGCGCCGAGATCCGCCGCATCCACCGCGAGCTCGGCCGCGCCACCATCTACGTCACTCACGACCAGGACGAAGCGCTCTCCATGGCCGACCGCATCGTCGTGATGAAGGACGGAAGAGTGCGCCAGATCGGCGCGCCGGCCGAGATCTACGCCCAGCCGGCTGACCTCGATGTCGCTCGCTTCATGGGCTATCGCAACGAGCTGCCGGTCACCGTGGAGCATGCACAGGGAAAGGACGTGATGGTCAGCGGCGGCCTGCGCGGCACGGCGATGTCGCCGCTAACGCCGGGCACACGGGCACGGGCCGCCATTCGCCCGGAGGATCTGAGCATCGGTAACGGCCCGCTGCAGGGGCGCGTCGACAACATCGAGTACGGCGGCCGCGATTCGCTGGTCGATGTCGTGACCGCCGAGGGCGTACGGCTGCACGTGCGCAGCGCGGCACCCGTGCGGCCGGGCGAGAACGTGTCGCTCGCCTTTTCGTCGGCGCGACTGCTCGTCTATGAAGGATAGGACTGCCCTCCTCGCCGCGCCGGCGGCGCTGCTCACCGCCGCGCTTTTCGTCTACCCGTTCATTTATGGGCTGCTCTTGTCCTTCGAACCCATGAAAGGCGACTGGCTGGCGAATTATGTCCAGTTCTTCACCTCCGATCGCCTGTGGCCGACGATCGGCACGACACTCAAGCTCGCGCTCCCGGCGACGCTGATTAACGTCGGCGTGGCGCTGCCGATCGCCTATCGCATGCGCGCCGGCAGCCCGCACCGCAAGTGGCTCACCACGGTGCTGGTGGTGCCGATCACGCTCGGCACCGTGCTGATCGCCGAAGGCATGCTCACCTATTTCGGGCCGCGCGGCTGGCTCGCGCATTTCCTGCAGCTCGTGCACCTCTATGACGGACCGATCCGCCTCACGCACAACTACTGGGGCGTGCTGATCTCGCTGGTGATCTCGGGCTTCCCATTTGCCTTTCTGCTCATCCTTTCCTACGTCACCGGCATCGATCCGGTGCTCGCCCGCGCGGCCGCGACCCTCGGCGCGGGGCCCTGGTCGCAGTTCCGGCACATTTACTTCCCCTTGCTGCTGCCCGGGCTCGCGATGTGTTTCTGCCTGGCCTTCGTGCAGGCTTTCTCGGTCTTCCCCTCCGCCGTGCTGGTCGGCGCGCCGGCGGGACCGACGCGCGTCATCTCGATCGCGGCGTACGAGGCGGCGTTCGAGCTCTACGACTACTCGCTCGCTTCAGCCGTGGCGATGATCATGGGACTGGTGCAGCTCGCGATCGTGGCGGCGGTGCTCGGCAGCCGCTCGCTGCTCTATCGCGGGCCCGTCACCGGAGGCAAGGGGTGACCCTGGGGAGAAATTCGGCAGCGCACGCCTGGAACGGCCTGCTGATTGGGCTGATGACGCTCTTCGTGCTGAACGTGGGGCTGATGATCGCCGCGGTGGCGACGAGCTCGTTCGCGCGGCGCTGGCTCGGCACCTGGCTTCCGGACGGCTTCACCACTACCTGGTACGCCTCGGCCTGGAAGGAGTTCCAGCTCGACCACGTGCTGTGGGTGACGATCGAGGTGGTCGGGGCCGTGGTCCTGCTCTCGATTCTGCTCGGCGTGCCGGCGGCTTACGCACTCGCCCGGCGCGACTTCACCGGCAAGCGCGCCCTGCTGCTTCTTTTCCTGCTGCCGCTCTTGGTACCGCCAATCACCTACGGCATCCCGCTGGCGACGGTGATGTACCAGGTGCAGCTCGCCGGCACGCTCGGCGGCGTGATCCTCGCCAACCTCGTCCCGGCGCTGCCGTTCGTCATCCTGGTGATGACGCCCTTCATCGAGCAGATCGATCCGAACCTCGAATCCGCGGCCAGAGTCCACGGGGCGAACACCGGACGGGTGTTCCTGCACGTGCTGGTGCCGCTGCTCGCGCCCGGCATCCTCGCGGCGTCCCTCCTGGTCCTCGTGCGCACCATCGCGATGTTCGAGCTCACCTTCCTCACCTCGGGACCCGACAGCCAGACGCTGGTCGTCGCGCTCTATTACGCGGTGTTCGCCGCCGGCGTGCGCGCGCCGCAGTCGGTCGACGCGATGGCGATGATCTACATGGCGGTGACGCTGGTGTGGCTCCTGATCGCGCTGCGCTTCGTCGA
>DASQAW010000005.1:0-8496 GCA_035635495.1 Burkholderiales bacterium
TGGGGTTCGCGGAGCGCGTCCTCGGGCTCAGCGACGAGGCCGCGGCGAGCTTCGAGCGCGCGCTGAAGCTCAAGCCGGACAACCCGCCGGCGCACTTCAATTACGGCGCGCTGCTCCTGAACCGCGGCAGGCCGCAGGCCGCGCTGCCGCACTTCGCCGCCGCCTGCCGCGGCGGCATGCCGAATGCCTGCGAGCTCGAGCGCGAGCTCAGGGCTCCTGCGAGTCCATCAAGATGAACGCGATGCGGCAGGGCGCCTTGCCGCGGTTCACCCATGCGTGGTTGGTCGCCTGCTGCACGACGACGTCGCCCGCCTTGAGATGCACCTCGCCGTCATCGAGCAGCATATCGATCTCGCCGGACATGACCACCGCGTAGTCGAGGCTGCGCGTGCGGTGCATCATCGGGTGGCGCGGCGGCAGGCCCTTCGCCGGCGCCTCGGCGCCGACGATGCGCATCATGTAGTCCATCTCCGTGGGGTGGCCGGAGGCCGACTCCGGCGCGAAATCGACGACGCGGAAGATCGTCCCCGACTTCGGCGGCACCAGGCCGGTCTTCGTCTTGCCGCGGTCCTCGCTCCATGAGAAGTCGGGCAGGCTCTTGTCGGTCACCCAGATGTTGGCGACGAGGTTCGGCGGCCGCGGCGCGCCGAGCTTCGTGCGCTCGTCCAGCATCACCACGGCTTTGCCGCTCGAGTCGAGCTTGGTCACCACGCGCCGGATCTCGGACGCGGGCTTCTGTTGCGCGACGACGTAGCCCGCGCAGAAGAGCGCCGCCGCGGCGAGTGTCCACAGGATATTGCGCATCGGCGCCTCCTTACAGGTCCGGCTTCAGGTCCTCGTCGAGAAACTGCTGCACGGCCTGGAAGAGCTGCATGCGGTTCTTTTCCATGATCACGGTGTGCGTGCCCTCGCCGATCTCGACATAGCGCTTGTACGGCGCGTTGGCGAGCTTCTCGAAGTACGCGTACAGCATGTAGCTCGGCAGGTCGCGGTCCCATTCGGCGTGCGCCAGGAAAGTCGGCACGCGGATCTGTCCCGGATCGTAGAGCGGCTTGCCGGCGGACCAGTACTCGCGCCCATCCTGGATCACGCCGTTCGGCGCGCGCAGCACCGGCGGCGACTGCCTCGAGCCCACCGGGTCGGTGGCGAACGTCGCGTCGGCCCAGGCTTCGAACCAGCCCGCGGGGATGAGCGTCGCCTTCTTGTCCTCGGGCACGCCGGTGAGCCAGCGCGCCTTGGCGTCGGCCTTGCTCACCGTGCGGTACGCGCCGAGCGCGCCGCCCTTGTCGGTGAGCGACTGCGAGTTGCGCAGCCACCCCGGCGCGTAGAGCACGAGCTTGTTCACCTTGGCGTTGTTCTGCGCGGTGTACCAGCCCATGATCGACGTGCCCCACGACCAACCCAGCAGGTTGATCTGCTCGACGCCGCGGCGCTTGCGGATGAAGTCCACTGCGCTGCCCACATCCTTCACCGCGGTCGCCGTGCGCACGATCGGCTCGTTGTCCGCGGCCGGCTTGTCCATCTCGGGCGGCCGCGTCGAGCGGCCATAGCCGCGCACGTCCACGAGATACACGTCATAGCCGTGCCGCGCGACGTAGTCCATCCATGAAAGGCCGTTGAGCTGCAGGTCGAACGCCGTCTCGGCCGGATAGGTGGCGCCATGCACGTAGAGCAGGATCTTTCCCCCGGGGAACTTGCTCACCCCTTCAGGATGCTTGTTGCGGACGTAGAGACTGATGCCGGTATCGCTCGCCGGCACCATGAACTCTTCCATCACGATCTTGACGTCCGCCGCGTTTGCACCCAGCGGAAGAACGAGGCCGCATAACGCGGCGCTGCACCAGCGGATCAACGTGTTCATCGTCTGCTCCTCCTATCGCACAGAGAACGGCGCCTGGTAGGGACGGCCGAACGGCACGCCCGCGACCACCGACTGCACCGGCTTGATGTAGCTCTTGCCCGAGCGCTTGTTGCTGCGCGTGTCGACGAACTCGACCGGCCCCTGCACGATCTCGACCATCGTGCAGTCGGCGGGCGCGCCGACCTGCAGCGTGCCGAGCTTCGGCAGCCGGTTGATGATGCCCGCGGGCACCACGGTCGCCATGCGCACCACCTGCTCGAGCGTGAAGCCGAGCGCCATGAACTTGCTCATCACCCAGGTGAGGTACGGCATGCCCGGCGTGTTGCCCGAGACGACGTGGATATCGGAGGAGATCGTGTCCGGCGCGGCGCCCTGCTGCATCGCGGCCTCGGCGACGGTGAAGTCGAAGCTGCCGCCGCCGTGGCCGATGTCGAACATCACCCCGCGCTTCTTCGCCGCCAGCGCCTCGGGCAGCAGCTTGCCGTCGATCACGATGTTGGTGAAGCGGTTGGCGAGGTTCGGCGCGCCGCTGTAGCAGTGCGTAAGGATGTCCCCTTGCCGCAGCGTGTTCAGGATCTCGCCCATCAGCGCCGGCGTCGCCACGCCGCCGATGTGGCACATCACGCGCGCGCCGCCGCCCGCGATCTCGCTGGCGCGGATCGCGCGCTTGAGCGGCTCGATGCCCGCCTGGTTGATCACGTTCTCCGACATGCGCACTTTCACACCGATCGCAATGTCGGCATTCTCGGCGACGGTCTTGCCGCATTCCTCGGGATGCGCGAAGCCGAGGTGGTAAAGCTCCGGCTCCGGGAAGCCGGCGAGGCCGATGTTGGCGATGTGCACGAAGGCATAGAGGCGCGTGCGCGTCTGCGCCTGGACGTAGCGGCGGAACGCCGCGAAGTTGTTGGCGCCGGCGTCGCCCGCCGAGACCATCGTGGTGGTGCCCTGGAACGGCACCAGCTCGTCCGCGGGAATGCCGAGCGCCGAGCCGTAGGGATAGACGTGGGAGTGCAGATCGACCAGCCCCGGCAGCACCAGGCGCCCCGACGCGTCGAGCACGCGCAGCGCGCGCGCCACGGGAATGTCCGCCTCGACCGCCTCGATCCTGCCGAAGCGCATGCCGATGTCGCGCCGGGCGCGCAGGCTCTGGCTGGGGTCGAGGAGCTCGCCGCCTTTCACCACCAGGTCGAACTTGTCCTCGGGCCCCATCGCCGCGCGCACCGCCGTGCTCAGGAGCCCGCCGGCGAACACGGCGCCCATGCCGGCGACGAAGCGCCGGCGATCACGCAGAGTCATGTCTCCTCCCCAGGAAAGATGGCTAGCGGAGAATCGGCGAGACCCGCGCTGGCGTCAATACGCAGCGCGGCAAGCTGACGCCGGCGAAGGACTCAGGCCGCCTGGCGCTGCTCGTGGCCCATGCAGCGGTTGCGGCCGGCGGCCTTGGCGGCATAGAGCGCGCGGTCGGCGCGGGCGATCCAGGCGCCGTGGTCGTTGTCGTCCGGCGTGAGCGCGGCATAGCCGATGCTGATGGTCACGCGCAGCCCGCGCCGCTGCTCGACCACCGCCTGCTCGATGCGGCGGCGGATGCGCTCGGCGATCGCCGAGGCGCCGCCGGTATTGATGCCCGGCAGCACCACGCCGAACTCCTCGCCGCCGTACCGCCCGGCGACGTCGTGCAGCCTGAGCGTGTCCTGCAGGATCGCGGCGACCGCGGTGAGCGCCGCGTCGCCCGCCTGGTGGCCGTGCTCGTCGTTCACCGCCTTGAAATGGTCGATGTCGAGCATCAGCACCGCCGAGGAGTGGCCGATGCGCCGGCAGCGCTGGAACTCGGTCGCCACCGCCTGCTCCCAGTGCGTGCGGTTCAGGAGCCGCGTCAGGCCGTCGATCGTGCTCAGCGTCGAGAGGACGTCGTTCTGCTGGCGCACGCGGCGCGCGAGGCGGTAGGCCGTGTAGCCGACCGTGACCGGATACGCGATGAGCAGCGGCAGGCTCGCGACGACGGCGGCGAGCCCCGACGCGAGATGCAGCGGGAAGCCGGTGGCGAGCGCCACCAGCGCGGTCGCCACGACCTGCGCGATGAGGCAACGCCCGAGGAAGCGCAGGCCGCCGACCGCCGCCTTGTCCATCGCCAGCATCGCCACCACCACCGCGCTCGGCACGAGGTTGAAGCCCATCGCCGCCACCCAGGCGCCGCCGGTGGCCGAGTCGAGCATGAGGTTGTGCAGCTCCGCGCGGTACGGATCGCGGCTGCGCCGGGCGATGCGGTAGGCGAGGTGCGGCCAGACGTAGCACTGCGCCGCGAGGATCAACCACACCCACAGCGGCGCGCCGATCTCCCACAACCCGCCGCCGATGCAGACCGCGCCGACGCCCGCGCCGAGAACCCGCGGCAGGTACATGCGCCGCACGAAGCGCTGGCCCTGCTCGAGCGAATGCTCGACCGGGCGCTCGCCATCGAGGGTTTCGGTCCCGTCCACAGGCCTATTCTGCGCTCATGGCCCCGGCGGGCAGGGGCGGAGTTGTCAGGCCCGGCGAGAGGTCGGCAGCCGGCGATAGGCGGCTATTTCCTGCCCAGCAGGGCCGTAATTTCGTCACGCGGCCGCGGCTCGCTGATGAAAAATCCCTGCATCTGGTCGCAGCGCAGGGTCGCCAGCACGTCCGCCTGCATCTCGGATTCCACGCCTTCCGCGACGATGCTGAGCTTGAGCGATTGACCGAGCGCGATGATCATCTGCACGAGCGCCATCGCCTCCTCGTCGTCGAGCATGCGCACGATGAAGGCGCGGTCGATCTTCAGCGTCTGCACCGGCAGCTTCGCCAGGTACGCGAGCGACGAGTAGCCGGTGCCGAAGTCGTCGATGGCGATGCCGAGGCCGAGCTCGCGCAGGCGCCGCAGCTTGGCGATGTTCGAGTCGATGTCCTCCATGATGCAGCTCTCGGTGATCTCGAGGTCGATCGCGGCAGGCATCGGTCTCAAGCCCTCGCCGATCGCCGCCTGCACCAGCTCGACGAAGTTGCGCCGGCGGAGCTGGATGGAGGACACGTTGACGGCGATGCGCGGCACGCGCACGCCCTGCGCGCGCCAGATCTCCTGGTCGAGCATCGCGCGGCGCAGCACCCAGTTGCCGACGTCGACGATCAGGCCGGTCTCTTCCAGCAGCGGGATGAAATGCACCGGCGGCACGAGGCGGCCGTCGGCGGCGCGCCAGCGCAGCAGCGCCTCGACACCGACGACCTCGCGCGTGTCGAGGTCCACTTTTGGCTGGTAGTGCAGCACGAACTCCTCGCGCTCGAGCGCGTCGCGCAGCTTGTTCTCGAGCGCGAGGCGCTCGGCCACGCGCTCCGACATCTTCGGCGTGTAGAGGAGATAGCGCTCGCCGGTGGCCTTCGCCTTCTTCAGCGCCGACTCCGCGCGCATGAAGAGCGCGTCGGGCTCGCGCGCGTGGTCGGGGAACAGCGCCAGGCCCATGCTCGCGGAGAGCCGGAAGTCCTGATCGCTCACGCGGTACGGCGAGCCGAACCAGCGCGCGAGCTGCCGCTCGGCCATGCTCGCCACCGCGCCTTCGTCGAACGCCGGCAGCGCGAAGGAGAAGAGCACGCCGTCCACGCGCGCCACGACGCCGCCGGCAGAGGTATCGGCGGAAAGGCGCGCGGCGATCTGCCTGAGGAGATCGTCGCCCGCCGGGCGGCCGAGCGCCTCGTTGATGATCTTGAAGCGGTCGACGTCGACCACCGCCACGGCCGCGCGGCCGCCGCTCTTCGCCGTGGCGGCGAGGAGCTGCGCGAGCTGCTCGCGGAACAGCGCGCCGTTCGGCAGCCCGGTGAGGGCATCGTAGTAGGTGTGCCGCTCGACCTTGTGCCGGAGCTCCGCCGTGTCGCGGCGGCGCCGGCAGAGCGCCGTCGACAGGACGAGGCCGGTGATCACCACCATGCTGATGAAGGTGAGCAGCATCAGCAGCAGCTCGTTCAGCGGCGCCGCGGGGAACAGCTCGCGGCGCGCGAGCACGTACCAGACGGCGACCGCGCAGACCACGGCGATGGCGCCGGTCACCTCGCGCTGGCCGAAGCGGAACGAGGCCCAGATGATGAAAGGCAGCGCGACGAAGCTGAGCGAGAACGGCGCGAAGGCGGAGGTCTCGTCGGCCGCGATCGCGCTCACCGTCAGCGCGAGGAGCGCGGCGAAGGCCGCCGCCTCGAGCTTGCGCTCCCGGCTCCACGGCAGCGGGCTGCCCGCGGACCACGCAAGGACCAGCGGCGCGACGATGATCATCCCGGTCGCGTCGCCCTGCCACCAGGTCCACCAGCTGCGGAAGCCTTCGGGCCACGGCAGCGCATGCGCCGAGCCGAGCGCCACGGCGGCGAGCGTCGCGGCGATGACCGAGCTCAGGGCGCACGCCAGGACGAACTTGATCACGTCCTCGCCGCGCCCGAAGGCGCCCGGATCGCCGGCGTAGCGCACGATCAGCGCGCGGGCGGCGAGCGCCTCGAGCGCGTTGCCGCTCGCGATCAGCACCGCCGCTGGAAAGGACGCCTCGACCATCACGTTCGCCAGCGCCGCACCGAGCCAGATGCCGGGCCAGACGCGCCAGCCGAGGAGCAGCAGCGCAGCGAGCGCGATGCCCGAGGGGGGCCACACCGCGCACGCATAGCCGGGCGGTATCGCCAGCGCGAGGGAGAGGCGGGCGGTGATGAAGTACGCGGCGGCGACCAGGCCGACCTGGACCGCGTACGGAACCTGCCGGATCAGAGCGCTAGTCGCCGGCACGCGGGGGTCCCCATGGCGCGCCGTAGGTTAGCAGAGGCTTCCGCTTCGCCCCCACTGCGTCCTGTTATGAACGGTTTGGACTGTGCGTTTTCATACGTCTTGCACAACAAAAAAGCTGGCCGAAGCCAGCTTTCTTGTGTGACAGCTTGGTGACGCTCTTAGAGCGGCTTGATGTTCGCGGCGGCCGGACCTTTCTGTCCCTGCGTCACGTCGAAGGAGACCTTCTGGCCGTCCTTGAGCGACTTGTAGCCCGAGCCCTGGATCGCGCTGTGGTGCGCGAACAGATCCTTGCCGCCGTCATCCGGCGTGATGAAGCCGAAGCCCTTCGAGTCGTTGAACCACTTCACGGTGCCTGTTGGCATATCAATCAATCCTCAGTCATGTGCGAAGCTAACCGAGCTTCGCTTGCGGGCACGATGTTCAAGGGATCGACTGGCACTAGGGACCGGTCTGAGCGGTCGTGGAAGGGTCGGACGTTCACTGCTTGATATCCTGCGACGCGCAATGTAGCACGGCTGGCGCTAATTTGTCGGCTGCACGCCCGCCGCGGTGAGCACTTTGTTCCAGCGCTCGATCTCGGTGCGGATGTGCTTGTCGCAGTCCTCGGGCCCCGCCCCGATCGGAATCGACCCCGACGCGGCGAGGCGCTGCAGCACCGCCTCGTTCTTGAGCGCCCTGGCCGCCTCGGCGTGCACGCGGTCGACGACCGCTCTCGAGGTCCTGGCCGGCGCGACCAGGGCGTACCAGCCGCTCACCGCGAAGTCCGCCAGGCCACCCTCGGCGGCGGTCGGCACGTCGGGCAGCGCGGTCGCGCGCTGCGCTGCAGCGGTGGCCAGCGGCTTCAGGCGCCCGGCCTTGGCGTAGGGCGTCACGATGGAGATGACCGACCACATGTAAGGCACGTGCCCCGCGACCACGTCGGCGGCCGCCGGGCCGCTGCCCTTGTACGGGATGTACTGCACCTTCGCGCCGATGCGCTGGAGATAGAGCTCGGCCGCGAGGAAGCCCGCGCTCCCCGGATCGGTGGCGTAGGAGAGATTGCCCGAGCGCTCCTTCACCCAGGCGGTGAACTCGGCAAGCGTCTTCGCCGGATGCGAGGGATGCGTCACGAGAACGGTGGGCTCGTGCGAGATGAGCGTGATCGGCACGAAGTCCTTCAGCGTGTCGTAGGGCAGGCTCCGGACCAGCGTCGGGTTCGTGGCGTGGCTCACGTACGCCATGAGCAGCGTGTAGCCGTCGGGCGCGCTCTTCGCCACCACGTCCGTGCCGATCACCCCGCCCGCGCCGCCGCGGTTCTCGATCACGATCGGCTGGCCGAGGTTCTCGGCGAGCTGCGGCACGAAGCTGCGCGCCGTGATGTCGGTGCCCCCGCCCGGCGCCGCCGGCACGATCAGCCGGATCGGCCGCGTCGGGTACTGCTGCGCCCCGGCCTGGGCGACGGCCAGGACAGACAGCGCGAGACACGCGATGAGCTTCCCCATGCTCTTCCTCCCAAAAAGGAGCCGCAGTCTACCGCGTCGTTCGAATGCGACGCGTGCAGCGATCCGCGTGCGGATTCCTAAGCCGTCTTGCGCTGGTGCGGCTGCGCCCCGGAGGCGGCCTCGCGGACCGAGCCCGTAGCCGTCTCGCGCACGCGATCCTTCGCCTGCCCGATCTGCGACTGGAGCTGCTCGATCCACGTCTTCTGGCTCTCGGCGGCGGCGTGCCACACGCTCGACCAGAATTCCGCAACGCGCTCGAGCTGCGCGCCGGCGAGGCGCGACTGCATCGCCATCAGGTCCTCGATGCTTTTCGCCTCGCCGAGGCTGTCGGAGGAGCGCTTGTTCTCGTCCAGGATGTTGCGCACGATGCCGAGCTGCTTTTCCTGCAG
>DASQAW010000006.1:0-5048 GCA_035635495.1 Burkholderiales bacterium
GCGGCCCGACGACTTCAACCGCATTTACCTGCGCTCGGCGAGCGGCGCTAACGTGCCGCTGTCGTCGCTCATCACGACCCGCTATGTCGCTTCGCCGAAGCTCGTCACGCGGTTCAACGGCTTTCCGGCGGTGAAGGTCTCGGGCCACCCGGCGCCGGGCTACAGCTCCGGGCAGGCGATCCGCGCGATGGAGGAGGTCGCCGCCTCTCTGCCCGGGGAGTTCGCCTACTCCTGGGCGGGACAGGCACTGCAGGAAAAGGCCTCGGGCAGCACCTCGTCGTCGGCGTTCGTCTTCGGCCTGGTGATCGTGTTCCTGTTGCTCGCCGCGCAGTTCGAGAAATGGACCCTGCCGATCGCCGTGGTGCTGACGGTGCCCTTTGCCGTGCTCGGCGCGCTGCTGCTCACCTGGGTGCTGGGCCTGGAGAACGACGTCTACTTCCAGGTGGGCCTCGTCACGCTGGTGGGCCTGTCGGCGAAAAACGCCATCCTCATCTGCGAATTCGCCATCGAGCGCGTGCACAAGGGCATGGCGCCGCGCGAGGCGGCGATCGAGGCGGCGGGTCTGCGGCTGCGCGCCATCGTCATGACCTCGTTCGCCTTCATCCTCGGCTGCGTGCCGCTTGCCATCGCCACGGGCCCGGGCGCGAACAGCCTGCGGGCGATCGGCACGGGTGTGATCGGCGGCATGCTCGCATCGACGCTGATCGCGGTGTTCTTCGTGCCGCTTTTCTTCTGGATGCTCGAGGCCGCCAGCGCCCGGTTCGCCGGCAGCAAGGCCGCTGCGTCGGGCGGCGCGTTGGCCGCCGGCGCTCACGCCAAGCGCGAGCCGGACTGAAATGAAGCGCGCAGTGGCGATGGTGGTGCTGCTCGCCGGCTGCGCCGTCGGTCCCGACTGGCAGCAGCCGAAGGTCGACACGCCGCCCGCATGGCGCATCGAGTACGCGCAGGCCGCGGACCTGGCGAACGCGCGCTGGTGGCAGGCGTTCGGCGACCCGGTGCTCGATAACCTGGTCGAGGATGCGCTGCGCCAGAACCGCGATCTGGTGCAGGCCGCGGCGCGCGTCGAGCAGTTCCTCGGCGCGCTGAGGACGACGCGCTCGCAGTTCTATCCGCAGTTCAGCTACAGCGGCAACGCGAGCCGCCAGCGCACGAGCGAGGAGCGCAGCTTCTCGGTCTATGAAGCCGCGCTCGGCGCAGCCTGGCAGATCGATCTCTTCGGGCGCGTGCGCCGGCAGGCCGAGGCGACGCAGGCGCAGGTGTACGCGAGCGAGCAGGGCCGCCGCGGCGTCGTGCTCTCGGTCGTCGCCAGCGTGGCGACCGCGTACCTCGCTTTGCGCGCGCTCGACCGCCAGCTCGAGATCGCGCGCGCCACCGAGAAGAACTACCTCGGCTCGCTGCAGATCTTCGAGGCGCGGCACAAGGGGGGCACGGTCTCAGAGCTCGAGCGCTCGCAGGTCGAGTCGCAGTACCGCCAGGCCGCGGCCGCGGTCCCGGCGTTCGAGCGCCAGGTGGCGCAGCAGGAGAATCTGCTCTCGGTGCTCCTCGGCCGCAATGCCGGGGCGATCCCGCGCGGCCGTCCGATCGAGCAGCTCGCCGACCCGGCGATCCCGCCCGGCCTCCCGGCGAGCCTGCTCGAGCGCCGGCCCGACGTGCTGCAGGCCGAGCAGAACCTGCGCGCGGCCAACGCGACGATCGGCGTGGCGAAATCGCTCTACTTCCCCACGCTTTCGCTCACGGGCCTGCTCGGCGTATCGAGCGGCTCGCTCGGCGATTTCAGCCGGAGCAACTCCGGCACCGGCTCGCTCGTCGGCTCGCTGGTCGGACCGATCTTCACCTTCGGCGCGATCGAGGGCCAGGTGGCGAGCGCCGAGGCCGCGCGGATCGAGGCGCTGGCGTTCTACCAGCAGGTCGTGCTGAACGCCTTTCGCGACACCAACGACGCGCTGGTCGGCGTGCAGAAGCTGCGCGAGGAATACGACGCGCTGGCGAAGCGCGCGCTTGCGCTGCGCAGCTACGCGCGCCTCTCGCGCGCGAAATACCAGGGCGGCGCTACGGGCTACATCGAGGTGCTCTACGCCGAGAACGAGCTTTTCGCCGCCGAGCTGAACGCCATCTCCACCCTCGCGCAGCGCCACGCCGAACTCGTCAACCTCTACAAGGCGCTGGGCGGGGGCTGGGTCGACGCCGTCGATCCGCTCGCGCCGCCGCCGAAGGAGAAGCAATGAGCAGGCTGCTGCTGGCTGTCGTTCTCGCCGCCGCCACCGCTTCGTGCAGCTACGTCGAGGCCACCAGCACGCAATATTCCGGCGTGGAGCGCTTTCCGCCGGTCGAGCCGGCCTCTGTCCGGGTGCTGCCCGCCGAGCCGCGCGAGCGCCACGATCGCCTCGGCGAAGTGCTGCTCGACCTGTCGGTAGACCCCGCGCCGCCGCTCGCCGATATCGAGGAGCGGCTGCGGAGGGAGGCGGCGAAGTGGGGCGCCGACGCCGTCTACATCGTGCGCGACAGCAAGACGTCGCGCGAGCACAAGGTCGTCGCGCTGGCCATCCGCTTCCGCCGCTGACGCCTGTGGGACCTTGGTCCAATACCGCTGGCCGGCGCGGCCCAGCACACTGACCTCATGACCAGACTGCTCGCCGCCGCGGTCGGCCTGATCGCCGCATGGACCGTCGCCGCCCAGGCGCCGGCGCCCGCGCCCGACGTGGCGTGGCCGCGCGAGGCGAAAGGCGCCGACGGCACCGTCATCCTGGTGTACCAGCCGCAGATCGAGACCTGGGCGGACAACAACCTGACCGCGCGCGCGGCGGTCGCGGTAACGCGTCCCGGGGAGAAGGAGCCGAGCTACGGCGTGATCGAGCTCGCCGCGCGGACCGCGATCGACAAGGCGTCCGACGTGGCAACGCTGAGCGCGCTGCGCGTCACCAAGTCGAGCTTTCCCGGCGCGAGCGAGGAAGACGCCAAGCGCTACCTGGCCACGCTGCGCGGCGCCGTGAAGCGCGACAGCTGGCCGGTCTCGGTGCAGGCGCTGCAGGCGAACCTCGCCATCACGCAGGCGCGCTCGAAGCAGAAAGCGCAGCCGGTGAAGAACGATCCGCCGCAGATCCTCTTCAGCACCACGCCTTCGATCCTCGTGCTGATCGACGGCGAGCCGGCGCAGCGGCCGGTGAAGGACGTGACGACGCTCGAGCGCGTGATCAACACGCAGGCGCTGGTCCTCCTCGACAAGCCCTCCTCGGCGTACTACCTCTGGGCGGTCGGACGCTGGTGGGCGGCGAAGGCCGTCACCTCGCCCTGGGAGCCGGCGGTCGCGCCGCCCTCATCGCTGGAAAAGACGCGCGCGGTGCTCGACAAGCAGTACGACCCGCTCGATGGCAAGGACGCCGACGGCAAGCCGCTGTTCGATCCGGCGATCACGCCACGGATCGTGGTGGCGACGAAGCCGACCGAGCTGCTGCAAGCGAAGGGCGAGCCGCAGATGTCGCCGATCCCGGGGACGCAGCTCCTCTACATGGCGAACTCGCAGAACGACATCCTCTTCCACCTCGGCTCGCAGGCCTACTACGCCCTCATCTCGGGCCGCTGGTTCACTGCCAAGACGATGAACGGACCCTGGAGCCATGTGGCGGCCAAGGACCTGCCGGCGGATTTCGCCAAGATTCCGCCCGACCACCAGATGGGCGACCTGCTCGCATCGGTGCCCGGCACGGCGCAGTCGCGCGAAGCGGCGATCGCCAACGAGATCCCGCAGACGGCGACCGTGCAGCGCGACGTGAAGCCGACGCCGATCGCGTTCGACGGCGGCCAGCCGCAATGGAAACCCATCGAAGGCACGGGCCTCAGCTACGCGCCGAACACCGCCTCGCCGGTGATCCGCGTCGACGAGAAGAGCTACTACGTGGTGCAGAACGGCGTGTGGTTCGTGGCGACGGCGCCGGCCGGCCCGTGGGCCGTCGCCACCACCGTGCCCGCGGTGATGTACAGCATCCCGCCAAGCTCGCCGGTGCACTACGTCACCTACGTCCGCGTGTACAGCAGCTCGCCGACCACGGTGTTCGTCGGCTACACGCCGGGCTACTACGGCACGGTGATGTCTACCGACGGCGTCGTCGTCTACGGCACCGGCTACTACTACCCCGCGTACATCGGCACGTATTGGTATCCCTATCCGCCGAGCTACGGCTATGGCGCTGGCTTCACCGTGGGATTCTTCTGGGGCTTCGCCATGGCGGGTGGCGGGTACCGGCCCTGCTGCTATGGCGGCGGAGGCGGCGTATACGTAAGCCACCACACCAACATCAACATCGATAACGGCTACAACCGCTGGGGCAACAGCGCCAAAGCGCAGCCGCGGCCCGCCACTCGCGATGTGCAGAGCCGGCAGGTCGGCAATACCACCGTGGCGAAGGGCGCCGGCAACAACGTCTACGCGGGACGAGACGGCAATGTGTATCGGAACCAGGGTGGCGACTGGGAGAAATACCAGGGCAAAGGGCAGGGCTGGTCCGACATCGATAAAGGGCAGCCGAGAGCCGATAACAGCTTGCCCGGCGGTAACCGCGGCGGGCAACCGCGAGCCGACCAGAGCCTGCCGGGCGAGACGCGCGGCTCGCTCGACCGCCAGGCGCAGTCGCGCGACATGGGAAATCAGCGTGCCCAGCAATACGGCTCGAGCGGCGGCTACGGCGGCGGCGGTTTTGGCGGCGGGCGCGGCGGCGGTGGTGGTGGGCGTGGCGGCGGCGGCCGCGGGCGCTAGGGGAGCTCGCTTTGTTCGACGACTTTCCGTTCTGGTTCACGCTGGGCGGCGCTCTGCTGCTCGCGGGGTGCAGCACGACGCCGCCTTTGGAGATGACGCATCCGGCGTCGCGGCACTGCGTGCAGCAGGGCGGCCGGCACAGCGTCGAGAATGATGGACTGGGCGAATTCCTCGTATGCCAATTCGCTGAGAACCGGCAATGCGAGGAGTGGGCGCTCGTGCGCGGAGAATGCCCGCGCGGCGGCGTTGACGTCTCCGCATACGACACGAAGCTGGAGCGCTACTGCGGCATCCGCGG
>DASQAW010000007.1:0-2675 GCA_035635495.1 Burkholderiales bacterium
GGTGCTGGCGACCGGCCTCGCGTTCCTGATGCTCGGGCTCGGCGGCTTCGGCGGCCTCGTCAACATGAGCTATGGCATGAACGCCATGGTCCACAACACCTCGTGGGTTACGGCGCATTTCCATCTCATCTTCGGCGGCACAGTGGTCATCATGTATTTCGCCATCGCTTACGCCATCTGGCCGGCGCTGACCGGTCGCGCTGCACCCTCGCTCGGCGCGCAGCGGATGCAGCTATGGCTCTGGTTCGCGGGCATGCTGGTCATGACGCTGCCCTGGCACTACCTCGGGCTGCTCGGCCAATGGCGCCGGGTGGCCAACTTCAACTATGCCGATCCCATCATCGCCGCGTGGGGGCCGTGGGTCGTGGTGTCGCTGATCGGGGGGCTGATCCTGCTGGCGAGCGGACTGCTCTTCGTGCTGAACCTGCTTCAGTTCGCCGTCAGTCGCGAGCCGCATGCGGGCGCTCCGGGCGAGCTCTATGCAACCGCGGTGCACCCGCCGGCGCGCGTGCCGGCCGCGCTCAACGGCTTCCGGCTGTGGAATGGACTCGTCCTGGTGCTGATGATCCTCGCCTACGGCTATCCGATCGCCCAGTTTTTCGTCCTCAATGTGCCGCAGGCGCTGGTGCACCGCGTGGACGAGCGCAGGTAGCCCATGAGCGACGCTCCTGATCCCCTGGATCGTCCGTGGCGCCTCTGGGCCAGCGTGGCGATCCTCTCGGTGTTCGCGTTCTCGGTCCTGTTCGGCTTCGTCCTGCTTCCGGTGATGCAGGGACGTGCTGCCGGCGTCGACGCGTTCGAAGCGATCTGCCGCGCGCTCGGCATTACGCCCGGCTCGCCGGCCGCACGACAGCCGGCAACCGCCGCGAAGGCGCAGCCCACGACCCGGGTCGCCTGGAGCGCCGAGCTGATGAATTCCCTTGGCAAAGCAACCGCCGCCGGCGAATCGCTGGCCGGCAGCTGCGCGGCGTGCCACGGACGCGACGGACGCTCCGCGGACCTCAAGCTCTATCCGGATCTTGCCGGCCAATCGGCCGCTGCCCTCTACAAGCAGCTCCATGATTTCAAGACCGGGAGCCGGCGCAGCCCGGTAATGACGCCTCTGGCACAACCGCTCACCGAGGAGCAGATGGTGGCGGTGTCAGCCCATTTCGCGGCGTTTCCCGCGCGGGCCCTTCCCGCCGCGCAGCTTCCCGCCGCGGGCGCGGCGATCGAAGGCCTCGTGGCACGCGGGGATTCGATACGCGCCATTCCCGCGTGCAATGCCTGCCACGGCGACCAGTCGGGCGGACCGACGGAGGCGCCGCGCCTCAGTCGCCAGAGCCGCGAATACCTGGCCGCGCAATTGCGCGCGTTCAAGACCGGCGAACGCCGCAACGACATCTACTCGCGCATGCGCAGCGTGGCGGCGCCGCTCACGGAGAGCGAAATCGACGGACTGGCGCTCTTTTACGCGGCGACGCGGACCTACTAGGACCCGCTGAACCAGTTATAGCCCTTGTCTTCCCAGTAGCCGCCGGGGTATTCGTTGGTGACGAAGATGGCGGCGATCAGCTTCGGGTTCTTGAAGCCGAGCTTCGTGGGAATGCGCAGCTTCATCGGATAACCGTATTTCGGCGGCAGCTCCTCGTCGGCGTAGCGCAGGCTGAGCTGGGTCTGCGGATGCAGCGCGGTCTGCATGTCGATCGAGCCGTAGTAGTCGTCGGCGCACTGGAAGCCGACGTACTTCGCCGTGGTATCGGCGCCGATGCGAGCCAGGAAATCGGAGAAACGGACGCCGCTCCACTTGCCGATGGCGCTCCAGCCCTCGACGCAGATGTGCCGCGTGACCTGCGAGACCTGCGGCAGCGCGTAGAGCTCGGTGAGGGTCCAGGGCTTCTTGTCGCGGATCATGCCGGCGAGCTCCAGCTTGTAGGTGTCGCCGTCGATCTCCGGCACTTCGCTTTCCGGGTAGTAGCCGTTGTACGGGAACGGGCGCGTGATGCGGCTCTCGGCAAATTCAGGCGCGAGGCGCTTCGGATCGAACAGCCAGTCCTGCACGCCATCGTTCCAGCGCGACATCGCCATCAGCACGCGCTGCACGCCTTCCTGGTCGGTGATGTCGCAGCCGGCGAGCAACGACAGCGCACCGAGCGACAGTCCGCGCTTCAGGAAGAGCCGGCGCTCGAGGTTCGCCACGGCCGGCGAGCTATGAATGGCGAACTTGCGGTCCATGCTCATGACGTTCTCCGGAACCTGCCTGTAAACATCGTCGGAAACGTGCGTGGCACGAGCGCGACCATGATCACGTGTACCACCACGATGAAGGCAATCGCGGCCATGGCGAAGAAGTGCAGCAGGCGGGCTCCCTCATAGTCGCCCATCAGCATGCCGAGCGAGTAGAGCTGCACCGGTTTCCACAACACCAGTCCTGAGGCCACCATCACGATGAGCGCGATGATCAGCGCAACGTACGCGGCGCGCTGCGCCGCGTTGTAGACCGAAAGGTCCTGATGCGCGAGACGCCCGCGCAGCGCCTCGCGGATGTCGTGCAGCACGGCGCGCGGCGAAATCGGCAGGAGCTTGCGCCGGAAGTGGCCCGACGCGATGCCATAGGCCAGGTACACGAGCCCATTGATCGCGAACAGCCACATGCCGGCAAAGTGCCACTGCAACGCGCCGGCGAGCCAGCCGCC
>DASQAW010000008.1:0-3825 GCA_035635495.1 Burkholderiales bacterium
TCCATGGACGTAAGGTTGCTTCTCCCCTTGTTTTTGTTTCCGCTCGCCGCGCTCGCCTGCGATTATCCCGACGAAGGCAACATGCCGCTGCGCCGCGCGGTCACTAAAGTGAAACTCCTGCCCGAGACCGAGGCCTGGGCCGCTGCCGTGCACAAGACCGGCGCGGTCGTGCAGTACGCGCTGTCGCTCGACCGCGAGGTCAGGCGCAACGGGCGTTGCTACTGGACCGTGGAAGCGCGGACCGAGGGCAGCACTTGGCGGCGGTTTTACGTCTCGCCGGACGGCAGGAGCGTCATCACCGAAGACGGCGCGCCGGCGCGCTGATGCCGAGCGCACGTATTCGCGCGATCGCCTGACCGAGCTCGGATCGAGGGCCGGCGCCAACCTGGACAGCCAGGGCCTGCGCCTCGCCAAGGAAGTCGGCGGCGGGTTGGCTCGCGCCGGCGAGGTGCTCGGTCTCGGCCCGGCTGCATTTGAGGATGGCGAGGCTGAACGTGTCCGAAGCCGCTCGAAGCAGATCCTCTCCGGCATCGAGGCAGCGGCGCGCGGCGTCGTATCTCGCTTGATGCGCGTCGACGAGGCCGAGATAGCTCAGGAACTGACCCTCCGAGCGCTGATCGCCCGAAGCGCGCGCGATGACGAGAGCGGCCTCGAGCTCGGCCCGCGCATCGTCGAACCGGCCGAGCGCGTCGGAGACGATGCCGAGATTGCAGAGGATGATGCTTTCGAGGCGCACGTGGCCCATCTCGCGCGCCATGACCAGCGCCTGCTCAAGCTCGGTCCGCGCCTCGGCGCTTCGCCCCTCGACCTGATGCAGCAGCCCGAGGTTGGACAGCGTGTTGCCTTCCCATTGCCGGTCGCCGATTTCCCGCGCCAGCGCGAGCGCCGACTCGTACAGCGCACGCGCCTCCTCGAGCTCGCCTCGCTCGATGTGCAGGATCCCCAGGTTGCCGAGAGTGCGTCCCTCCCGGCGGCGATCTCCCGACTTGCGCGCGACCTCCAAAGCGCCGCGGAAATGCGTCTGCGCGTCATCCATGCGGGCTTGCGCCTCGCACACGCTGCCGAGCCCGTTGCGCGCTTCCCATTCGATGCTCCGATCGCCAATGGCGCGGGCAATGGCGAGCGCCGCGTCGAGGCACGCTCGTGCCTCGTCCATCCGGCCTTCGGTGATATCCAGCCACCCGAGGCTGCTTAACGCACCGGCTTCGCACGCCTGATTCCCGGCCACGCGGGCATGCTGCAGCGCTGCGCCCAAACGAATGCGGGCGTCGCTCGCCCTGCCCGATGCAGTCAACGCGTTACCAGCGACCAGCTCCACCCTCGCCCGCACCTTGGCGTCCTCGCCTACGGCCGATCCCACCAGGGAGGCGAGCTCTACGCCTACACGATACGGACCGCGCAGCCTGATAGCGGCCCAGGAGCCCTCGAGGGCCGCTACGGCTTCACTGGGCGCAACCTGGGCTGTTGCGCGCCGACATGCTGCTACGAGGTTGTCGAGCTCCACGCATCGGTTGGCGATGGCGCGCTCCGGGGCGAGACCGGCGAAGTACTGCCAATGGCGCGCCTCTGCGGCGCGCGCCCCGGCGCTTCCGCTTCCGGGAAATCGACCCTCAGTTCGCAGGTGCTCGGCAGCGTATTCCTGCACGCTGACGAGAAGGTCGAACCGCTCGTCGCTGACGCGCCTGACGAGCGACTTGTCGACCAGCGAGTGCACCGCCGCCGCCGGCCACGCCGTTGCGTCGACCATCGACAAGTCCAGTACGGCTTCGGCGGATTCCAGGGCGAATCCGCCTTCGAACACCGCGAGCTGAGCGAGCGCGGCCTTTTCCGACTCGGCCAGCAGGTCCCATGACCAGTCGAAGGTCGCGCGCAGCGTTGCCTGCCGGTCACGACGGCGCCCGGTCGATGCCAGCAATTTGAAGCGCTCGCTGACGCGCGCGAGCAGCGCCTTTGGCGGCATGACGCGCGCTCGGGCGGCGGCGAGCTCGATGGCGAGCGGCAGGCCGTCGAGCAAGCCCGCGAGCTGCGCGATGACCGCCTCGTCGTCGGTCGCGATGCGGACGCCGCTGTTCGCCGATTGCGCTCGCTGGATGAAAAGGGCTGCCCCGTCACTTTGCGAGAGCGGCGGCAGCGCGACGGTATGCTCGCCGGACAGGCCAAGCACCTCGCGTGTCGTGACGACGAAGCGCGCGGCGGAGGCGCGATCCAGCCAGCGCTCCAGCGTCTCCTGGGCGTACCTGGAGACCTGCTCGAAGTTGTCCAGGATCACGAGGCATGCGCCGCGTCCGGCGATGGCATTGCCGAGCTGCGCGACCGGGTCTTCCTTGCCGAGGGGCACGTCGAGCGACGCGGCGACCGCGTGCGCAATGCCGTCCACGTTTCGGGCGCCCGCCAAGTCACAGAACCACACACCGCCGGGGAAATCGCCGAGCGAGATCCAGGCGAAGCGCACGGCGAGCCGCGTCTTGCCGCTGCCGCCGATGCCGAGGATCGAGATCAGTCGAGCGCCTTCGGCCAGCCGCCGGCCCAGGTCGAGGAGCTGGTCGTGCCGGCCGATGAAGCTGTCGCGCTCGGCGGGGATGCTGTGCTTCGTCTGGCGCAGCGGCAGCCAAAGGTCGCCGTTGCGGACCACCCGGTAGGCATTTGCGCCATCCGGCGGTGGCGCGAGCGGCGCATCGCCTGCGCTTACCTCGAACAGCTCGACGGGTTCCGGAACTCCCTTCATGCGCCAGTGGCCGTGCGACTGTGTCTGCAGCGTCGTCTCGCCGAGCGCTGCCTGCGCCTGCACCGTGAGCAGCGTTTGCCCGCCTTGTGCGACCGACATCACGCGCGCGGTGAGCGGCTTGGCGATGCCATCCACCTCGAGCGGCTTCGCCCCGCGCGCGACGTCGGATGCGCTGTTCTCGCGGAGGGTGACGACACCGACGTGCAGGCCGGCGCGGGCTTTCAGCGGTACATCGAGCGTGGCCAGCGCACGGTGAT
Source organism: Burkholderiales bacterium (assembly GCA_035635495.1). Classification (GTDB taxonomy): domain Bacteria; phylum Pseudomonadota; class Gammaproteobacteria; order Burkholderiales; family SG8-39; genus SCGC-AG-212-J23. The sequence goes on from DASQAW010000008.1 coordinate 2,983, forward strand.
AGGCGAGCGCGTAGCCCACGGCGTCGTTCGCCGTGTCGAAGAGCAGCAACATGCCGTCGCTCTTGTCGATTTCGCGGCCGCGCCAAGCGGGCAGGAGGTCCCGCGCGGCCCGATCATGGGCCGCCCAAACGCTCGCCATCGCCGCGTCGCCGTGGGTGGCGATGAGGCGCGTGCTGTCGACTACGTCGGTCAGCAGCAGTGCCCGCAACCTGTCCATCCGCGCTTGCCTCGCCTCAGCTGAACTTGCGCGCCGCCGCGGGTCTTCATGATGTCGTTGTAGACCGCCTCACCTTGGGCGACGCCTTCCCGTATTCGACCAACCTGACGAGCGCCATACATTCTCCGCGATTTGGAACCACCCAAAGCCTAGTAGAATGCGCCCCCTGAATGAAGTTTCTGTTCGACCTTTTCCCGGTCGCCCTGTTTTTCGTCGCCATCCAGATCTGGGACATCTTCGTCGCCACCGCGGTGGCGATCGCTGCGACCGTCCTGCAGGTCGGCTACCTGCTGCTCCGGCGCCGCAAGGTGCAGCCGATGCTGTGGGCGAGCCTTGCCATCATCGTCGTGTTCGGCGGGCTCACGCTCTATCTGCGCGACAAGACTTTCATCCTGTGGAAGCCGACGGTGCTCTACTGGCTCTTCGGCGCGGTGCTCGCCGGCGGCGCGCTGCTCGGCCGCAACCTGATCCGCGCGCTGCTTTCGGAGCAGATGCGCCTGCCCGACCCGATCTGGGCGCGGCTCAACTGGAGCTGGGTCGGCTTCTTCGTCTTCATGGGGGTCGCCAACCTCTACGTCGCCTTCAACTATTCCGAGAAGATCTGGGCGACCTTCAAGCTCTTCGGC
>DASQAW010000009.1:0-11839 GCA_035635495.1 Burkholderiales bacterium
CTATAATTTCGCGCGCGCCGATTTGAGTCAGCTTGCGGGCGCCTAACAAATACCGCTAAACAGACGATGAACGCTCCTCACGACCCCTCTTCCGTTGGCGCGGCCCGCGCCCAAGCCGCGCATTTCGACCGGCCGATCAAGCTGAAAAGCGGCGCCGAGCTGCCGTCGTTCGACCTCGCCTACGAGACTTACGGCGAGCTGAACGCCGCGCGCTCGAACGCGGTGCTGGTCTGCCACGCGCTCAACGCCTCGCACCATGTCGCGGGCTACTACGAGGACGACAAGGGCAACACCGGCTGGTGGGACAACCTGGTCGGGCCCGGCAAGCCGCTCGACACCGATCGTTTCTTCGTCGTCGGCTCGAACTACATCGGCAGCTGCTTCGGCTCGACCGGTCCGGCGTCGATCAACCCGGCGACCGGCAAGCCCTGGGGCGCCGACTTCCCGGTGGTCACGGTCGAGGACTGGGTCGAAGCGCAGGCGCGGCTCGCCGACCACCTCGGCATCGAGCGCTTCGCCGCAGTGATCGGCGGATCGCTCGGCGCGATGCAGGCGCTGCAGTGGACGCTCTCCTATCCCGACCGCATCCGCCATTCGATCGTGATCGCCGCCGCGGCGCGGCTCACGCCGCAGAACATCGCCTTCAACGAAGTGGCGCGCCAGGCGATCATGACCGACCCGGACTTCCACGGCGGCCACTACTACGACAAGGGCGTCGTGCCGACGCGCGGCCTGCGCATCGCGCGCATGATCGGCCACATCACCTACCTCTCCGGCGAGGCGATGGCCGAGAAATTCGGCCGCCTTCTGCGGCGGGGCGTGCCCGGATTCGACTTCGACATCGACTTCGAGATCGAGTCCTACCTGCGCTACCAGGGCGACAAGTTCTCGAGCTACTTCGACGCCAACACGTATCTGCGCATCACCAAGGCGCTCGACTACTTCGATCCGGCGGCCGACTTCGGCGGCAACCTGTCGGCCGCCCTCGCGCGCGCCAAGGCGGCGTTCCTGGTAGCGTCGTTCAAGTCCGACTGGCGCTTCCCGCCGCCGCGCTCGCGCGAGATCGTGCGCGCGCTGCTCGACAACCGCCGCATCGTCTCCTACCTCGAGATCGACGCGCCCGGCGGCCACGACGCCTTCCTGCTCGAGGATCCGCGCTACCACAACGCGCTGCGCGCCTACTTCGGGAACATCGAGCTGTGAGGCCCGACCAGACCGCGATCGCGCAATGGGTCGCGCCCGAGGCGCGCGTGCTCGACCTCGGCTGCGGCGACGGCTCGCTCCTGCGGTATCTTTGGCAGGAGCGCCAGGCGCCGGGCTACGGCGTCGAGATCGACGACGCCAGCGTGCTCGATTGCGTCGCCAACGACGTCAACGTGCTGCAGGTCGACCTCGAGAGCGGCCTCTCCCTCTTCGCCGACGGTTCGTTCGACTGCGTGATCCTCTCCGAGACGCTGCAGACCATCCACCGCACCGAGCTCCTGATGCGCGAGATGCTGCGCGTAGGCCGCGAGGTGATCGTCAGCTTCCCGAACTTCGGCCATTGGAGCGCGCGCCTGCAGGTGGCGCTCGGCCGGATGCCGGTCTCCGAGAGTCTGCCTTTCGCGTGGTACGAGACGCCCAACGTGCACCACTGCACCATCGTCGACTTCGAGGACCTCTGCCGGCGCCTCGGCGTGCGCATCCGCGAGCGCCTGGTGCTGCACGCGGGGCAGCCGGTCACGTTTCTGCCCAACCTCCTTGGCAGCCTTGCGGTCTATCGCTGCACCGCCGGATCGAACTGAAATCCGGCCCGTACGGCCGTCCGATTCGATCGAGGCGCTGACCGATCTGCTGCATCGCGCCTATGCGGATCTCGGCGCGATGGGCCTCAACTACACCGCGGTCGATCAGAGCACCTCTGTGACCGCGGAGCGCATAGCGTCCGGTCACTGCCTGGTGGCGGTCGACGCATCGGCATTGATCGGCACTATCGTCGTTCAGCGCGCACGAGCCGATTCTTCGTGCGAATTCTTCCGCAAGGCCGGCGTCGCGATCGCCCATCAATTCGCCGTCGCTCCCGAGTATCAGAAGCGTGGCCTCGGCAGTCGGCTGCTGGACTGTGCCGAGGCTTGGGGGAGAGCTTGCGAACATCGGGAAATCGCTGTTGATACGGCCGAACCCGCGCGGCATCTCATCTCCTTCTATGAACGACGCGGCTACCGTCACGTCGGTTACGTGCAATGGGAAGGGAAGGTCTACCGTAGCGTCGTCATGAGCAAGAACCTCTGACGATGGTCGGGTAAGGTGGATGCAAAGTTGCCTGTCATTGACGAAATGCTGGTGCGCCGGTTGGTGAGCACCCAATTTCCAGAATGGGCACACCTCCCGGTGAAGCCAATCGTGTGCGGCGGCATGGACAACAGATCGTTTCGCCTGGGTGATGAAATGGTCGTTCGTCTGCCGAGCGCGGCGGCGTACGCCGCGCAACCCGAGAAGGAAAGCGTCTGGCTCCCGCGTTTGGCGCCTTCGCTGCAGCTCGCCATTCCACCTTGTGTCGCCCTTGGGCAACCCGCAGAAGGCTACCCCTGGAGATGGTCGATCTATCGATGGATCGAAGGGGAAAGCGTCGCGCCCGAGGAAGTAGCCAATTCGAAGGTCTTTGCCGCCGGCGTCGCGGACTTCCTCGTCGCCTTGCAACGCATCGACGCCAAGGGCGGTCCTGCACCCGGAGCGCATAACTTTCATCGCGGCGGTTCGCTCACGGCCTACGACGCCGAGACAAGGGATGCTCTGCAACATCTCGAATGGCGGATCGATACCAAGGCCGCGACCGCCCTATGGGCGGCTGCCACTCGCACTGCATGGACCCATTGCCCGGTTTGGATCCACGGCGACATCAGTGTTGGAAACCTGCTGTCGCAAGACAACCGGCTAATAGGAGTCATCGATTTTGGAAATCTCGGAGTTGGCGACCCCGCGTGCGATTTGTCCATCGCTTGGACGGTGTTTCGCGGCGAAAGCCGAAAAGCGTTCCAATCGAAACTTCCGTACGATCCGGCAACGTGGCTGCGCGCCCGGGCTTGGACATTGTGGAAGGCCCTAATCATCGCGGCGGATTTGACACAGACCAATGCTGTGGAATGGCGAGATCCCTGGACGATCATTCAGCAGATGATGGGCGAGACATGATGGATCACTCCGAGCGCGTCCGCTCGATCCTGGCGGCGCTCGACATCCCTGAAGACCTGATCCGCGCGCGCTCGCTGCCTCTGTGTCCGGAAGCCGAGGAGCTCGTGGTGGCGGAGATCGGCGACGAGGGTCGGGAGCATCGCCTTACACCAGCCGCGGCAGCCGCGTGGCGCAGGATGAGCGCTGCCGCACAGGGGCACGGCGTCGTGATCAGGATCGCGTCCGCCTTTCGCAGCATCGACCGGCAGGTGGAGATCCTGAGGGAAAAGCTCGCGCAGGGCGCTTCGCTGGAGACCATCCTTTCCGCGAGCGCGCCGCCGGGGTACAGCGAGCATCACACCGGTCGCGCGATCGACATCACCACCGACGGTGCCGTCCCCTTCGAGGTGGAATTCGAGAACACCGCGGCATTCCGGTGGCTCTCGGCCAACGCGGTGCGCTTCGGCTTCGTGCTTTCATTTCCGCATGGAAACCGCTACGGCTACCAGTACGAGCCCTGGCACTGGCTTTACAACGTGTCGAGCGCATAAGGAGAGAACCATGCGTGCTTACCTTGTGGTCTCAGGGTTGCTATTCGGCTTGGTGGCCGTGCTGCATGTCTTGCGGCTGGCGTACGGCTGGCCCGTGCAAGTCGGCGGCTGGACGGTGCCGCTCGACGCCTCAGGGATCGGGGCGGTGGTGACCACCGCGCTCTGCGCCTGGGCATTTGCGCTCGCGCGGCGGCGAGCGCCGTAGCAGTGGCTGCCTGGCGGCCGATCGTCGGGCTGCGCGCCGTGGCGGCATTCGAGGCGTTCAAGGGCGCCCTCGTCCTCGTCGCGGGCTTCGGGCTGGCCAGCCTGATCCACCGCGACGTCCAGCAGGTGGCGGAGCATCTCGTCCATCGCCTGCACCTGGACGCGGCCAAAAAGTATCCGCGGATCTTTCTCGATCTCACTGCGAATCTCTCCGACGGGCAGCTCTGGGTGCTGGCAGCGCTCGCCATGGCGTACGCGGTCTTGCGCTTCGTGGAGGCTTATGGACTGTGGTTCGGGCGCCGCTGGGGCGAATGGGTGGCGGCGCTCAGCGGCGGGATCTACGTCCCGGTCGAGATCTACGAGCTCGGCCGCGGCTTCTCGTGGTTCAAGCTCGGCGCGCTGATTCTCAATGCACTGGTTGTCGCGTACATGGGTCACTTGCTGCGCCGCCGCGCGGTAGCGCGGCAATGACAGAATGACAAGCAGCAGGCAGGAATAGGACCGGTCCTTGCGGCACGCCTCGAAGTCCACCTGGAGGATGGCCCAATGATTCGCAAGTTGCCGTCCGGTGAATACCGGCTCTATTCGCGCAAGATCGACCCGAAAACCGGCAGGCGCCGGAATCTCGGCACGTTCAGGACGCGCGCCGCGGCCGAAAAGCACGAGCGCGCGGTGCAGTTCTTCAAGCGCAGGGGTTGATGAGCCGCGCGGGCTACGGCCCGAAGCCTGCTATGCGTCATGCATGGACCATGCGCGCACGACGGAACGGACCGCGCCCCTTTCCGCCAAGGCACAGGTGGAGGCGCTCTTCGACTCGCTCGCGCTCGAATACCTCCGCGAGCGCGAGCGCCAGCTGTCGTTCCTGTCGCAGAAGCGCATCGCCATCGAGTTCCTCGCGGGCGCGAAAGGGCGCCTGCTGGAGGTGGGCTGCGGCCCGGCGGTGATGATGCCGGAGCTCCTCGCCATGGGCTTCGAGGCGCGCGGCATCGACGTTTCGGGAGAGATGATCCGCCGCGCGTGCCAGCGCATGGCCGGGCACCCGCTGGAGAAGCGCTGCAGCTTTGCGGTGGACGACGTCGAACGCCTCCAGTCCCCTGACGCTTCGTACGACGCGCTGCTGTGCATGGGAGTGCTCGAGTATCTGCCGCGCTATGAGCGCGCGCTCGCCGAGATCGCGCGAGTGCTCAAGCCCGGCGGGATCGCGGTGCTCGCGCTGCCGAACCGCGCCAGCGCCTATCACGTGGCGTCCGCGGCTTACGTCGGCCTGCGCAGCTTGGAGCGCCGGCTGCGCGGGGGCCGCAACCCTTACCGCCTGGCGCATAATCGCTGCGTGCCGTGGAAGTTCGACCGCGAGCTCGCCGCCGCCGGCCTGTGCAAGCTGCAGAGCAAGGCGTGCAACTTCATGTTCTTCCCGCTGCAGGCGCTCGCGCCGCGCTTCGGCGATTCGCTCAACCGGTCGCTGCTGCCGCTCGCCGGCACCTGGTTCGCGCCGCTCATCGGCGCGCAGTACGTCGTCAAGGCGCAGAAGACGGCTTGGCGCTCCGCGTCGTCCGCCTAGGCAGCGCCCGGCAGCGGGGCGAGGGACTGCGCATCGGCACGGCACGCCGCCCGCCGCGCGGCGTGCGCAAGGCCGACTACGCGCGACGCAACTTCTACGACGTGTGGCTCCCCGAGCTCGCGCCGAGCCAGAAGTGGGTGAGCTGGGCGCTCGCCCAGCCATGGACGGACGCGCGTTGGCGCAAATACGCGCGCAACTACCGCCGCGAGATGCGCGAGCCGCGCGCCGAGCGACTCATGGAGCTGCTCGCGGCGCTGTCGCACGGCACCAATCTGTCCATCGGCTGCTATTGCGAGAACGAGGCGCGCTGCCACCGCTCGCTGCTGCGGCAGCTTCTCGCGGAAAAGGGCGCCAAGCTGGCCTAGGCGGTCTCCTTGCCTGCCGAGCCGATCGAGAGGTCGGCGAGGCCGGAGCGGATCATGTACCAGAAGAGGAAGACGCCCGGCAGGGCGACGATCGTCGTCAGCACGTAGAAGTTGACGTAGCCCATCGCATTGATCATGGCGCCGCCGGTCGTGGCGGTGAGGAAGCGGCCGGCAATGCTGGCGAGAGCGGAGAGCAGCGCGTACTGCGTGGCGGTGAAGCGCAGGTTGCAAAGCGCCGACAGGTACGCGACCACCGTCACGCCGCCGATGCCGCTCGCGAAATTCTCGAAGCCCACCGCGGCGGCCATGCCGACGTTGGTGTGACCCGCGGCGGCGAGCCCGGCAAAGCTCAGGTTCGACACCGCCATCAGCACCAGGCTGATGAGCACCGAGGTTTTCATGCCGAGCCGTGAATAGAGGATGCCGCCGACGAAAATGCCGATCAGCAGCGCGACGAAGCCGATGCCGATGTCGTAGAAGGCAATCTCGTCATTGGTGAAGCCGAGGTCGGCGAAGAGCAGTCGCAGCGTCAGGTTGGCGAGCGTGTCGCCGATCTTGTGGATGAGCACGAAGGCGAGCACCACCACCGCCCCCTGGCGCTGGATGAACTCCACCAGCGGGCTGAAGTACGCCACGACCGCCTCCCAGGCGCCGTGCGGCTTGGCCGGCTCGCGGTGTCGCTTCGGCTCGCCCATGACCACTCCCACCAGCATCGCCGGCACGGCGAAGGCCGCGCAGGCCATATAGGCGGCGGTCCAGCCGAATCGCGCCGCGAGGACGAGCGCGAGCGCACCGGCGGCGGCCGAGCCGATGCGCCAGCCGTATTGCGACATGCCGGAGCCGACGCCGAGCTGCCGCGGCTCCAGCAGCTCGATGCGATACGCGTCGATGATGATGTCGAACGTCGCGCCGGCGATGCCGAGGACGATCGCCGCGATGGCGACCATCAAGAGCGCCGAGCCTGGGTCGGCGAAGCCGAGAAAGACGACCGCGGCCATGACGAGCACGCCGAGCAGCCACAGCCAGCTCCGGCGCTGCCCGAAGCGGCCGATCAGGGGCAGCCGGACGTTGTCGACGATCGGCGCCCAAAGGAACTTGAAGTTGTAGGCGAGAAAGGTGAGCGCGAACGCCGTGACCGCGCTCTTCGTGATGCCGTGCTGCGCGAGGCGCGTGGCGAGCGTCGCGCCGATCATCGAGAAGGCGAAGCCCGAGGAGATGCCGAGGAACAGCGCGGCCAGCGGCGCCGGCTCGAAGTACGGCCGGACGCTAGAGCGGATAGTCATAGTCGATCGTCAGCGGCGCGTGGTCGGAGAAGCGCCGGCGCTTGTAGATCGACTCGCGGGTCGCCGCGGCCGCCACGCCGGGCGTCGCGACCTGGTAGTCGATGCGCCAGCCGACGTTCTTCCTCCAGGCCTGGCCGCGGTTCGACCACCACGTGTACTGATCGGGCTTTGGATTGAGCTTGCGGAAGACATCGACGAAGCCGATTTCGTCGAACACATGCGTAAGCCAGGCGCGCTCCTCGGGCGTGAAGCCGGGGTTCTTCTGGTTGGAACGCCAGTTGGTGAGGTCGATTTCCCGGTGCGCGATGTTCCAGTCGCCGCACAGGATGATTTCCTGCTTGCGCTCGCGCAGACGCTTGAGGTGAAGCGCGAAATGCTTGAGGAAGCGCAGCTTGGATGCCTGGCGGTGCGGGCCCGCCGAGCCGGAAGGCATATACAGCGAGACCACCCATAGCTTGCCGAAGCGCGCTTCGACGTAGCGCCCTTCGGCGTCGAACTCGCGATTCCTGAACCCGCGTACGACTTCGTCGGGGGTCTTGCGGCTATAAAGAGCGACGCCGCTGTAGCCCTTCTTCTGCGCAAAGGCATGGCAGCTGTCGTAGAGCTTGAGGCCGTGGAGCTTGGCGTCGAGATCGACCTCCTGGCACTTCATCTCCTGCAGGCAAACGACGTCGGGGCGCTGCGTGGCAAGCCAGCGGAACAATCCCTTACTGGCCGCGGACCTTACGCCGTTGACGTTGAGGGTGATGACCCGCAAACCGCATTTCACCCAGCGGGAAAGGCGGACACGCCGCCGTGGGCCGCCGACCACTTGGCCGGCTCGTGCAGGAATTTTTCCACCTCGCCGAGCTGGGCCGGCTTCAGGTAGCCGTCCTTCTTCACCACCGCGAGCACGTCCCACCAGGTTGCCAGGTAGTGCAGCCGCACGTTCAGGTCGGCGAGGATCTGCTTCGACTCCGGGTAGATGTCGTAGTAGAAGTTGACGAACACGTGCTCGACGATGGCGCCCGCCTCGCGCAGCGCCTTGCAAAAGTTGATTTTCGAGCGCCCGTCGGTGGTCAGATCCTCGACCAGCAGCGTGCGCGCGCCCTCGCGGATATCGCCTTCGATCTGTGCATTACGACCGAAGCCCTTCGGCTTTTTCCTCACATACTGCATCGGCAGCGCGAGGCGGTCCGCGATCCACGCGGCGTAGGGGATGCCCGCGGTCTCGCCGCCGGCGACGACGTCGAACTGCTCGAAACCCACGTCGCGTGCCAGGGTGGCGACGGCGAAGTCAACCAATTGGCGCCGTATGCGTGGATAGAAGATGAGCTTGCGGCAGTCGATGTAGACGGGGCTCGCCCAGCCGGAGGTGAAGATGAAGGGCTTTTCTTCGAAGAACAGCACCGCCTTGACCTCGAGCAGCATTCGGGCCGTGATCTCGGCGGTGAGCGCCTTGTCGGCGAAGTGCATGCGCGGCCGGAATTTTAGCAGGTTACAATCGGCGCATTCGTCGTTCGGGAGGAACGCGATGATTAGAAAAATACTCTGGATTGCAGGCTGCGCGCTGGCGGTGGCGCCGCTCGCCGTGCAGGCGCAGTCGACTTACCGCTGCACCGGCACCGACGGCAAGAAATACTACGGCTCGACCATTCCCATGCAGTGCGTCGGGCGCCCGGTCGAGCAGTTGAACCAGCAAGGCCTCGTCGTGCGCCGCATCGATCCGGAAGGCGAGCGGAAGGCGCGCGAGGAACAGGAAGCGGCGTCGGAGAAGAAGAAGGAGCAGGACGCCGTAGCCCGCGAAGAGCTGCGGCGCAACCGCGCGCTGCTCGCCACCTACAACAGCGAGCGCGACATCGAGGAGGCGCGCAAGCGCGATCTCGCCGACAACGAGAGAGCCGTGCAGGAAGTCGAAGGCAAGATCGAGGCCCTGAAAAAGCGCCGCGCGGGCTACGAGAAGGAGCTCGAGTTCTACAAGGACGGCAGCGACAAAAAGGCGAAAGCCGGTCCACCGGCGAAGCTCACCGCCGACATCAAGAACGTGGACATCGACCTGAAAGCGCAGGAAGACCTGCTCGAGGCGAAGAAGCGGGAGGTCGCCGCCATCAACACCAAGTACGACCAGGACAAGAAGCGCTACGTCGAGGCGACGCGCGGCAAGCGCTAGCGCGCCAGCTTGCGGCGCAGCAGCTCATTCACCTGCGCCGGATTCGCCTTGCCCTTGCTCGCCTTCATCACCTGCCCGACGAGCGAGTTGAACGCCTTCTCCTTGCCCGCGCGGTAGTCCTGCACCTGCTTGGCGTTGGCGGCGAGCACCTCGTCGACCAGCTTTTCGATGGCGCCGGCATCGCTCATCTGCTTCAGGCCTTCCCGCTCGATCAGCTCGTCGATGGATGCGTCCGCGCCGGAGCTCCACGCGAGCGCGAATAGTTTCTGCGCGGTCTTGTTGGAAAGCGTGCCATCGGAGACCTTTCTCAGGATCTCGGCCAGGCGGGCCGCCGGCACCGGGCTCTCCGAGATGTCGATTTCGTGCTGGTGGAGGGATTTGGCGAGCAGCCCGGTCTGCCAGTTGGCGCAGGTCTTGGGGTCGAGGCCCGAAACCTTGACCAGCAGCTCGAAGTAGTCCGCCGCCGCGCGCGAAGCCGTGAGCAGCGTCGCGTCATAGGCGCTCAGCGCATATTGGCGCGCGAAGCGCTCACGCCGCGCCTCGGGCAGCTCGGGCAACGTCCTGCGGATGGTTTCGATCTGCGCTTCCGTCACCGGGAGCGGGAGCAGGTCCGGATCGGGGAAGTAACGGTAGTCCTGCGCATCCTCCTTGGTGCGCATCGAGCGCGTCTCGTCGCGCTCTGCGTCATAGAGCCGCGTCTCCTGCTCGATCTTCCCGCCGTCCTCGAGGATCTCGATTTGCCGGCGCGCCTCGAACTCGATCGCGCGCTCCATGAAGCGGAAGGAGTTGAGGTTCTTGATCTCGCAGCGCGTGCCGAGCTTCCCGCCCGGGCGCCGCACCGAAACGTTGGCATCGCAGCGGAAGGAGCCTTCCTGCATGTTGCCGTCGCAAATGCCGATCCACATGACCAGCGAGTGCAGCGCCTTCGCGTAGGCCACCGCCTCCTTCGCGCCGCGCAGGTCGGGCTCGGAAACGATCTCCAGCAGCGCCGTGCCCGCGCGGTTGAAATCGACGCCGGACGTGCCGCGCACCCCGTGCAACAGCTTGCCGGCGTCCTCCTCAAGGTGCGCGCGCGTCAGAGGGATGCTTTTCTCGCCTTCGGCGGTAATGATGCGCAGCGTGCCGCCCTGCACGATCGGGCTCTCGTACTGGCTGATCTGGTAGCCCTTCGGCAGGTCGGGATAGAAGTAGTTCTTGCGCGCGAAGATCGAGCGGCGGTTGATGGTGGCGCCGATGGCGAGGCCGAAGCGGATGGCGTGCTCGACGGCGGCGCGGTTCAGCACCGGCAGCGTGCCGGGAAGCGCGAGGTCGACGGCGGAGGCCTGGGTATTCGGCGGCGCGCCGAAGGCGGTCGACGCCGCGGAGAAGATCTTGCTCAGCGTGACGAGCTGGGCGTGGGTCTCGATGCCGACCACGACTTCCCAGGCCATGCGTTACCTCGTGTCGGCGCGCAGCAACCGGCAGTTGCCGCGCCGATCGATGAACAGGGGCTCGAGATAGGCCGCCGAGCCGCATTGCTCGACGCAGTTCTCCGCCGCAAGGCGCACGTAGTCGCCGACCTCGCGCAGCGTCACGCTGCAGCGTCCGTTGACGAAGCGCAGCCCGCCTTTCAGCGGCTGCTGCTGCGGATTCGCGACGCTGCAGGCGTGGCCGCCCGGCGCGAGCTTCGAGCGCCAGTCGAAGGACTGCAGCTTGCCCGCCTCCACCGCCATGCTGAGATGGGACGCGTAGCGGCCCTCGGCGAGCTCGCAGCGAACGTTGGCGCTGTAGGAGTCCATGGCCGGGAATTCTTCGCTGAACTCGAAGCGCTCGCGCTCCTGGCCACCCGGCGCGTAGCGCGCGCCCTTGAAGACTCCGCCGCGCAGCACGCCGCGCAGCTCCCCGCTGGGCGAGCGGCCGAAGAGGATCGGTGTCACGCCTTCGCGCAGCGTCGTGACGCCGATCTCCGGGCTCGACTCGCCTTCGACGAAGCGCCGCTGCAGCGTCGGCAGCACGATGTACTCGCCGGCCAGTTGCCACGCGCCCTCCGGGGTGCGGCTCGCGTGCAGCACGAGCAGCGCCGGGCGGCTGCCGATCTGGCCGACCAGCTCCCGCGTCTCGGTTTGCGCGCCTGCAACCACGGGAAGGAGCAGCGCGATGAATGCAAAGCGCTTCACAGCGGTGTCTCCCGCGGCACCTTCAGGTGCCAGTCGGTCGCCTGCTGGTAGCGGTGGGCGGCGCCGAGGAGGCGCGCTTCGGAAAAATAGTTGCCGGTGAGCTGCAGGCCTACCGGCAAGCCCGCGTCGTCGAAGCCGCAGGGGACGGAAAGCGCGGGCAAGCCGGCGAGCGGGGCCGAGACGGTGAAGATGTCGTTCAGGTACATCTGCACCGGATCGCTCGCCTTCGCGCCGATGGGGAAGGCCGTAGTCGGCGAGGTGGGGCCGAGGATCAGATCGCAGCGCTCGAAGGCCTGGGCGAAGTCGCGCGCGATGAGCCGTCGCACCTTCTGCGCCTGCAGGTAATAGGCGTCGTAGTAGCCATGCGAGAGGACGTAGGTGCCGACGAGGATCCGCTGCTTGACCTCGGCGCCGAAGCCTTCG
>DASQAW010000010.1:0-4263 GCA_035635495.1 Burkholderiales bacterium
GGCGGGCGACATCGTCGAGCACACGCTCGACGGGCAGGCGTACAAGCCCGAGCAGCGGCCGCTGTATCTCGAGCGCTTCATCCACGCCGCCATCTACGAAGCGCGGCCGGAAGTGATGGCCGTGGTGCATGCGCACGCGGAGGATGTGCTGCCGTTCACCATTACCAAGGCGCCGCTCAGGCCGGTGATCCACTCCGGCGCCTTCATCGGCGCCGAGGTGCCGGTGTGGGATATCGCCGAGCGCTTCGGCGACCGCACCAACCTGCTGGTCACCGACATGGCGCAGGGCCGCGATCTGGCGAAGCGGCTGGCCGCCAACAGCGTCGCGCTGATGCGCGGCCACGGCTTCGCCGCCGCGGCGCGCTCGCTGATCGACGTCGTGCGCATGTCGGTGTACCTGCCGCGCAATGCGCGCGTGCAGCAGAAGGCGATGCAGCTCGGCGAGCTGAAGCCGCTCAGCACCGGCGAGATCAATGCGCGCGCCGCCGGCACCGGCTACAAGCCGCAATCGCCGGAAACGCAACGCGCGTGGCAGTACTGGGCGCGGCGTGCCGGCTGCGGCGACCTGCTGAAAGGCCAGGGGCAGTAGAACGAGTTGTAAGGGAACGGCGGGCCGGCCTGCCGAAACTGGAGTTCTCCTTCCGGTGCGAACATCCCGCAGACGGCGCTTCCATTCTAGGACCTTGGTCCAATAGCCCGGCTCGAGTGTTCGACGTAGCTTGGGAGTCCGATGCGGAGGCTCGCATGTCTCGCTGCGTCCGTGCTCGCGCTCGGCTGCGCGCACGTTCCGCCCGCGGCCAGCCTCGAGGGGACGACATGGCAGCTGGTGAAATTCCAGGGCGGCGACGACACCGTCCTGCGGCCGGACGAAAAGTCGAAGTACACGCTGACCTTCGGTGCCGACGGTAGCGTGAACGCGCGCATCGATTGCAATCGCGGCCACGGCACGTGGACGTCTGCAGGACATGGTCAGCTAGAGCTCGGCCCCATGGCCATCACGCGCGCCATGTGCCCGCCGGGCTCGCTGCACGACGGCATCGTCAAGCAGCTGCCCTACGTCCGCTCCTACCTGATCAGGGACCGGAATCTCTTCCTTTCGCTGATGGCCGACGGCGGAGTCTATGAATTCGAGCCAGTCCGGTAGCGTTTTCCTGGTGGCGCCGTGGACGCCCTCAAGCCTGAGGCCGCGATGATTCCGCGCGGGCGTGCCCGGTGGATTCTGGCCAGTGTCGCCGCGGCCCTGCTGCTCGCCTACGCGCTCGCCGGGTTCTACCTCGTGCCGCGCCTGGCGCGCTCGCAGATCGAGTCCTTCGTCGCCGAGACGCTGCATCGCAAGATCGCTATCGGCGAGATCCGATTCAATCCGTTCACGCTTGCTGCGACCATCATCGACCTGAACCTCACAGAGGCGGACGGCACGCCGCTGGTGGCCTTCCAGCGCCTCTACGTCAATGCCGAGATCGCCTCGCTCTGGAGGCGCGGCGTCGTACTCAAGGAGATCGACCTCGCGGCGCCCTCCATCGAAGTAGTCGTCGCGCCCGACGGCAACCTGAACCTGGCGGGCTTGGCGCCACCGGCCGCATCGACGCCCGCAAAGGAGGCGGCTGGCGACAAGCCGCTGCGCGTGGAGATCGGCCGCTTCGCGGTTGCGGGCGGGCGCATCGGTTTCCAGGACCACTCGGTCGCGCCGCCATTCAGCGCGGTCTTCACTCCGATCCGCTTCTCGCTGAGCGATTTCAGTACTGACGTCGCCCATCGCAACGCCTACAGCTTCGCCGCCTCGAGCCGCGTCGCGGCGAGAATCGATTGGGCCGGGGGGTTCACCGTGCAGCCGCTCGGCTCGAGCGGCACGTTCAGCGTGTCCGACGTGCGGCTAGCGGCGCTCGACGAGTACCTGAAGGACAAGCTGGCGATCGAGATCGTGTCCGGCTCGGCCGAGCTGCGCGGCAGATACCGCTTTGGCCTCCAGCCGTTGTCCCTCGAGGTCGCGCTGCCCTCGATCGCCGTGCGTGACCTCGCGCTGGCCGAGCGCGGCGTAGCGATCGTGCCGCCCTTGACGGTCCCGCAGATCGACGTGCAGGACCTCGCGTTCTCCCTTTCCCGGCGCGACGTCGGGGTGCGGCGCGTGGATGTGCGCGGCGCGCACGTCGACGTCGTGCGCGAAAGCGACGGCAAGCTTCGCCTGGCGCGCCTCGCCGGCGGATCGCCCGCGCCCGCGCAGCCGGCGCCGGCGCCGTGGACCGTCCATGCCGATGTGATCGCGGTCGAGGCAGCCTCCCTCAACACCGAGGATCGCACCACGTCGCCGGCGGCGCGCGTGCGGCTGGCGCCGATCGGGATCACGGTCAGCGGCTGGACGACGGCGCGCGCCGCCCGCACGAAGCTCGACGCGCGGATCGGGATCGAAGGTCAAGGGCAGCTCGGCATGCGCGGCGAAGTCGGCCTGGACCCGCTGAGCGCGGCGCTGGCCATCGATCTGCAGAGATTCCCGCTTCCCGTGCTGCAGCCTTACCTGGCGCAGGCGACCGGGCTGACGCTCGCCTCAGGCAGCCTCGGAGTCAAGGGCAACGTGACACTGACCCCAGGGCGGCGCGGAGCGCCGCCCACGGCGAAGGCCTCCGGCGAGCTCAGGATCGACGACCTGCGCGCCACCGACGATCTCGTGCGCGAGGACCTCCTGAAATGGCGCGAGCTGGCGATCACCGGCATCCGCTTCCAGCAGCGTCCAGACCGGCTGCATGTCGAGCGGATCGTCGCGCAGGAACCCTACGCGCGCATCGTCATCGCCCAGAACGGCACCACCAACCTCGCGCGCGCCCTCGCGCCGCCATCTCCCGGCAGCGATGCGCCGGCCAAACCGCCGGCCGCGCAGACCCAGGGCAGCGCCGCCACCGAGCCCCTGGCGATCACGATCCAGACGGTGGAGGTGGTGGACGGCTCCGCGAATTTCGCGGACTACTCGGTGCAGCCGTCCTTCGCCACCGGCATCGTCGGGCTGGGAGGAGAGATCGCGGAGCTGTCGTCAGCGCCGACGTCGCGCGCCAGGGTGGCGCTGAAGGGCAAGGTCGACGAGTACTCGCCGGTCAGCGTCGCCGGCGAGGTCAACGTCCTCTCGGCGGCCATGTACACCGACATCGCCATGGAGTTCCGCAACATCGAGCTGATGACCTTCAACCCCTACTCCGGCAAGTTCGCCGGCTACAACATCAGCAAGGGGAAGCTGACGACGGCGATGAAATACCACGTCGAGAACCGCAAGCTCGACGCGCAGCACCACATCGTCGTCGACAACCTCGAGTTCGGCGAGCGCACCGATTCCAAGGACGCGGCGCCGATCCCGGTCAAGCTCGGCGTGTCCCTGCTCAAGGACCGCCGTGGCGTGATCGAGGTCGACCTGCCGATCGGCGGCACGCTCGACGATCCGCAGTTCAGCTTGGGCGCGCTCATCGGCAAAGCGATCCTCAATGTGCTCACCACCGTGATCAGCGCGCCGTTCAAGGCGATCGGCGCCATGTTCGGCGGCGGGGACGAGCTCGCCTTCGTCGACTTCCAGCCGGGTTCGGCAACTCTCTCCGAGCCGCAGCAGCGGAAGCTCGGGACGCTCGCCAAGGCTCTGGTCGAGCGCCCGCAGCTGCGGTTGAGCGTGCCGTTCACGGTTGCGGCGGCCCCTGACGGCGACGCGATGGCGAGGCAGGCGTTGCGCGCGCTCGTGCCTCCCGCGGATCCCGCGAAGCCCGTCGATGAAGACGCCGGGCGCAAGCGCCTCGAGGCGCTCGAGGCTGCTTACCGCGCGCAGTTCAAGACCGCGCCGGAATATCCGCAGGAGCTGCAGGGCCAGCCGGCGCCCAACCTCGATGCCATGATCGAATGGCTGCAGAGCGCGTTCCTCGAGCACCTCAAGCCGGCGCCCGTGGCGCTCGAGGCGCTCGGCCAGCAGCGCGCGACCGCGGTGCGCGGCGTGCTGCTCGCCAACGCAGAGCTCAGCCCGGAACGCATCTTCATCGTATCGAAGCAGGCGGCGGCCGCCGCGTCCGCGGCGGGCTCGGTACGCATGGAGATGAAGCTCGAATGAGTCCTGCAGCGATCTGCTGAAGCGCTGGCGACCTAGGGGCAGTAGAACGAGTTGTAGGGGAACGGCGGGCCCGCCTGCTGGAACTGCGCCGCCTGCTCCTGCGGCACCACGTTCGCCGTCCCGGCGCAGGACGCCAACCCCAGCGCCAGTATTCCCGCCATCAGCCTGATCGCTCGCATCGCGTTCTCCTT
>DASQAW010000011.1:0-1967 GCA_035635495.1 Burkholderiales bacterium
CAGCCCCACCTTGCTCAGCAGCTCGCTCGCCATGGCGCGGCGCTCGCCGTCGTCGGCGCCGATGCCATGGATCAGCATCGGCTCGGTCAGGATCTGCCCGACGGTGAAGCGCGGATTGAGCGACGCGTACGGGTTCTGGAACACGATCTGGATGCGCCGCTTGTAAGGCATCGCCTCGCGGGCGTCTATCGCGAGGAGGTCGCGGCCTTCGAAGCGCACCTCGCCGCCCGTGGCCTCGTGCAGCCGCGCCACCAGCAGCGCGACCGTGGTCTTGCCCGAGCCGGACTCGCCCACCACGCCGAGCGTCTTGCCTTTCGCGATGCGGAAGGACGCGCCCTTCACCGCCTTGAGCTCGCGGCGGCCGAAGAAACCTTCCCGAAAGTAAAAACTCTTCGCCAGCCCTTTGGCTTCCAGCAGCGGCGGCTCATTACCGGTGAGCCCGCGCTGGCGCTCCCCCGTCTTGGTTCCGGTACCTGTAAGAAAGTCATCGATGACCGGCAGCCGGGCGGGCCGGTGCTCGCGCGGCGGGCGGCACGCAAGGAGCGCTCGCGTATAGGCGTCGCGCGGGTCGCGGAAGAGCTGCGACGCCGACGCCTGTTCCCGAATTTCTCCATCCCGCATCACCACCACGTGGTCGGCGATCTCGCTCACCAGCGCCAAGTCGTGCGTGATGAAGAGCATCGCCATCTGGTGGCGCTCCTGCAGGCCGGCGATGAGGTCCATGATCTGGCGCTGCACTGTCACGTCGAGCGCGGTGGTCGGCTCGTCGGCGATCAGGAGCTTCGGCTCGCAGGCAATCGCCATGGCGATCATCACGCGCTGCTGCTGGCCGCCCGAGAGCTGGTGCGGATAGGCGCCGAGCCGCGTCTGCGGCTCCGGGATGCCGACCTCCGCCAGGAGCTCGAGTGCGCGGTTGCGCAGCGCGCTGCCGGTGAGCCCGAGGTGCTTGCGCAGGACCTCGCCGATCTGGAAGCCGACGGTGAACACCGGGTTGAGCGAGGTCATCGGCTCTTGGAAGATCATGGCGATCTCCGCGCCGCGCAAAGCTTGTAGTTCTCTAGCGGACCCCTTCAAGAGATCGCGGCCCCGGTAGAGGATGCGGCTCGACGGGCCGATGCTCGAGTTCTCCGGCGGCAGCAGCCGCATCACCGACAGCGCGGTCACCGACTTCCCGCTGCCCGATTCGCCGACCAGCGCCACGGTGCTGCGCACCGGGACGTCGAAGCTGATGCCCTTCACCGCATCGACGGTGGTCGACTCATCCAGGCGGAAGCGAATCGAGAGGTCATGGATCTCGAGCAGGTTCATTTGAGGCGTGGATCGAGCGCGTCGCGCATCGCGTCGGTGAACAGGCTGAAAGCCGTGACCAGCAGCGCCATGAACGCGGTGGCGACGGTGAGCTGCCACCACTTGCCAAGCAGCAGCTCGCTCCCCGCCTCGGCGAGCATGCTGCCCCACGACACGGTGTCGACGCCGACGCCGAAGCCGAGGAAGGTGAGGATCACCTCCGACTTGATGAACAGCACCACGTGCAGGGAGAGCTGCACCAGCACGACGTGGCTCACGTTCGGCAGGATGTGGACGAACATGCGCCGCGCGTCGCTCGCGCCGATGGCATCCGCCGCCATTACGTATTCGCGCACCTTGTGCTTCATGTACTCGGCGCGGATCAGACGGAAGATGCCGGTCCATCCGGTGAGCCCGAGGATCAGGATCACCGGCAGCACGCCCTTCGAGTTGACCACCGCCGCGATCGACAGCACGAGCAGCAGGTACGGAATGGACGTGAACACGCTGTAGAGCCAATTGAAGAAGTCGTCGACCTTGCCGCCGCGATAGCCGGCGAGCGCCCCGAAGAGCGTGCCGATGAACGCGGCGACCGCAGCCGCCGCGAGGCCGATGAAGAGCGAGGTCTGCGTGCCCTTGATCGCCTTCTTCAGCACGTCGCGGCCCCACTTGTCGGCGCC
>DASQAW010000012.1:0-1610 GCA_035635495.1 Burkholderiales bacterium
GCTCGCCGGACGCAACCAGATCGAAGGCGCCGTGGTGATGGGCATCGGCATGAGCCTGTTCGAGGAGACTTCGTACGATCCGCGCAACGGCGCGCCGATCAACTCCAACCTCGCCGACTACATCGTCGCCGCCAATGCGGACGTGCCGGCGCTGGAGGTCCATTTCGTCGAGTACCCCGACACCAAGCTGAATCCGCTCGGCGCCCGCGGCATCGGCGAGATCGGCCTCGCGGGGATGGCGGCAGCCATCGCCAACGCCGTCCATCACGCCACCGGCGTGCGGGCGCGCGAGCTGCCGATCAAGATCGAGGATCTGCTGTGAAGATGAAGCTCGGTATCGTAGGAGTCGGCAGGGTTGGCGCGGCGTGCGCGCTGTCGCTCGTCACGCGCGGCTCGGCGCGCGAGATCGTGATCGTCGACCGCACCCGGGCGCGAGCCCGGGCGGTGGCCGACGATTTGCGCTACGGCGCGCCGCTCTGTCCGCCGGTGGTGCTGAGCGACGGCGACTACGCCGCGCTCGCCGGCGCCGACCTGGTGATGCTCACCGCCGGCGTCAATGAGAAGGCCGGCGGCGCGACCGATCGCGCCGATCCCGAAGGGCGCCTCAGGCTCCTCGATACGAATGCCGCCATCTACCGGGACGTGGTCCCCAAGGTCGCCGCGGCGGCACCGGATGCGGTGCTGCTCGTCGTCACGGACCCGCCCGATCCGCTGGCGGACCTCGCGCGCCGGCTGGCCGGACACGACCGCGTGCTCAGCACCGGCACGCTGCTCGACAGCCTGCGCTTCCGCGTTCACCTCGCGCGGCGGCTCGGCGTCGATCCCGCCTCGGTGGAGGCGCAGGTCGTCGGCGAGCACGGCACCTCGGAAGTGCTGCTCTGGTCCTCGGCGCGAGTCGCCGGCGCACCGATCCCCGATGCCGAGCAACTGCGTCGGGCGGTAGAGCACGACGTGCGCTACGCCAATATCGCAATCATCGAGGGCAATCAGGCGAGCCAGTTCGGTATCGGCATCGCTTCCGCCCGCATCGCCGAAGCGGTGCTGCGCGACGAACGGGCCGTGCTGCCGCTCGGCGTGTACAACGCCCGCTACGGCGTGACGCTCTCTTTGCCGAGCGTTGTCGGCCGCGAAGGCGTGAGCCGGATTCTCGAGCCGGCGATGTCCGACGACGAAAGGCGCGCCCTGGGGCGCAGCGCCGAGGTTCTCCGCCAGGCGTTGCAACGGCTCAGTTGAGCGCCTGCACCGCCGCGCTGAAGACGTAGCCGGCGCCGCGCTCGGTGCGGATCAGCTGCGGACGGCCCGGGTCGGGCTCGATCTTGCGCCGCAGCCTGAGGATCTGCACGTCGACCGAGCGGTCGTACACTTCGGCGCCGTTGAGGCGCGAGAGATCGAGGAGCTGGTCGCGCGTCAGCACTCGCTGCGGGGCCGCGCAGAACACGTGCAACAGGTTGAACTCGCCGAGGCTGAGCCCGACGCGCTCGCCTTCGGGCGAGGTCAGCCGCCGGGTGCCGACGTTGAGCTCCCAGCCGAGGAAGCGATAGCCGCGGGCGTTGCGCATGCTTTTCTGCGGCAGCAGCTCGCGCGCGAGCCGGGAGCGGCGCAGCACGCTG
>DASQAW010000013.1:0-18638 GCA_035635495.1 Burkholderiales bacterium
TGAAGGGCATCTTCGGCGTCCATACCTGGGTCGCCGTCAAGCCGGCCAACGCCATGTCGTGGACCGTCTACGAGATCATCGGTTGGCGCCTGAGATGGTCCGACAGCGCGCTCGTCATCCGCGAGCGCCAGCCCGACGCGCCCTGGTTCGGCTCGGTGCCCGAGCTCTACGCCGACAAGCGCGGGGCAGGGGTCGAGGAGCTGATCGCGCGGATCGACAAGGCGGTGCGCGAATACCCCTATTCGAAAACCTACACCCTGTGGCCGGGCCCCAACTCGAACACCTTCACCGCCTGGATCGCGCGTGCGGTGCCGGAGCTGCAGGTCGACCTGCCGGCGACCGCGGTGGGCAAGGACTACATCGGCAGCACTTTCGTCTCGACCGCGCCGAGCGGCGGCGGGTTCCAGTTCACGATGGCCGGGCTCTTCGGCGTTGCGGCGAGCCCGGTGGACGGGTTCGAGCTGAACCTCCTCGGCCTGAATTTCGGCGTCAGCGGCTCCGGCGTGAAGCTGCCGATGGTGGGCCGCGTCGGCATGCCGCACTTCTTCGAGACCACCAAGCAGTAAAACTACTGCAGGTGCGGCCGGCTGAGGGTGAGGGTGTTGCCCGAGCGGCGCATCTCGACCTGCTTCAGGAAGCTCATGCCGATGAGCGCGATCGGCAGTCCACCGCCTTCCTGCACCGTCGTCGGCACGTTGGCGAGCACTACCTCGCCGACCTGGACGCTCGCCAGCAGCACCATGTAGGAGGTGACAGGACCGTTGGCGGTCTGCTCGAGCACGCGCTGCCCGCGCCGGAAATCGATCCCCAGCCGCTGTGCCTGCTCGCCGCTCAGGCTGACGAAGCTCGCGCCGGTGTCGATCACCGCCATGAGCGGCACGCCGTTGAAGTAGGCCTGCGTCACGAAGTGCCCGCGCTGGTCGGCGTGCAGGAGCGTCTCCGCCACGGTCGACTGGCCCAAGCCGAGCGCGACGGCGCGGCCGCCGACCTCGAATACCGCGGTGCCGCCATTGATCTCGCGCAGCTTCACGCCCTCGGGCGTGACTTCGCCCGGGCGCATCCACCGCACGATGCGATTGTCGATCACCACCTGGACTTCGCCGCGCCCGACGCTCATGACGTAGATCGTGGCCGCCCACGCGCCGGAGGCGGCGATGAGCGCGTAGAGCGCCAGCGCTAGCGCGAGGCTAGCTGGTCTTGACGTAGCTCACCTCTAGGCACACGTTCACCAGCGCCTGGCGCTTCTCCTCTTTCACCACCTTGAGCGCGCGCTCGAGCGCCGGCATCAAGTCCTTCGGCTGCTCGACGCGCTCGCCGTGGCCGCCGCTCGCCTGGATCACGTGCTCGAAGCGCGGCGAGGGTTCGAGCGTGGCGAAGGGCGGCTGCTTCATCGCCGCCGCGTGGCCTTTCGGATACGTGGCAAGAGTCGAGCGATGCACCGCCGCCCAGCGCGCGTTGTTGGCGATGATGAACAGCACCGGCAGGCGCATCGCCTCCGACACGTAGTGGCCGGCGGTCGGGTTGCCAAACATGTAGGAGCCGTCGCCCAGCGCGCAGATCACGGTCTTGTCGGGCGTCGCGAGCTTCGCGCCAAGCGCGGCGCCCAGGCCCCAGCCCAACCCGCCGGCGGAGGCGTTGCCGAAGTAGCGGCCGGAATGCTCGATCACCATCTCCTCGAGCACGATCGGGTATTCGTTGACGAGGATCGTGCGGTCATCGAGCAGCTTGCTCATGCACGCCGAGAGGTACTTGCCGGTGATGGCCTTCGGCATCGGCTCGAGCCCGCCGCGCGCCCTGGTCCTCAGGTCGGCGGATACCTTGGCCACCGCTTTGCGCCGCTCCTCGATCTGCTTGACCGACGGCGCCTGTTTCTGCGCGCTGCGCCAGAGCGCATCGAGCGTCGGCGCCACCGCGCCGGTCAGCGCGATGTCGGTGCGGAAGCCGCGCAGGGGATAGCGCGCGAAGAGCGGATCCGGCCCGATGTGGATCACCTTGGCGTCGGCTTTCGGCCCACCTTCCTTCGGGATCCACGGCACGTCGCAATCCACCACCAGCACGACGTCGGCTTCCTTGAGCAGCGCGTGCGGATCCCAGCCGCAGTGCATCGGATGCTCGGTGGAGAGTGCCAGGAAGCGCGGACGGTAATGGACCACCGGCACCGCCATGGCGTGCGCGAGCTGCTCGATGGCGCGCGACGACTCGCCGGTGCGGCCGCCGTTCGCGGTGATGAGGAGCGGATGCTGCGCATTGCCGAGGAACTTCGCGGCTTCCTCGAGCGCCGTCGGATCGGCGGCGGGGGGCGTCGCCGGAACCATCGTCGGCTTGGCGCCGAACGGCGCTGAAAAAGGCGAGGCGAGCACTTCGCGCGGCAGCGTCACGTACACCGGGCCTTGCGGCTCGCTCCTGGCGATGGCGAGCGCACGGTCGACCACCGTCTCGACCTGCTCGGCGTGGCGCAGCTCGTAGTCCCATTTCATGAACTCGCGCAGCATCCCGCCCTGATCGAAGTGCTCCTGCGCCCAGTGGATGTAGTTGTTGCGCGCCGCGGGCAGCGCCCCCGACTCGGTGAGCGGCGTGCGGCCGGCGGTGAAGAGAATCGGCACGTTCTGGCGCGAGGCGTTGATCAGGCCGTTCAGCGAGTTTGCCGTGCCGACGCCGACGTGCACCATCATCGCCTGTGGCCGCCCGGTGACCATGGTGTAGCCGTGCGCCATCGCCACGCCCATGTTCTCGTGCGGCACGATCACGATCTGCGGCAGCTTCCAGCCGAACCTCTGCCCCTTCGCGTAGCCCTCGACCACGGGGGCGAAATCGGTGCCCGCGTTCGCGAAGAGATAGTCGACGCCGCGCGCGGCGAGGAGCCAAAGCCACGCGTCTGCCGCCGTTTCAGGCTTGAACGCGTTGGGCTCGGTTTTCAGCGCGGGCTCGGCTTTCAGCGTCGGCTCGATCCTCTCCTCGGGATCCGCCTTCGGCGCAGCCGCGGGTTTCGGCGCGACCGCAGGTTTCGGGGCGGGCGCGGGTTTCGGCGCGGGTGCGGGGCCGGCTTTCAGTGCGGGGGCGGGCTCGGCCTTTGCGGCGGGCGCCGCGGGCGCGGCCGGTTTTACCCCTTGGCCTTCCGTCTTGGCCTCCGGCTTGAGCGGCACCGTTTTCTCGAGGTCCATGGATCGCCCCTTTTATCGTTCTATGCGGTCATCTTACTCGGCGGGCGGAACGTCCACTTCGAGGCGGCTGACGGACGGCCCTTGCGATCTGACGCTTATGGGACCGAGGGGGTCCAGCACCAACGCTGTCTTGTCAAAGTGGGTTTGACGGGCTAACCTTCCGTTGACGTAAGCCCATGAACTGCGCAGAGCGACTCGTCGAGATTTTCGGCAGCCAGGCAGATGTCGCGCGTGCCTTCCAACTCGACCGCGCGGTGGTCCACAACTGGGTCAAGACCGGCTATGTGCCGGCGCGCTGGGCCGGCGAGGTCGAGCGCATCACGCAGGGCCGCATCAGCGCGCTCGAGATCATCAACGAGGCGAGCGCCAAAAACCCGGTGCGCGTGAAGTCGCGCCCCGGGCACCTTCCCTTCGGTCTGACAGAGAGCGATCCCATGAGCCAGTACGCGCCGACCAAGCGCATCCAGTCCTTCCATCCACCGCAGCGCACGCTCATGGGCCCCGGTCCGACCGAGATCCATCCGCGCGTGCTCACCACGATGAGCCAGCCGGCGATCGGCTACCTCGATCCGGTCTTCGTCGAGATGATGGAGGAGCTGAAATCGCTCCTGCGCTACGTCTACCAGACGAAGAACGCCCTCACCTTCCCGCTCTCCGGGCCGGGCTCGGTCGGCATGGAATACTGCTTCGTCAATCTCGTCGCGCCGGGCGACAAGGTCATCGTCTGCCAGAACGGCGTGTTCGGCGGTCGCATGCTCGAGAACGCGGTGCGCTGCGGCGGCAATCCGGTCGTCGTCGAGGACAAGTGGGGCGAGCCGGTCGATCCGCAGAAGCTGGAGGACGCGCTCAAGAAGAACAAGGACGCGAAGGTCGTCGGCTTCGTCCATGCGGAGACGTCCACCGGCTGCGCGTCGGACGCGAAGCTCCTGACGCAGATCGCGCACAAGTACGGCGCGCTCGCCATCGTCGACGCGGTGACCTCGCTCGGCGGCTCGCCGGTGAAGGTCGACGAGTGGGAGGTGGATGCCATCTACTCGGCGAGCCAGAAGTGCCTCTCCTGCACGCCGGGGTTGTCGCCGGTCTCGTTTTCCGACCGGGTGGTCGAGCATGTGAAGAAAAGGAAGGACAAGATCCACAGCTGGTTCATGGACATGAACCTGCTGCTCGGCTACTGGAATGCCACGACGCGTACCTACCACCACACCGCGCCCACCAACAGCCTCTTCGCGCTGCACGAGGCGCTGCTCCTCATCCGCGAGGAAGGACTCGAAAACTCCTGGGCCCGGCACACGCGCCATCACGTCGCGCTGAAGGCGGGCCTCGAAGCCATGGGCCTCAAATTCCTGGTGGCGGAGAAGAACCAGCTGCCGCAGATGAACGCGGTGCTCTGCCCGACCGGCGTCAACGAGGAAGAAGTGCGCCGCACGCTGCTCAACGAGTTCGGCCTCGAGATCGGCGCCGGCCTCGGTCCGCTCAAGGGCAAGATCTGGCGCTTTGGCCTGATGGGCTACAGCTGCCGTCCGGACAACGTGATGCTCTGCCTGTCGGCGCTCGGCTCGGTGCTCTCCGACATGGGGCTGCCGGTGCATGTCGGCGACGCCGAGGCCGCGGCGCACGGCGCGTACGCGCAGATGCACGTGAAGGACGCGCAGAGAAAGAAGCGCGCAGCATGAAGTACGCGATCAGCGCGGACGCCGAGTTGCTGCATGTGACGTTCTCCGGCCGCGAGGACGACGAGCCGCCGTCCGAAGTCTGCGAGTTCGTGTTCCGCGAGAGCCGGCGCCTGGGGCGCAACCGCATCCTGATCGAGCTCGACCAGAAGGCAGCGCTTTCACCCGCGAGCCAAGTCATGCTGGTCAACCGGCTGCCGCAGATCGGCTTCACCCCGGCCGACCGCATCGCGCTGGTCCACCGCACCGGGGAGATGCAGCAGGCGAACCAGTTCATCAACACCGCCGCGGCGAACCGCGGGGTGATGGTGCGCAATTTCCCCGGCGTGCAAGACGCGAAGGCCTGGCTGCGCGAGCCCTAGAAGATTGACACGCTGACGCACGCGCTTTCGGGCGCGCTGCTCGCGCGCGCCACGGCGCCCGGGGACGCCTCGCGCTCCATCCCCCGGCGGATCGCCGCCGGCTTCCTTGCCTGTGCCGCGCCGGACCTCGATTTCGTCGCAGGCTTCGGCGGCCCGGTGACCTATCTCCTGCATCACCGGGGAGTGACGCACTCGGTGATCATGCTGCCCCTCTGGGCGCTCGCGGTCTCATGGCTGCTGGCGAAGCTGTTGCGCGAGCCGGGCGGCTGGCGGGCGCTCTACGGCGTCACGGCGCTCGCCATCGGCGTGCACATCGCGGGCGACGTCATCACGAGCTACGGCACGATGGTGCTCGCGCCGTTCTCCGACTGGCGCGCCGGCATCGGCACCACCTTCATCATCGATCTTTGGTTCAGCGGGATCATCCTCGCCGGCCTGCTGGCATCGGCCATCGCGTACCGTTCACGCTGGCCGGCAATTGCCGCGCTCGGCGTGTTGGTCGCGTATGTAGGGTTCCAATACCTGCAGCGCGAGCGCGCGGTCGAGTTCGCCGCGCGGCATGCGCGGCCCGGCACGCAGATCGACGCACACCCGCGCCCGCCGACGCCGTTCAACTGGACGGTGTTCGTAAGCGACGACGAGGCGCACGAGTTCGCGCACATCAACCTCGTGCGCAAGGAGCCGCGGCGCTACGAGCCGGGCGACGGCTTCATCGCACGGATCGACTCGCCTTATCTGCCGCTGGACCAGGCAATCTGGGTGCGGCGCTCGCGTTACGGCGAAGTCGACCAGCAAGTCGGGCGCGAGGCGTGGAACTCGCCGGCGCTCGCGTTCTTCCGCTGGTTCGCCGCCGAGCCTGCCTACGACGGGCGCAGCGACGGCTGCGCCTGGTTCGTCGACCTGCGCTTCCTCACGCCCGGACGCGACGCGATGCCTTTTCAGTTCGGCGGGTGCCGCGAGGCGCCGGGCGCGCCGTGGCGGGCCTACGAGCGCGGCTCGCGCCAAGGTGTTTCGCGATGAAGCCGAGCACCGCCTCGTACCAGACGGCGACGTTGCGCGGCTTGAGGATCCAGTGGTTCTCGTCCGGGAAGACGAGCAGCTCGCTCGGCACGCGGTGGTACTGCAGCGCTTCGAAGAGGTTCAGCCCCTCGCTGATCGGGCAGCGGTAGTCCTTTTCGCCGTGGATGATGAGCGCGGGCGACTTCCACTTCTGCACGTGGCGCACCGGCGCATAGCGGTCGAAGCGCTCGGGGTCGGCGTACGGATCCTCGCCGCCCATCTCCAGGTACCACCACGCGGGATGGTCGGTGACGCCGGTGAAGTTGGCCATCGTGAAGACGCTCGCATGCGTGATCAGACACTTGAAGCGATCGGTCTGCGTGCCGATCCAGTTCGTCATGTAGCCGCCGAACGAGCCGCCCATCGCCATGGTGCGCTGCGGGTCGATGTCGGGCCGCGCCTCGAGCGCGTCGGCGACCGCCATCAGGTCCTGGTAGCACTGCGCGCCCCACACGTTGCCCCAGATGCCCTGGATGAAGTCCTGCCCGAACCCGGTCGAGCCGCGCGGGTTCGGCAGCGCGACCGCATGGCCTTGCGCGACCAGGAGCAGCGGGTTCCACCGCCAGTGCCAGCCGTCGGTGTCCATGCCGATCGGGCCGCCGTGAATCCAGAACGCGAGTGGCAGCCGCTCCTTCCTGCCTTTCGGCCGGACGAGGAAGCTCTGGATCGGTGTGCCGTCGGTCGAAGGGGTGGTGAAGCTTTCCACCTCGGCCCATCCGCCGGCATCGGTGAAGCCCGATAGCCGCGCGAGCGGTTGCGGCACTGACTCGCGCTTGGGCGCGACGACCCAGCATTCCGGCGCGTCCAGCAGAGTCGAACGCACGACCGCGATGCGGCCGTCGGCGAGCAGCGTCGGCTGGTCGTGCGCGCCGCCTGCGCTGCGCGCACTTAGGCGCTCGACGGCGCCCGCATCCACCGAGATGGAGAACACCGGCTTGAGGCCTTCGTCGTCGGCGGTGACGATCAGCCGCTTTCCATCCGCGCTCCATGCACCGAGCAGCGGCCAGCGGTCCCAGCGCTCGCCGATCGTGCGCGCCGCGCCGCCCGCGGTGTCGAACAGCGTGAGCAGCGGGCGCACCGCCACCTTCGGGTCGCGCTTGGAGCGGGTCGTCGCCACCGTCCTGCCATCGGGCGAAAAGACCAGCCCTTCGTAGTACACGCAATCGGCAACGCCAAGCTCACGCGCAGCGCGCGTCTCCAGGTCGATCAGCAGCACGACGACGTCGAGCTCGCGATCGGCGCCTGGCCTGCGGCTCAGCGCGGCGACGCGCCGTCCGTCTTCCGAAATGTCGAGCTCGGGCTCGATGGCGAATTCGAGGCGCGCATCAGGGGTGAGATCGACCCGCCTCCCGCCGGGGGCGTATTCGATCAAGTGCGTGCACGGCAGATCGAGGTTCTCGTGCAGCCAGTGGTCCCAGTGGCGCACCGGCTGCATCGTGAAGCGCCGCGCGCTCGGGCCATGCTTCGCGCGCTGGCTCGCCTTCTCGCGCTGCTTGTCGTGCTCGACGCCCGCGATCACCGGCGCGAAGAGGCACATGCGGTCGGCGCGCTTGGCAAAGCGGAACGCCTCGACGCCGAGCGGCTCGTCGGTGAGCTGGCGCGGCTCGCCGCCTTCCGCCGGCAGCAGCCACACCTGCATGCGCTTCTCCGCCTCCTCGTCGGGCTTCACCTCGTTCGGCTGGCGGTTGGAGAGGAAGCCGAGCGCCCCGTCGTGGCGGAAGCAGGGCGCGGTGTCCTTCGACTCGCCGCGCGTGAGCTGCACCGCGGGCGAGCCGTCGGTCGGCACCTTCCACAGGTCGCTCACGTATTTCGCCCGCTCGCGGTCGAGCCGCTGCACCGATACCGCGAGCCACTTGCCGTCGGGCGAGGCAGCGATCTCGGAGACGCGCCCGAGCGCGATGTGCTGGTCTACGGTGTAAGTCATGAGGGCCGGATTATGCCGGCCGGCTAGCGCGAGGCTTTGGTCTCTGCGAGGAAGCGCTGCTGCAGCTGCGCCTGGTCGGAATAGGCATCGAGCGTCGGCTGCATCTTCTTGCCGAGCTGGTCGAGCCGCTCGCCGGGCGCCGGATGCGTCTTGAACATCAGGGCGACAGCCGAGTCCGCCGCATTCATCGCCTGGAGCGTCTGCAGCACCGAGGGCAGGCCGTACGCGTCGTAGCCGGCGCGCGCGGCGATCACCACGCCCAGCCGGTCCGCCTCGAGCTCGTCGCCCTTGTCGAGCCCGCGCGAGTACATCTCGGTGCCGAACGCCACCAGCTTGTGGCGCGCTTCCGAATTCACGTTGGTCAAGGCCGCGCCGGCGACGTCGCCCGAGAGGCTCGCGAGCGCGCCTTTCTGGATGGCCTTGAGGTGGTGCTTCCTCAGCACGTGGGCGATCTCATGGCCGAGCACGCCGGCGAGCTCGGCTTCGCTCCCCATCTTCTCGAGCAGGCCGCGGGTGATGAAGACGGTGCCGCCCGGCACGGCGAACGCATTGATCTGCGGCGCTTCCAGGACACCGAACTTCCACGGCAGGTCGGCGCGCTCGGTCTGCGAGGCGAGCCAGCGGCCGACGTGGTTGACGTAGCGCTGCGCCCGCGCGTCGGCCACGAGCGGCGCGGCGCCCACCAGCCGGGCAGCGACGTCCCGGCCAAGCGCGATCTCCTCCTCCTGCGTCGGCTCGCGCGTCGCCTTGCCGACGTTCTTGACCGTCTCGACCAGCCGGTTGACGTTGAGGTCGCGCAGGTTGAACTGCGCCTGGGCAGGCGCCGCGAGCGCAAGTGCGGCGAGAAGGGGGAGGGCTTTCATTTCGGATAGTCAACCGTCTTGGCGCCCAGCTTGCCGTTGGCGGCGAAGCGCGCGGCGCCGTCCGCATCGGCGGCGAATTTGTCCAGCTTGGCGAGCTCGCTCGCGTTGGGCTGGGCGTTGGCAAGCTCCTTCTCGTCGAGGCCGCGCACGCCGGTCGTTACCTGGGTGCCGCTCGAGCCCGTGCGCGCGACGTTGAACATCTGGCTGATGCCGGTATCGCCCTTCTTCGCGGAGGCGGGATTGCCATAGCGCAGCGACAGCATCTTGAGCCAGCCCTCGCTGCCGCGCGCTTTGACGCGCACCCAGCCGCCCTTGCGCTCTGCAGCATCGACCGCCGTGTTCTCGGGCAGCTCGATGAGCGTCTCCGCGTCGATCGCCGGCTCCTTCTTGAGCTCGGCGGCGCGGATGGTCGTCGCCGGCTCGGCCCAGGCCAGGAGCGGCAGGAACAGCACGGCAAGCAGGAGTTTCACGGCTTTCTTTTCGGCTCGAACAACTCTACCGGTTGCGCGCGCCCCTTAACGCTGAAGGTACCGCATGATACGAAATCGAACGCCTCTGCGCACTGCTCAGCGGTGTCTTTTGATACGAGGATGCGCCGCTTCGCGTCCTTTGTAAGTCCTTCAATGCGGCTCGCCAGATTCACCGTGTCGCCGATCGCCGTGTACTCGCGGCGCCGGTCTGAGCCGATCAGCCCGACCACCGCCGGACCCGTGTGGATGCCGATGCCGACGTCGAAGTTGGCGTCGGCGGCGCCCAGCTCGCGCTTGAAGGCCTGCAGCGTGTCGGCCATTTCAAGTGCGCAGGCGACCGCGTGGCGCGCGTGCTGCGGATCGTCCAGCGGCGCGCCCCACAACGCCATGATGCAGTCGCCGATGAACTTGTCGAGCGAGCCGCCGTGGTTGAACACCACCTCCACCTGGAGGGAGAAATAGCGGTTGAGCAGCGCGACGACCTCCTCGGGACGCTTCGTCTCCGAGAGGGTGGTGAAGCCGCGGATGTCCGAGAAGAGCAGCGTCACCTCGCGCGTCTGCCCCGCGCCCTCGATGCCGCCCCGCTCGACGAGCTGCTTCACGACATGCGGGTTCACGAAGCGGGAGAACTGCGCCACCGCCTCGCGCCGCGCGTTGCGTTCCCGCAGCCAGTCGGCGAGCGCGGCGGCGGCGTAGAAGGTCCACGCCGCGACCAGCGGCGTTAGCACCGGCAGAAGCAGCAGCCTGCCCGCGGCGACGTATGAAAGCCAGATGAGAAGGCCGGAAGCCAGAGCGAGTCCACCGGCAAGCAAGCGGGCATCCAGCGATCGGCGGAAGCCGAGATAGAGCAAGCCGATCAATCCGGCACCGGCGAGCGCCGCCCACCACGGGCTCGCGTAGCGCATCGCTCGGCCGTTCTTGAGGTTCTCGATCGCGGTGCCGAGGATCTCGGCGCCGGGGTGGACACTGTCGATCGGCGTCACGCGCAAGTCATGCAGCCCGGCCGCGGTCGTGCCGATGATCGCAATCTTGCCGGCGAACTCGTCCTGCGGCCGAGTGCGCCGCGACTTGTTGAGGTCTTCGTACAGGTCGCTGAACGAAACGCGCCGGAAAGCTCCCTTGGTTCCGCGCCAGGCGAGCACGATGTCATCGGCGTCCGGCACCGGATAACCGAGGTCAAAGGCGACGCGCGCCGGCAGCGAGGGAATCTGCCAGCCGCCGATCACCTCGCGCAGGATGTAGCGCCGGCCGACGCCGTCGCGGTCCTCCGTAAAGCTGATCAGGCCCGCGCGCCATTGCTCCTGGGGAAGGATCCGCGGCGGAATCAGCGCGGCGCGCGCCTTCGGATCGGCCTGCGGCAGCTTGGCGAGCCCGAGATAGGGCGCCAGTTTGGCAATCGGGATCCGATCCGATTCCTTCGGCACGGGCAGGTGCAACAGCGGGAAATACGTGTTCGACTGCCGTGCGACCGCTTCAGCGAACGCAGCGTCATCCTGCGGGCGGAAGAGATCTGCCTCCACAAAGGCGATATCGAAGACGATCGCCCGCGGTTTTTGCGCGGCGAGGCCGTCGATCAGGGCCGCATAGACCACCCGCGGCCAGGGCCAGCGCCCCGCGTCGCCTTCCATGCGCGCGAGGCTCTTCTCGTCGATGTCGACCAGGATGATGTCGGGGTCGGGCGCGAGCTGCGCGGCTTGCGCGCGCACGGAGGTGTCGAGCAGCCGGTTCTCGGTGGGCTTCATGGCGTGGAGCCAGAAGAGCTCGCTGCCGCCCAGAGCCAGGACGGCGAGCGCGAGCACCGGCAGCGTGACTCTCAGAGGCCGAGCCGCTTCCAGATCTCGGCCGAGAGCAAGGCCTGGTTGAGCGTGTAGAAGTGCAGGCCCGGTGCGCCGCCGTCGAGCAGGCTGCGGCAGAGATCGGTCACCACCTCCAGGCCGAAGGCGCGGATCGAGGCGGCGTCGTCGCGATAGCCCTCGAGCTTGATGCGCATCCAGCGCGGGATTTCCGCGCCGCAGGCCTCGGAGAAGCGCGAAAGCTGCGCGAAATTGCCGATCGGCATGATGCCGGGAACGATCGGCACCTTGATGCCGGCCTTGCGCGCCTCGTCGACGAAGCGGAAGAAGGCGTCGCGGTTATAGAAGTACTGCGTGATCGCCGCGTCGGCGCCGGCGTCGACCTTGCGCTTGAAGGCGACCATCTCGTCGCGCGCGAGGCGCGTCTGCGGGTGGTACTCCGGGTAGCACGCGACCTCGATGTGGAACCAGTCGCCCGTGCGCTCGCGGATGAAGGCGACCAGCTCGTTGGCATAACGGAACTCGCCCGAGGCGGCTACACCCGATGGCATGTCACCGCGCAGCGCCACGACGTGGTGGATGCCATGGTTGCGATAGCGCTCGAGCTGCTCGCCGATCTCGTCGCGCGTCGAAGCGACGCAGGAGATGTGCGGCGCGGCGGCGTGACCGGCCTTGCGGATCTCCAGCACCGTCTCGAGCGTGCCTTCGCGCGTCGAGCCGCCGGCGCCAAAAGTGCAGGAGAAGAAGCGCGGCCTGAGCTTGGCGAGCTCCTGCCAGGTGGCGCGCAGCTTCTCCTTGCCCTCCACCGTTTTCGGCGGGAAGAACTCGAAGCTGAAAGCCTTAGCGTCCATTCACGAACGGCCTGAGCGCAGCGTACACCGTGCGATTCACCGGCGCCGGCAGTCCGGACTGCTCGCTCATGCGCGCCACCGCGCCGCACAGCCACGGCGCTTCCAGCCGGTTGCCGGCTTCGAGGTCGTGGAGCAGCGAGGCGCGCATCTCCTGCGGCAGCGTCTCGGCGAACGCCATCTGCTTCTCGATGAAATCGTCCGGCAGCTGCACGCCCTTTGCGCGGGCCAGCCGCCAGGTCTCGCGCATCGCCTGCTCGAACAGCCAGCGCAGCTCCGGGTCGCTTCGCACCACGCCGAGCGGCGCGCGCGCGACCGCGGTGGCGCTGGAGAGCGCAACCAGGAAGACGAACTTCTCCCAGTTGACGAGCACGATGTCGGCGGCCAGCTCGGCCATGACGCCCGCTTGCTGGCATGCGGAGAGAAAGCGCTCTGCCGCTGGCCGCTGGGACGGGAGGACTGGCCCGAAACGCAGGCGCGCCATCGTGCCGGTGTGCTCGATCACTCCGGGCGCGGAAATGCGCGCGGCGACGTAGGCGGAGCCGCCCATGACGGATTCTTCGGGAAGCGCTCTCTTGAGGCGGTCGATCGACTCGACCCCATTCTGGAACGGGATCACGTGCCCGCCCTTCGCGACGAGCGGCGCGAGCTGCGCCGCCGCGGCGTCGGTGTCCCAGAGCTTCACCGCGAAGGTGACGATGTCGACCGGCCCGATCTCGGCCGGCTGGTCGGTGGCGTGCACCGGGTTGATGTGCGCATTGCCGAGCGCGCTGGTGACCTTGAGTCCGCGCTCGCGCATCGCCGCGAGGTGCCTGCCGCGCGCGATGAAGTGCACCTCGTTGCCGGCCGCGGCCAGGCGGGCGCCGAAATATCCGCCGACGCCGCCCGAGCCGAAAATCGCGATCTTCACATCAGTAGCGGTAGTGATCGCTCTTGTACGGGCCCTGCTTCGGCACGCCGATGTAGCGCGCCTGCTCGTCGGTGAGCTCGGAGAGCTGCGCGTTCAGCGTCTTCAGCTGCAGGCGCGCCACTTTTTCGTCGAGCGCCTTTGGCAGGATGTACACGCCGACCGGGTAGTTCTTGTTGTGGGTGAAGAGCTCGATCTGGGCGAGCACCTGATTGGCGAAGGAGGAGCTCATCACGTAGGACGGATGGCCGGTGGCGCAGCCGAGATTCACCAGCCGCCCTTCGGCGAGCATGATGATGCGCTTGCCGTCGGGGAAGATGACGTGGTCGACCTGGGGCTTGATGTTCTCCCACTGGTACTTCTTCAGGCTGGCGATGTCGATCTCGTTGTCGAAGTGGCCGATGTTGCACACGATGGCGTTGTTCTTCATGCGCTTCATGTGATCGTGGGTGATCACGCTGAAGTTGCCGGTGGCCGTGACGAAGATGTCCGCCTTGTCGGCGGCGTAGTCCATGGTGACGACGCGGTAGCCCTCCATCGCCGCCTGCAGCGCGCAGATCGGATCGATCTCGGTCACCCACACCTGGGCCTGCAGCCCGCGCAGCGCCTGCGTCGAGCCCTTGCCGACCTCGCCGTAGCCGGCGACCACCGCGACCTTGCCGGCGATCATCACGTCGGTCGCGCGCTTGATGCCGTCGACCAGCGACTCGCGGCAGCCGTAGATGTTGTCGAACTTGGACTTGGTCACCGAGTCGTTGACATTGATCGCCGGGAACAGCAGGCGCTTCTCCTTCGCCATCTGGTAGAGGCGGTGCACGCCGGTGGTGGTCTCCTCGGTCACGCCCTTGATGTCCTTGGCGATCTCGGCGTACCAGCTCGGGTTGCGCTTCTTGATCGCGGCGAAGAGGTACTCCTCCTCTTCGCTCTTCGGATCGGAGAGGAGCGACGGATCCTTCTGCGCGCGCTGGCCGAGGTGCACCAGCAGCGTGGCATCGCCGCCGTCGTCGAGGATCATGTTCGGGCCGCGGCCCGCATTTCCTCCATTGGCGAACTCGAAGATCTTGTGCGTGAATTCCCAGTATTCCTCGAGCGATTCGCCCTTATAGGCGAACACCGGCGTGCCGCTGGCAGCGATGGCGGCGGCGGCGTGGTCCTGCGTCGAGAAGATGTTGCACGAGGCCCAGCGCACCTCGGCGCCGAGCGCCTTCAGCGTCTCGATCAGCACCGCGGTCTGGATCGTCATATGCAGCGACCCGGCGATGCGCGCGCCCTTCAGCGGCTGCTTGGCGGCGTACTCGGCGCGAATCGCCATCAGCGCCGGCATCTCGGACTCGGCGATGGCGATCTCCTTGCGGCCCCAATCGGCAAGCGACAGGTCGGCGACGCGGAAGTCGTGGAACTTGGAATCGGCTGCTTTCATTTTTACGGCCTCCAGAAAGACAAAGCGCCCGCACCGTTTCCGATGCGAGCGCCGTTGAATTTAGCTGAGCCTGACCCCCGGCTCTACCTTTAGCGGGGACGCAACGCTCCTCAGCGGGGCGGATTTTAACCGGTTCTTTTTCCTTTTCATAGGCGCCCAAAGCCTGCATGCTGCGGCCGTGGGGGTCTCCGTCGTAGCCAGCGTGGTTTTCCTGCGCGTCCAGGACTTTGCCCGTCGTCCGGCGACCGAGCAGGCGCGCCTGCGCGCGCAGCTCGAGGCCGTGATCGCGGTGACCGCCGCGGAGCTCGACCCGGCCGGGCGCATCGTGCTCGAGGCCTCCGACGGCGTGGCGATCGTGCTGCTGCGCGATCCGGTCGGCGCGCTGCGCCTTGCGCAGCGCGCGCTCACCGCGTCGGCTGCCGGCCTGCCGCTCTCGGCGGGCCTCAATCACGGCGCGCTGCAGGTCGCGGGCCGCAAGGGAGGCGAAGCGATGATCGGCGATGGCATCGCCGTCGCCGCCAGCATCGCCGAATTCGCCGCTGCCTCGAAGCTCTTCGCCTCCCGCGCATTTCGCGACGCGCTCGCCGACGCGGCACCGGGGCGTGAAGTGTCGCTGGTCCCCGCCGGCGCATTCAAGGACTCGACTCTGCGCTCCCACGAGGTGTTCAGCCTTGACGAAAAGGCGCTCGCGCGGCGCAAGGTCCGCTACCGGGTCGCCACCGCGATGCTCGTCATCGCCTGCGTCGGCGGGGGCATCGCCACGCGCATTTCCGGCGAGAGCGGCAAGCCTTTCGCCACGGCGGTGATGGACAAGTATCCCTACGTACGCGCGCTGATGCGGCGTGTGAGCTTCTGATGGCGACCAAGAAGAAGATCGGCCGCTACAAGATCATCAGCGAGCTCGGGCGGGGCGCGATGGGCGTCGTCTACAAGGCCGAGGATCCGAACCTCGACCGCATGGTGGCGCTGAAGACCATCATCCTCGCCGAGAACTCCGAAGGCCGCGCCGAATACCAGAAGCGCTTCATGCTCGAGGCCAAGGCCGCCGGCAAGCTCAACCATCCGAGCATCGTCACCACCTTCGATTACGGCGAGCACGAAGGGATGGCGTATCTCGCGATGGAGCTCCTCGAAGGCACCGACCTGCGCACGAGGCTGCAGAAGGAATCGTTTCCCGCCGCCGAGTCGATCGAGATCGCGCGCCAGGTTGCCGAGGGCCTCGCCTACGCGCACGCGCGCGGCGTGGTTCACCGCGACATCAAGCCGGGCAACATCATGCTGAACGGCGGCGGCCAGGCGAAGATCATGGACTTCGGCCTCGCCCGCATGCGCATGGCCGACCACAAGACCAGCACCGGCATGGTGCTCGGCACGCCGCGCTACATGTCGCCCGAGCAGATCTCGGGGCAGCCGGTCGACCAGCGCTCCGACATCTTCTCGCTCGGCATCGTGCTCTACGAGATGCTCACCGGCACGCGGCTCTACGCCGGGGAGAGCATGGAGCAGGTACAGCACCTCATCATCGAGACCGAGCACGTGCCACCCACGCGCCAGGTGGCGGGCCTCCCGCCGATGGTCGACTTCATCGTGGCGCGCGCGCTGAAGAAGGATCCCTCGGTGCGCTACCAGGACGCGCGCGAGCTGGCTGCCGACCTCGCCGCCTGCGCGGCGGAGCTGCGCTCGAACGAGGTCTCCAATCCGAGCGGCAGCAAGACCGTCAAGCTGGAAGTGGCGCCCGAGAAGGTCGATGCGCCCGCCGCGCGCATGATCGCGAACGACACGCGTCTGCCGGTCTCGCGCCTCTTCGATGCCGCGCCGGCGCTGCGCCGCCTCAAGGATGCGGCGCTCACGCGCGCGCCGCGGCACGTTGGACTGTTCCGCCGCATCTACCGCGACGCCGCGGTGCGCCAGCTCTTCATCGCGCTCGTCGTCGCGGGCGCCGCGGGCGCCTATCTCGCGGTCGGCGCAATCTAGTCCCTAGTCCGCGAAAGTGATGAGGCCCATGCCGGTGGTCATCGGCGCGTAGTAATGCCGATGGATGCGCCGCGCGCGCGGCGACAGCGCGCCGCGCATGGTGAGCCACATGATGAGCTCCACCGCCTCGGCACCCGCGTCCTCCATGATTTTCTGGTGGCTAATGCCCGCCAAGGCCTCGGGATCGCGCTCGAGCTGATCGAGGAACCACTGATCGAACTTTTCGTTCATGTAGCCGAAGCGCCTGCCCTGCAGCTGATGCGACATGCCACCGGTGCCCAGCACGACGACCTTGAGGTCTACTGGGTATGAAGAAACAGCGGCGCGGAGCGCCTGCCCCAGGCGGTAGCAGCGGTGCGCGGTCGGCAGGGGGTGCTGCACCACGTTCACCTGCAGCGGGATGGCGCGCACCGGCCAGCCGTTCTGGGCGTGAGGGAAGCAGAGATTCATCGGCACGAGAAAACCGTGCTCCACCGCGAGCTCCTGGCAGAGCGTGAGATCGAACTCGTGCTCGTAGATCAGCGTTTCGGCGAGGTGCGTCGAGAGCTCGGCGTCGCCCGCTACTCCCGGCAGCGGCCGCGTGCCGAAGCCCTCGTCGCCGATGCTGTAGTGCTCGGCAACTCCCAGGGCGAAGGTCGGGTATTTGTCGAAGCTGAAGTCGGCGACATGGTCGTTGTAGACGACGATCGCCACATCCGGCTTGAGCTGCGCCAGCCATTCGCGCACCGGAACATAAGCGTCGAACAGCGGCTTCCACGCCGGGTCCTGCGTGCGCCCGCGATCAACCACCGGGCCGATCGACGGCACATGGGACAGCCCTACGCCCCCGACGACGCGAGCCATCAGACAGCCCCGCTGATGTTGCGCGTCGCGAGGAACTGTTCGTAGCTCTCGCCGCGCATCTGCGCGCCCATCCTGTAGAGGCCGTTGCCGGTCGCCGAGCCGATCTTGAGCATCGCGTAGATGTTCATGCCGGCGTCGATCAGGCCCTGGAAGTCGCGCCGGCGGATGAGCGCCTTCTCGGCCTCGGTGAGCCCGAAGCGGGACATGAACGCCTCTTCGTCGCGCTTGAAGGCGTCGCGTTCCTGCGGCGAGCAGAGCGCCGCGCACAGCCGGTTCAGGCGCTGCCCGCGCCGCGATAGGCGCAGGTCGAAGACGCTGGTGTTCGCGATCGGACCGGTTAGCTGTCGCCCCATACTTCCCGGGCGGTTTCGATGCACAGCCTCAGCTTGGCCTTCTCCTGCTCGACGGTCAGGTTGTTGCCGTGGTGCGTGCTGGAGAAGCCGCATTGCGGCGAGATGCAGAGGTTCTCCAGCGGCACGAACTTGGCCGCGGCGTCGATGCGCCGCTTGAGCAGGTCCTTCGCCTCGAGCTCCGGGAGCTTCGAGCTGACGAGCCCCAGCACCACCTTCTTGCCCTTGGGCACGAAGCGCAGCGGCTCGAAGCCGCCGGAACGCTCGTCGTCGTACTCGAGGAAGAAGCCGTCGACGTCGAGGCCGGTGAGCACGCGCTCGGCGACGAAGTCGGCGTACGCGCCGCTCGCCAGCCAGGTGCTCTTGAAGTTGCCGCGGCAGGTGTGGATGCACACGGTCATGTCGTCGGGCACGTCGCGGATCGCCTCGTTCACCGCGCGGGCGTACATCTCGGCGTCCTTCTTCGGCTCGTCGCCGAGCTTCCTGAAGCTGTCCTGGACCTTCGGGTCGCCCCACATGGCGATGGTCGTGTCGTCGATCTGGAGATAGCGGCAGCCGGCCTTGTAGAGATCGGCGATCTCCTCGCGGTACGCCTTGGTCGTATCGGCCCAGAACTCGTCGAGATCGCGATAGACCTTCTTCAGCGCCTCGCGGTCGCTCCGCGCGTGCAGCATCGCCGGCGAGGGCATGGTGAACTTGGGCGTACCCTTGGTGACCACCGACTTCAGGAACTTGAAGTGCTCGAGCATCGAGGGCCGGGTGCGCCGCACCTTGCCGGTGAGCTTGAACATCGGCGGCTGCTCGTCGCTCGCGTGGAAGGTGTGCTGCTTGTTGACCGTGAGGTCGACGCCGTCGAAGCCGTGGATGAAGTCGATGTGCCACCAGTCGCGGCGGAACTCGCCGTCGGTGATCGACTGCAGGCCGATCGACTCCTGCAGCTTCACCACTTCGCGGATGTCGTTGTCCTGGATCTTCTTCAGCTCGGCGTCGGACA
>DASQAW010000014.1:0-6231 GCA_035635495.1 Burkholderiales bacterium
CGGATGCGGCTTCTCGGGCGTGCCGAGGCCCGCGATAGTCGTCACCTTCTTGTTCGCGGCCGCCGAAACGGGCAGTACGCAGGAGCGCACCGGCTCGCCGTCGAGCTGCACCGTGCAGGCGCCGCACTGCGCGAGCCCGCAACCGAAGTGCGGATTGTTCAGGCCAAGATCGCCGCGCAGCGCGTAGAGCAGCGGCATCTCGGGCTGCGCGTCCACCGAAACGCGCTTGCCGTCGACGGTGAACCGGTACGTGGCCATGCTTCTCCTCCTCAGGACATTTCCAGGACGATCTTACCCCTGCCGTGCGGCCCTTCGGCGGCCGCGTACGCCGCGTGCGCATCTTCGAGCGCAAAGCGCTGCGTCACTTGCGGGCGCAGCCGCCCGCTCACCACCCACTGGAATAAACGCTCCAGCCGCTCGCGCGTCGCCTGCACTTGGGGCTTCTCCACCCGGACACCGCTGGGCGGCGCAACCGGAAGAATGGGAGCAGCCGAAAGAGCGACCAACATGCCGCCGCGCCTGAGCGCGTTCGGGGAGCGCACATGCGCTTGGCCGCCAAGCGTATCCAGCACGACGTCGAACGGGCCGGCTTCGGCGAAGTCCTCGGTGCGATAGTCGATCACGCGCTCGGCGCCGAGCTGTCGACAGTAGTCAGCTTGCGTCGACGTAGTGGTGACCTTCGCCCCCAGCCCGCGCGCAACCTGGATCGCGAGGCTCCCCACTCCGCCGGCGCCGCCATGGATCAGCACGCGCATGTCCGGCTCCACTTTGCCCACCTCGGCAATCGAGATCCGTGCCGAAAGCCCCGCAAGCCCACCGGAACCGGCGCGGTCGCAGCCCCGGATAGCAGCGCATATTCGGCGTGCGTGCCGTCGGTGCGCGCCTCTGCAACGCCCGCGATGAGCGTGCCGTTCGCTTCACCGGCGCAATCGCGGCATTTTCCAGTCGATCGGATTGACGCTCGCAGCGCGGACGTTCACCCGCACCTGGCCCGCCGCCAGCGTCGGTAGCGGGACCTCCTCCAGGCGCATCACCTCCGGACCGCCGTAGGCGTGAATGCGAAGCGCCTT
The DNA here is from genome assembly GCA_035635495.1 of Burkholderiales bacterium. Classification (GTDB taxonomy): domain Bacteria; phylum Pseudomonadota; class Gammaproteobacteria; order Burkholderiales; family SG8-39; genus SCGC-AG-212-J23. The sequence continues at coordinate 1,071 of DASQAW010000014.1, forward strand.
CACCGCACGATCTTGATGCCTGCTTCCTGCAGGATGCCGCGCATCTGCGCGGTGAACTCGTCGTAGAACTTCGCGAGGTCGGCGGCGTTCTGGAAGCCATCCTCGAACTGGTTGTCCTCCAGGAACTTCCTCCACGAGGCCGTGCGCGTGAGCTTGCGGAGAACCTCTTCCCAGTAGGCGACGTTCTCCGCCGGGATTCCCGGCGGCGCAACGACGCCGCGCACCTGCGGCACGGACGGCACGTCGAAGCCCGCTTCCTTGAGCGTCGGCACGTCGGGGAAGGCCGCCAGGCGCTTCTCGCTGACCTGCGCGAGGACGCGCATGTTGCCCGCGCGGATGTGCTCGCCCGCCTCCGCGGGCTCGATCACCATCATGTTGACGTGGCCGCCGAGGAGTGCGGCGATGCGCTCGCCGCCGCCGGGGAAGGAGATGAAGGCCCAGCGCGCGCCGCTATTCTTCTGCAGGAGCTGGCGCACGACGTTGTCGCGGCTCGTCACGGAGCCGCCCGACTGCTTGAGCTGGCCGGGGTTCTTCTTCGCCGCCTCGACGAAGTCGCGCAGCGTCTTGTACGGGGCGTCGACCTTCACGGCGATCAGCGCGGGTTCCAGGACCAGCCGTGCAACCGGCGTCAGATCGCGCAGCGTCACCTTCGCTTCGGCGGTGGTGATCGGGCTCGTGAGCCAGACGCCGGTGAAGAAACCGATGGTGTGCGGATCGCCCTTCTTCTCGGCCAGGTAGGCTGCCGCCACGGTCGAGCCGCCGCCAGTCTTGTTCACGACCTGCATGCGCACCGGGACCAGCTTCTCCTTCTCGATCATCCCGACGACGGCGCGCGCCAGGAGATCGCTGCCGCCGCCGGGGCCGGTGTGCACGACGACTTCGACGGGACGCGCCGGCGTGAAGGCCTGCGCCTGCGCCACAACCAGCGCGGCGGCAAACATCGCGAATAGTTTCGTCATTCCTTCTGCTCCAGTGCGCGCACGCGCCATGTGTTGACTCGCGAAAAAAGCGGGATCAGGAGAATCAGCAGCGCAAAACATAGCATCACCGCCGAGATCGGCCGCGAAACGAGGATCGTCAAGCTGCCCTCCGACATCATCAGCGACTGGCGCAGCGCTCGCTCCATCGCGCCGCCGAGCACCAGCCCGAGGATCAGCGGCGCGCTCGGATACTCGAGCTTGCGCATGAGGTAGCCGAGCAGCCCGAAGCCGACCAGCAGCATCAGGTCGAAGAGGCTGCCGGATGCGGCGTAAATGCCGACGATCGACACGCCCAGGATCAGCGGATAGAGCACGTACACCGGCGTGCGCAGCACCTGGGCGAACACCGGCACCAGCGGCAGGTTGAGCACCAGCAGCATGACGTTGCCGATGTACATGCTCGCCACCAGCCCCCAGAAGAGGTTCGGGTTCTCGCCGATGAACAGCGGCCCCGGCTTGAAGCCCCACAACACGAGCGCCGCGAGGAGGATCGCGGTGGTGCCCGAGCCCGGAATGCCGAGCGTGAGCAGAGGCACGAGCGCTCCGCCGGTCTCCGAATTGTTCGCGCCTTCCGGCGCCGCCACGCCCTCAATCACGCCGGTGCCGAACTGCTCGCGCCGGCGCGAGAACGCCTTCTCCACGCCATAGGAGATAAACGAGGCGATGGTCGAGCCCGCACCGGGCAGTACGCCGACGAGGAAGCCGATGATCGAGCCCTGCGCGAAGGCGAAGCGGCAATCGCGCAGGTCCTGCAGCGTCGGCAGGAGGTTGCGCAACCCCTTCGGGACCGGCAGCGCCTGCGGCTCCTCGCGCGCCTCCAGGTTGGCCAGCACCTCGCCGATGGCGAAGATGCCGATCGCGACCACCACGAAGTCGATGCCCGAGAGCAGCTCCATCTGCCCGAAGGTGAAGCGCGACGTACTGGTGAAGAGATCGGTGCCGATGCCGGCGATCCAGAGACCCACCAGCGTGGCGAGCAGCGCCTTGACCATCGAGCGGCCCGCGAGCAGCACCACCATGGCGAGGCCGAGCGCCATCAGCGCGAAGTACTCCGGCGCGCTGAAGGCAAGCGCGAAGCGCGCGAGCGGCGGCGCCACCAGCATCAATCCAAGCACGCCTACGGTTCCGGCCACGAACGAAGCGATCGCGGCGATGCCGAGCGCGGCCCCGGCGCGGCCTTTGCGCGCCATGGCGTAGCCGTCCAGGCAGGTGACCACCGACGCCGATTCGCCCGGCACGTTAAGCAGGATCGAGGTGGTCGAGCCGCCGTACTTCGCGCCGTAGTAGATGCCGGCGAGCATGATCATGGCGCCCGCGGGACTCATCAGCGCAGTGAGCGGCAGCAGCATGGCGATCGCCGCCGGCGGGCCGAGGCCCGGCATGATTCCCACCACCGTGCCGAGCAGCACGCCGACGAAGCACCACAGCAGGTTGGCCGGCTGCAACGCCACCGCGAAGCCCTGCATCAGGCCGCTGGCGATGTCCATCAGGGCAGCGCCACGCCGAGCGCGAGCGGAAACACCACGTAGAAGCCGGCAACCACACCAAGCGCGACGAGCGCCGCGACGACCGGCGGCCGCCGGTACATCACCGCGACGAGGAAGAAAGTGAGCGCCGCAAAGCTAAGCGCGAAGCCGACCCACTTGAGCACCGCCACCGAGACCGCGAGCGCGGCCCACGTCGCGAGCGCGCGTCCCGTGCCGCGCCAGTCGGCTGGGGCGTCTCTGCCGAAGAGCACCAGGTAGGCCGAGCATGCCAGGATGGCAATGCCGTACCACAGCGGAAAGAAGCCCGGCCCGGGCCCGTCGTCGGTCAGGTAATCCCAGCCGCGCGCCTGCACGACGATGTATCCGCCGAGCGCGGCGAGCGCGAGCCCGGACCAGAAGTCCGGGGAACGGCGGCGCATCTATTTCTTCTTCTTCTTCGCCGCCTTCTTCGCTGGCCGCTTCTTCGGCGCCGCTTTCGCCTTCGGCTGCTTGTAGCGACCTTTCGGCACGAGCTCGCATACCGTGCCGCCCGGCGCGCGGAACTTGACCGGAATGACGCCTGGATCGCTGATGATCTCGCAACCGTAGGCTTGCACCTGGCGCGTCGCGACATCGATGCTGTCGACTTCGACCGCGAAGTGGTGGATGCACGGCCCTTCGCCCGCCGCTCTCGACTCCGCCGACTCGGTGCCGGCGTCGTACTTGATCAGCGCCACGTCGAGCACGCCGTCGCTCAGGTGCCGCGACGTATGGTCGCGCACCTTCTCGGTGTTCATCTCCACGAAGCCGAAGACCTTCTGGTAGAACTCGGTGGTGCGCTCAAGATCCTCGACCTTCAACGCGAGGTGCACGATGCGGCTCATCTCTCCTCCTTCAACAGGGTTCTCAATTTTCGTATGTTGCCCAACTTTTCGAGGCTCCAGACCGCGTCGCACAGCCGGCGTGCCCGCGCCTTGCCGAAGACCGGCGCGATGAGATCGTAAGCCTTCGCGTCGACTTCGGCACGCGTCATCGGATTTTCGGCAGTGCCGCGCACCGCTTTTACGTGACGCCGCAGCGTCGTTCCATTGCGCAGAACAATCTCGACCATGCCCTGGCGGCTCGGCATTGCCCGGGTCAGCTCGTCGTCACCGACCAATTGGACCCTTTTCCGCAAATTCAAAACCTGCCGGTCGCGCATGCGCTTCTCATCGTGCGCTGCCTTGAAGCTCACGGCGCCGTCGAGCACCATCACGGCGCACAGGTGCTGCATGCAGATGTCCGGCATGGCGCGATTGTTGGTCGTGTTCGCGCCCTGATGGGCCACCTTCACCGTTAGGCGCTGGACATCATTGGCGGCGAACTTGTGCTCCTCCAATAGCAGCAGGAGTGCATCCAGCGGCGCCTGGATCGGCGAGCCGACCGACCAGCGCTTGATGTTGGTGTTCATCACTTCGTACGTCTCGCCCAGCCCCGCGATCAGCTTCTCCGGCTCGGGCTTGCGCCCGTAGGCGACGAAGAAGCTGCGCTCGCCCGAGAGCGCATCGTCCACGCCGGTGAAGCCATGCGCGACCATCGCGGCGGCAGCGACGCCGTTGCGCGCCGGCATGCCGCCGAAGTCGAAGGCCTTCTCGATATGCTCCTCGTCGCGCATCCAGCAGGAAATGCCGGAGGCTTGCTGGGCGGTAAACGAGAGGCAATGGCGCACCTGCCGCTCGTTGAGGCCGGCGAGCGCGGCAGCCGCCGCGGCGGCGCCGAACATCGGCCCGAAGCTGTGCGTCGAGTGCCCGTCCTCGCGAAACTGGTACGCATCCAGCGACATGGTGAGGCGGCAGCCGACGTCGTAGCCGAGCGCCACCGCGCGCAGCAATGCTTCGCCGCTCGCTTCTTCGCGCTCCGCCATCGCGAGCGCGGCCGGCACGATGCCGCAGCCGGGATGCGTCAGCGAGGGAGCGTGCGAATCATCCGTCTCATCCGCGTGCGCGAGCATGCCGTTGGCCAGCGCCGCGTTCTCGGCCGTGGTCAGGATGCCGGTGGCGACGACGCACGCCTCCTTGGTTCCGCCGCGCGTGCGGGCGTAGGAGATCGCCTTCTTGCCTGGCGGCAGTCGCGCGCCCGAGACCATCGCAGCGATCGTGTCGAGCACGTGGTGCTTGGTCTTCTCCGCCACGGGCGGCGGCAACCGCTTCTTCGGCGCCTGGGCGACGTAGGCGCTCAGGCGCTGCATCACCGCCGAAACCGTCACGGCATGTATCCGCCGCCGTTGACGTGGATCGCCTGGCCGGTGATGTAGCGCGCGTCGGGGCCGCAGAGCATCCGCACCATCGCCGCGACCTCTTCCGGCTCGCCGCGCCGCCCGATCGGCGGCGGCGCCGTGCGGTGCGCGGGCCGTTCGGGCACGCCGGGCAGGCCGCGCTGGCTCTCGATCGTGCCGGGCACCACGCAATTCACCGTGATGTGATGCGGCGCGAGGTCGAGCGCGAGCGCCTTGGTCAGCCCGGCGAGGCCCGCCTTCGCGGCGATCACATGCGGGCGTCCCGTCGCGCCGCGGTGGCCCGTGAGCCCGCCGATGTTGATAACCGTGCCCGCGCCCGACTTCACCAGGTGCGGCAGGCACGCCTGTGTGCAGACGAAGGCGGCATCCAGGATGCTGGACATGACGCGCCGCCAGTCTTCCAGCGTGATTCTCTCGAACGGCGCCTCCATGCGCACCGC
>DASQAW010000015.1:0-4967 GCA_035635495.1 Burkholderiales bacterium
TGATGGCGATCCTGCCCGACGACCTGCTGCGCTGGCTCGACGCGCATTTTGGCGTCACGGAAGCGCACGCCGCGCGCAGACTGCTCGAGCAGGCGGTCGATCACAACGATAAGCCCGCGGGCCCCCGGCTGCTCCGCTGCGCCGCTGTCGGCTCGCGCGGCAATCTCGAGGAGCTGAAATCGCTGGTCGAGCTGCTGAAGATCGACTACCGCGACGTGATCATGGCCGGCGAGTACGAGATGCGCCGCGGCCAGCCGGTTCGCCTCCGCGATTTGAACGAGCCGATCGCCGACTAGCTGAGCCCCTCAGGGCTCGACTTTGATGTTCTTCTGGCGCGCGACGTCCACCCACTTCGCCACCTCGTTCTGCACCTTCTTCGTCAGCACCTCGGGCGCGCCGCCGGCGGGGTCGAAGCCCATCTTGGCGAAGCTTTCCTTCGCCTGCGGCAGTTTCAGCACCTCGTTCAGCTTGACGTTCAGGAGCTGAATGATCGGCGGAGCCGTCTTGGCCGGCGCGAACAGGCCGTACCAGGTGGAAAGGTCGAAGCCGGGAAGCGCGCTCTCCGCCACCGTCGGCGCGTCAGGGAAGACATGCCAGCGCTCGGCGCTGCCGACGGCGAGGAGCTTCACCTGGCCGGCGCGGATCGCCGGGAGCGCCGCGGTGCCGTCGAAGGTGTAGGTGGTGCGGCCGGCGATGAGGTCGGCGAGCGCCGGCGCGCCGCCGCGGTACGGAATATGCCGCACTTCGATGCTCGCCATCGAGTTGAACAGCTCGGCGCCGAGGTGGTTGATGCTGCCGTTGCCGAACGAGGCATAGGTGAGCTCGCCCGGCTTCGACTTGGCCAGCGCGATCAGCTCCTTCGCCGAGCTCGCTGGAACCGACGGATGCACGATCAGCAGGAAGGGCGACGTGCCGATCAAGCCGATCGGCGAGAAGTCGCGGATCGGGTCGTACGGCAGGTTGGCGAGCACCGCGACGTTCGTGCCGTGCGTGCTCGGCGTGCCGACGAAGATCGTGTAGCCGTCGGCCACCGCTTGCGCCGCCTTCGCCGTGCCGATGGTGCCGCCGGCGCCGCCGTAGTTCTCGACCACCACGCCCTGCCCGAGGCTGGTGCTGAGGTGCGCGGCGACTACGCGGGCGGCGATGTCGGCCCCGCCGCCGACGGGAAACGGCACGATCATCCTGATCGGCTGCGCAGGGTACTGCTGCGCGTGCGCTGATGCCGCGAACGCGAGCGCGAACAGGGAGTGGATCAGCTTCACTTGGCCTCCACGGCATGCATGCGGTAGTTGGCGGAGGACTTGCCGGCCGAGGTCTGCACCACGCGCGCCGGCTTGGTGTAGTCGGCGCTGGTGCGCGCCCGGCCGGCCACCGCGCGCAGCGGCGCGGCATCGGGCTTGCGGCGCGACGGGGTTTCCTCGAGGTAGCGGATGATCTCCTTGCAGAACACCGGCAGGTCGCCCGGCAGCCGCGAGGTGATGAGATTGCCGTCGCGCACCACCGGCTCATCGACGTAGTGGCCGCCGGAATGAATCACGTCGTCCTTGATGATCGGCACGCAGGTCAGGCGCTTGCCCTTCGCGATGCCCGCCGAGGCGAGCACCCAGCCTGCGTGGCAGATCGCCGCGATCAGGCTGCCCTGGTCGTGCACCTTGCGGATGAGATCGATGATCTGCGGCGTGCGCCGGAAGTTCTCCGGCGCGAAGCCTCCCGGGATCACCACGGCGTCGAGCTGCTCGGGCTTCACCTCGCCGATCGCTAGCTCGGCGCGCACCGGGTAGCCGAGCTTGCTGCCGTAGAGCTGGTCTGCCGAAGGGGCGACGGTGAAGACGTTGGCGCCGGCCTCGCGCAGGCGCAGCAGCGGATACCAGAGCTCCAGCTCCTGGTACTGGTTCTCCGCAAGCACGACGACCTGGGCGTCCTGGATCTTCATGGCGTTCCTTTCAGAAAGCGAGAATGCGGCGCGGGTTGTCGACCAGCACCTTGTGGAGCTCGGCTTTGCCGAAGCCTTTCTTTTCCAGCCGCGGCGCGAAGCGCTCGAAGAGATAGCCGACCGGCACGCGCGTGTTGTCCTGGTCGGCCTCTTCCTCGGTGACCGGGCCGCGGCCGTGGCTGAAGAAGCGGTCGTACGAGAACACGAGCTGGCCGAGGTAGCCGCGGTCGGCAAGCCGGCAGATCTCGACCGCGAGCTCCTCGTCGAGCTCCTCGGCGCTGTCATGCATCCAGGGGATGCCGATGTGATCGATCTGCAGGATCGCGCCGCGCTTGCACAGCGCCTCGAGCTGCCCGTACTGCCCCTTGATGAACACGTGGCCCATCATCACCTTGCCGGGATCCGCGCCTTCGCTCTCCAGGAGGTCGAGCATCTCGATGCCCGGGTTGGTGACCTTGTAATCGGCCGGCTGCGTATGAGTGCCGATCGGCGCGCCGGTCTTCTTTTGCGCGCGCGCCGCGGCGCGGATCACGCGCTCCTCCACCGCGCCGATGCGCGACCCGTTCGGCTGCACCGGCGTCTCGGCCATGCCGCCGCTGGCGCACTTGATGACGCCGGCGCGATAGGGCGTAAGGCGGTTGTCGTAAACCATGCCCTCGGTGATGTCGCGCACCATCACCTCGGCGATGTAATCGATCGATTTGCGCCGCCAGTAAAAGCCGATGCCCATGCCTTCGGCGTAGAAGCCGGTCGTCGCGATGACGTGGCAGCCGCTCCTGCGGCTCACTTCGGCGAGGAGCTGCGGATGGCGTCCGATGTCGGGCGGCGTGAGGTCGACCATCGTCTTCACGCCGTAGTCGCCGACGATCTGGCGCACCGAGCGCCCGACGTCATTCGCCATCGTCTCGAAGTCCCAGACGTTGCGATGATCGAACTCGCACCCCTGGTAGGCGTAGCGGATGTGCTCGTGCGTGAGGGTGATGCCGGCGGCCTCTGGCTTGATGTCGCCGAGAACGGCGCGGATCGCCGGCACGGCTATCGGCCGAGCGCCTGGAACAACGACCGGCAGAATTCCGGGAGCTGGTCGGTGCTGCGCGCGCTGATCTTCGGCGCCGCACCGGCCGCGGAAAAAGCGCTCGCGCCTTCCGAGATCGCGGCAAGCAGCGCGCCGTTCGCCGCTGCATCCTTGATGAAGCGCAGCATGCGCGGCTCCTCGGCAATGATCTTCGCCGAGCGGCCGCCCGGCACGATCACGGCACCGTAGTCGCTCCCTTTCACTTCGTCGATGCCGTGGTCGGGAATGACGGGGTACTCGAGCTTGCTGAAGTAGGTCTTGTTCGGCTCCGCGCTGATCACGCTCACCGCCTTGCCTTCTTCACGCAATCGGAGGAGCGGATACCAGAGCTCGAGATCCTGATAGTCCTCGTGCACGAGGATGGCGACGGGCTTGCTCATGTTTGGCGGCTCCGAGTAGCGATGGCGAAATTCTAGCGGGCTAGCAGGCGCCGGGCATTCTCGAATTCGATCTTGCGCAGCTCCGCGGCGGGGAGGCGGCTCGCCCGCAGGCCGTCCACCTGCGACTGGCTGGTGCGCAGCGGCGCGTCGCTGCCGAACAGGAGACGCTCCACGCCGACAACGTGGAGCGCGCTGAACATGCCCACCGCGTGCGCACGCAGCGCGGTGTCGTAATGGAAAGCGCGCAACTGGTTGCGCACGCCGGCAGGCACCCTGGCCGCCAGCGCCTCGTCGACTTCAGCGGCGCGCACCAGGTGCTCGGCGATCAACGGCAGGATGCCGCCCACGTGGGCGAAGACGAAGCGGATCCGCGGACAGCGCGCCGCGGTGCCGGAGAAAAGCAGGCTCGCGATCGTGCGGGTCGTGTCGGCGGGGAATTCGATCACCCAATCGGCCACGCCGGGCAGCAGGTTGCGGCAGCAATCCGGCGCCGTGGGGTGCACGTAGACGACGGCGCCGCGCCGGTCGAGCTCATCCATCACCGGCGCGAAGGCCGGATCGCCGAGCCACTTGTCGCCATAGCTCGTGAGTAGGCCGATGCCCTCCGCCTTGAGCGTGTCGAGCGCGTAGCCGATCTCCCGCAGGCTCGCGTCGACCTCCGGCAGCGGCAGGCTGGCGAAGAGGCCGAAGCGCCCCGGATGGTCGGCGCTCATCCGCGCACCGTAGTCATTGCATTCTCGGTTCACGGCAAAGAGGCGTTCGCGGCCGAGCAGCGCGAAGCCTGGCGCGGTGATCGAGGTGACGGCGGTCGTCACGCCGGCGCGGTCCATGTCGTCGAGCGACACCCTCGGCGTCCAGCTGCGCGCAACGCCGCGCGCGAGATAATGCTCGTGCTCGACGAGCTGCGCGACGAAGGGCGGCGGGAAGAGGTGGTGATGGACGTCGATGATCATGGCGCGCCGGTACTCGACTCGAGCAATGGGGACGAGATTGTGCACGCCTGCACACCGCTCGCGCAGGCCGTCGATCGACTACCGCGACTTGATCAAGTAATCACAAGCCGAACGGGTAGGTCTCCGGCATGCCGGGAATGCGCTTGGTGTCGAGCGGCGTCACGGCTTTCGTGCGCTCGAACCAGCAGTACTCGTCGAACTGCCGCGGCAGCACCGCCTGGAAGTAGTGGCTGGCGAGCTCGGTCTGCGGCCGGTAGACCACGCCGATCGCGCGCTCGAGGCGCGGCTCCATGAGGAGCTTGCGCAGATTGGCGTCGCGCCCCTTCGCCAGCGGCAGCAGAAGTGACGGCACCGAAGATTCGCGGCACTGGTACTCGTAACTCTCCGGATGCGAGGGGCGCACCTCTTTCACCTTCATCGGCTGGTCCCAGTTGTCGGCCGCCGCCACGGTGCCGCGGTCGGTGCCGAAGCCGAGCAGATAGGCGCCATCGCCGAAACCCTCGCGACAGAGCTGGCCGACGTTCAGCTCGCCGCGCGCCGACATCTCGGTGAAGCGCGCGTCGCCGAGGTGCGAGTTGTGCTCCCACACCACGGCCTTCGAGCGCGCACCGCGCGTCTTCAGCAGC
>DASQAW010000016.1:0-3159 GCA_035635495.1 Burkholderiales bacterium
TCGACGCGCGCCTTGCGCTCGGCCTCGGTCATCGGCAGCTCTTTCGCCGGCCGCGCCGCGGTGGGCATGTAGATGGTCATGGTGGCCAGTTTACTCTGAGGCTATTGCACGGCGCAGTTGCTCCACGACCTCGGGCGCGTCCCACTTCACCGCCCCCAGGTGGCGGCCGACCTCCCTTCCCGAGCGGTCGACGAGCAGGGTCGCCGGCAAGCCGGGCGCATCGAGCGTGAAGGCCGCCTTGGCCGTCGGATCGACGTAGAGCGGCAGGGCCTTGATGCCGACCTCGCCGTAGAACTGGCGCGCGATCGGCGCGCCCTGCACGTCCACCGACAGCGCGACCACCTGGAAGCGCTCGCCGCCGAGCTGCGCCTGCAGCCGGTCCAGCGCCGGCATCTCCTCCCGGCACGGCGCGCACCAGGTCGCCCAGATGTTGAGGAGCACCACCTTGCCGCGGAAATCTGCGAGGCTGAGCGTTCGACCGGTTGCGTCGACGAAGCGCAGATCGGGCAGCGTCTTTGGGGCCGCCAGGCGCGCGAACGGCGCGGCGCTCGTCTGCCGGTAGGAGAGATAGATCCCCGCGCCCGCGGCGGCGATCGCCACGGCGGTGAAGGCGATGGCGACGCGCCGCTTCATGCGTTGCGCAGGATCTGCCGGGCGCAGTTGTAGCCCGCGACGCCGGGAACCGCCGGGTGCATGGCCTGGCCGCCGAGCCAGAGCCCCTTGATCGGCGTGCGGTAACCGGCGAGCTCCGGCAGCGGGCGCATCCATAGCGCCTGGTCGAGCGCGAGCTCGGCCTGGTGCGGCTGGCCGTCGGGCCAGTTGACGGGCAATGGCAAGACCTGCGCGTCCGTGATCGGCAGGTACGGCTTCAGCAGCTGGCTGGTCAGCGCCGCGACGGTGTCGGCGCCGGGTTTCGCATACTGGACATGCACCTCCGCGTTCTTGCCGTCCGCGATGACGTCCAGCCACGGCCGTGCCGACACGCGCCCATACTTGGCGTCGTCGTAAGCGCGCTCGACATAGTCCAGCGATGGCGCGAGCGTCAGCGTCTTCCAGTCCGGCGCACGTTCGAGCGTGAGCGCGACCTTTGCGGCGACCCCGCGGCTGCGCACATTGCCCAAAGCGCGCACGAGATCAGGGTCGAGCCAGCCGGGCTCCACCAGATCGATGAGCGTGCGGCGCGGATCGGCCGCCGAGACGACGACCGATGCGCGCAGCTCCTCGCCGCCCTCGAGCGCGACCCCGGTGACTTCGCCGGCGCGCACCGTGATGCGGGCGATCTTCGCTTCGCGCGGCGCGACGCGTGCGCGGAGCAGCTGCGCCAGATTCGACGCCGGCACGCGAAACACGCCCGGGGGACTACCCGCGTGGTAGTGCAGCAGGCGGAACGCGGTGCCGGCCGAGCGCGGGCCCTGCAGCAGATGGCGCACCGCCACTGAGCCGAGCGCGCCCTTCAGGACGTCGCTCTCGAACCAGTCGTCGAGAAGCTCCGCCGCCGGCATCGGCAGGAGCCGCATCAGGTCTTCCAGGCCCTGGCGGCCGAGGCGGCGCAGCCTGAACGCAAAGCGCAGGTCGACCAGGCTCGGCGGCGGCTCGACATAGACGCGCTCGAGCAGCCGGGCAAGCGTCGCCATGCGCTCGCAGAAGCGCGGCCAGGCTTCGGCGTCGGGCGCGCTCGTTCTGCGTATTGATTCGACGGAGCGCGCGATGTCGCGCGAGAGCTCAAGTACGCCGCCGCCTTCCAGCGGCGCGCGCAGCCACGGGTCCGGGCAACTCACGGTGAGGCCACTCAACTGCAGTTGAGCAGGGACCCAGCCCATGGTGCGCGCAGGCGTCGGCTCCTCCTGCACCACGGTCACCTTGTGCCCTGCGCGCGCGAGGAGATCGGCGGCAACGAGGCCGTTGGCATCGGCGCCGATGACGATGACGTCGCTCAGGCGCGCCTCCCGAGGATCGCCATTGCGGCATTACGTCCGGAAGCGCCCATCACGCCGCCCCCGGGATGCGTGCCCGAGCCGCACTGATAGAGGCCGTGGATCGGCGTGCGGTAGCGCGACCACGCGGGCGCGGGGCGCAGGAAGAACATCTGCTGCAGCGTGAGCTCGCCCTGGAAGATGTTGCCCTCGGAAAGGCCGACGATGCGCTCGATGTCGGCCGGCGTGATCACCTGGCGGTGCAGGATCGCGCTCTTCAGGTTCGGCGCGTACTCGGCCAGCGTGTCGATCACCGTGTCGCCGAACTGCTCGCGCCGCGCGTCGCTCCAGCCGCCGTTCAGGTGGTAGGGCGCGTACTGCACGAAAATCGACATCACGTGCTTGCCCGGCGGCGCCATCGACGGGTCGAGCATCGAGGGAATGATGATGTCCATGTAGGGCCGGCGCGAGATCTCGCCGTACTTCGCGTCGTCGTACGCGCGCTCGAGGTAATCGACGCTCGGGCTGATCGAGATCGCGCCGCGCAGGTGCGCCCCGGGCTCGGGCATGCAGGTGAAGCGCGGCAGCTCGCCGAGCGCGAGGTTCACCTTGCCCGAGGAGCCGCGGAACTTGTAGCGACGGATCGACGCCACGAAATCCTCCGGCAGGTGGTCTTCGCCCACGAGGCCAAGGAATGTGCGCCGTGGGTCGGCGCCGGAGACCACTGCCGACGCATGCAACTCGTCGCCGCTTTCCAGCACCACGCCGGTGGCGCGGCTTCCAGATATCAAAATCTTGGAGACCGGCGCCTGTGTGCGGATCTCGGCGCCGTGCGCCTGCGCAGCGGCGGCGATGGCCTCGCTGACGGAGCCGTTGCCGCCTTTCGCGAAGCCCCAGGCGCGGAATACGCCGTCGAGCTCGCCCATGTAATGGTGCAGGAGCACGTAGGCCGTGCCGGGCGAGCGCGGACCTAGCAGCGTGCCGATGATGCCGCTCGCCGACTTGGTGCCCTTCAGCGCCGCGCTTTCGAACCATTCGTCCAGGTAATCGGCCGCGCTCATCGTGAGGAGCTTCCACAATGCGTGGAGATCCTTCTCCGGCAGGCCGCGGAAATAGCGGCCGAGGCGCAGCAGATCGAACAGCTCGCGGGGATCGAGCGACGCCGGATCGGGCGGCGCCGTCGACAGCAGCGGCTTCACCGCCCGCGCCATGCGATGCAGCAGCAGGCCGAATTCGTCGTAGGCCT
>DASQAW010000017.1:0-19767 GCA_035635495.1 Burkholderiales bacterium
TGCTCCTCGACGTAGCGGTAGCTGTAGGGCCTGAGCGGCCGCAGCCACGCGAGCGAGCGCACCAGCAGATAGCCGAAAAGCCCCGAGGTCTTGATGTGCATGCCGACGTTGTAGGCGTCGAGCTTGCCGCGGCGCTCGGCCCAGGCCACGAACCGTCTGCCGAGGAAGTGCGGCATCACCGAGGCGAACTCCTCCACGCCCGGCTTCAGGTAGTCGATGACCACCACGGGCTCGTCTTCCTTAGCCCCGACCTCCCGTCGCACGCGCTCGAACCGGCTGGCACGCGTCTTCAGGTCCGCGACGCGGATGATGTCCTCGTAGCTCATCCAGGTCGCCAGATGGCGCGCCACCGTCGCAGCAACTTTGCGGTCCGCCTTTAGAAACGGTTCGAGCCGCTTGCGGTATAGCTCGGCATAGCGCTCGCCCTGGTAGTCCTTGAGCCGTTGCTCTCCTAGCTGAAGAATTTCATTCAACTCCGTGGCGCGCTTGGGCGGCGCCGGCTGCTCGGGCGGCTTGCGGCCGCCCTGCGCGATGTCACAACCGGCGGCGAAGCCGCGCAGGCTCGCCTCGGCTCCGCGTCCGGCTTGGCGGATCGCTTTCTCGCAGGCTTCTCTAGTCAGCGGAAGCACGCCGCTTCCGGCCATCGCGCCGAACAGCACCGCATTGATCACCGTGCCGCTTTCCTGCGCGAGCTTGCGCATGTCGAAGAGCACCGCCTGCTTCGCGAGCTGCTTGCCGGCGGCGAGCACCTTGTCGCTGTCGAAGCGGCCGTCGGCCATCTGCATCTTCTCGACGGTGGCGTAGATGCGGTGGGTCGAGGCGATGAGCGTGGTGCGCTCGGGGCTGACGTAGCCGTTCTGCATCGCGCGCCCGGCCTCGACCAGCTCGGAGGCGACCATGATGTCGACGTTGCCCGGGCTCGGCGTGAGCGAGAGCACCGGCTCCCTGCCGCCGAGCTCGCTCTTCCCCATCGGATAGATCTCGAGGTAGTAGGTCGTCGCCCCGGTGCGCTGCGCCACACCGGGGATGGACGTCGCCTGCGCCGGCAGGCCGGCCTCGGTCGCGGCTTCCATCAGCCAGTCGGCCATCACGCCGCCGCCTTCGCCGCCGAGCGCGGCAATCAGGATGGTGATCGGACGCTCAGGGAGATTCATAGCCTGGTCGCCAGTCTGTCCCACACCGTGGGGTTCTGGATCACTTCCGCGCGATAGAACGACGGGCAGAGCACCGCCGCGTGGGCGTTCTCGCCGCAGAGGCCGCAGCCGACGCAGCCGTCGATCACCGTCGCCACCGGATCGGTGCGTAGCGGATCGGGATTGTCCTTGACGGTGAGCGTCGGGCAGCCGGACAGGCGTATGCACGAGTGATCGCCGGTGCAGGTGTCCTCATCCACGCCGTACTTGACGCGCACATAGCGCTCGCCGTTCTTCAATTTTTCGGCGACCTCGGGCCGCAGGCGCCGCTGGCGCTCGAGCTGGCACTCGCCTTCGGCGACGATCACCTTCAGGCCTTTCTCCTTCGTCGTCATCGCCTCGCGATAAGCCTTCGCCATCTCGCTCACGCGGTAGTTGTTGACCGTGCGCAGCCATTTAACGCCGAGGCCAGTGAGCGTCTGCTCGATCGTGCGGTCGGCGTCCACGGCGCTGTCACCGACCGCCACCCTGCGCGCGTCCTCCGGCGGAGACGAGATGAGCTCCTGCGTGCCGGTGGCGGAGGCGTAGCCGTTCTTCATGATCACGAGCACGCCGTCGCCCTTGTTGAGCAGGTTCGACGCCACGCCGGAGAGCAGGCCGTTGTGCCAGAAGCCGCCGTCGCCCATCACCGCGACCGGGCTGCGCGCCGACATCGGCGTCACGCCCGCGGCCGCGGCGAGGCTCATGCCGTAGCCGAGGAGCGTATTGCCCTGGGAGAAGGGCTCGAAGCTGGCGAACGCGTGGCAGCCCACGTCCATCGACACGTGCGGCCGGCCGATATCCTGCGCGACGAGCTTCATCGCCGAGAACACCGGCCGCTCGGGGCAGCCCACGCAGAAGGTCGGCGGCCGCGCCGGCAGCGCGCCGAGGAGTTCAGCCGCCCGCTTCTTGGTCCCGGCGACGCCGTCGAGCCATCTCTGGCCGCTTGAGGCATCCAGGTGCGGCGCATGCTGGGCCAGGAACTTCGCGAGCCCGCGCACCAGCGCCTCGGCCGAGTACTCGCCCGCCATGTGCATGAAATCCTTGCCGTGCAGCTTCGCCTGCACGTCGGCGCGGCGCAGGACCGTCGCGACTTCCTGCTCGATGAATTCCGGCTGCCCTTCCTCGAGCACGATGACCGCACGCTTGCCGGCGCAGAACTGCACCAGCTCCTCGGGCACGAGCGGGTAGACGACGTTCAGCGCGAGGATCGGGATGCGGCTCGCGCCGAACGCATCGGCGAGGCCGAGGGTTCTCAGCGCTAGCATCAGATTGTTGTAGAGGCCGCCCTGCACGATGATGCCGAGCGAGTCCTCCGCGCCGGGGAACACCTCGTTCAGCTGGTGCTCGGCAATGAACCTGCGCGCAGCCGGCAGGCGCACGTCGGACTTGAGCTTCTCCTGCCGGAAGATCGCCGGCGGATGCGCCAGCCGGTCGTAGATGAACTCCTGCGGCGGTCCCTCCAGCCGTTCGCGAGTCGAAATGGCGGGCGCCCGGTTCGCTTTGCTGCTGAAGCTGCCGCGCAGGTGGCAGGCGCGTATCCGCAGCTCCATCATCACCGGAGTGTTCGAGGCCTCGGAGAGCTCGAAGCCGCGCTCGACCATCTCGACGATCTTCGGCAGGCTCGGACGCGGGTCCAGCAGCCAGATGAGCGATTTCAGCGCGTAGGCGTGGCTGCGCTCCTGCGCCACCACGCCGCCTTCACCGTAGTCCTCGCCGAGCACGATCAGCGTGCCGCCCATCACGCCGGCGCTGGCGAGGTAGGACAGCGCGTCCGCTGCCACGTTGGTGCCGACGATGGATTTCCAGGTGACGGCGCCGCGCACCGGGTAGTTGATCGACGCGCCGAGCATCGCGGCGGCCGAGGCCTCGTTGGTGCAGGCCTCGACGTGCACGCCGAGCTCATCGAGATAATCGCGCGCCTGCACCATCACGTCGAGCAGGTGCGACACCGGCGCGCCCTGGTAGCCGCCGACATACGACACGCCCGACTGCAGCAGCGCCTTGGTCACGGCCAGGATCCCCTCGCCGTGGAAGGTCGCGCCGTCGCCGAGGCGCAGCGACTCGATCTCTTTAGTGAATTGCCGTTCCACGGAATAGGGTTCTCAGACGGGAAGCGATGCGATCGAAGAGATTTGGGTTTTGTATTACTTCCGCGCGATAGAACGACGGGCAGAGCACCGCCGCATGCGCGTTCTCGCCGCAGAGGCCGCAGCCGACGCAGCCGTCGATCACCGTAGCCACCGGATCGGTGCGCAGCGGATCGGGGTTGTCCTTGATGGTCAGCGTCGGGCAGCCGGAGAGCCGGATGCAGGAGTGGTCGCCGGTGCAGGTGTCTTCGTCGACGCCGTACTTGACGCGCACGTTGCGCTCGCCCTTCTTCAGCTTTTCGGCAACGACCGGCCTGAGCTTGCGCTGGCGCTCGAGCTGGCACTCGCCTTCGGCGATGATGACCTTGAGGCCTTTGTAATCCGTGGTCATCGCCTCCTTCAGCGTCTTGGCCACCTCGCCCACCCGGTAGTTGTCGACGGTCTTCAGCCAGCCCACGCCGATGCCCTCGAGCGCGCGCTCGATGCTCATGTCGGGCGCCTTGCTCGCGCTGTGCTGAGGCGAGGAGGGCAGCTCCTGCGTGCCGGTCGCGGAGCTATAGCCGTTCTTCATGATCACCAGGATGCCGTCGTTCCTGTTGAACACGGCGTTGGCGATGCCGGTGGTGAGGCCGTTGTGCCAGAAGCCGCCGTCGCCCATCATGGTCACGGTGCGCTTGCCGAACATCGGATGCACCGCGGAGTTCGAAGCGAGCCCCAGACCGTAGCCGAGCACGGTGTTGCCGATGTTGAAAGGCGGCAGCGTGGAGAAGAGGTGGCAGCCGATGTCGGCGGACAAATGGAACTTGCCGGTGTCGCGCTCGATGATCTTCATCGCCGAGAACACCGGGCGCTCCGGGCAGCCGACGCAGAAGCCCGGCGGCCGCGTCGGCAATGCGCCGAGCAATTGGGCGGCCTTCTCCTTCAATGAGCGAATCGGCGCCACGGCGGCATCGCGCTGCAGAAATTTCGAGATACCGGTGAGCACCACTTCGCCGGTGTACTCGCCAGCCATCGTCAGCACGTCCTTGCCGCGCACCGTGACCGCATTCACGTCGTGGCGCCGCAGCGTGGCGAGCAGCTGCTCCTCGATGAACGCCGGCTGGCCTTCTTCGACCACCAGCACCTCGCGCTTGCCGGCGCAGAATCCGACCAGCTCTTCCGGCACCATCGGATAGGTCACGTTCATGCAATAGATCGGCACTTTCGCCGCGCCGAAGGCATCGGCGAGCCCGAGCGTCTGCAGCGCGCGGATCACGGCGTTGTACATGCCACCCTGGCAGAGGATGCCGATGTCGGACATTTCGCCGAGGAATGTTTCGTTCAGCCGATGCTCGCGGATGAACTTCACCGCTGCCGGCCAGCGTACGTCGATCTTCTGCTTCTCCTGCGCGTAAGTAGCGGGCGGCAGGCAGATGCGGTTGTAGTCGAAGTCCGGGTTCTGCAGCAGATCCTTCTTGGAGAACTCACCCCTGCGATTCTTTTTGGTGACGAAGCTGCCCTGCACGTGGCAGGCGCGGATGCGCAGCTCCAGCATTACCGGCGTGCTCGAAGCCTCCGAGAGCTCGAAGCCGCGCTCGACCATCTCGACGATCTTCGGCAGGTTGGGGCGCGGATCCAGCAGCCAGATCTGCGACTTCATGGCGAAGGCGTGGCTCCTCTCCTGGATGATCGAGGAGCCCTCGCCGTAGTCCTCGCCCAGCACGAGCAGCGCGCCACCCATTACCCCGGCCGAGGCGAGGTTCGATAGCGCGTCCGAAGCCACGTTGGTGCCCACGGTGGATTTGAAAGCGACCGCGCCGCGCATCGGATAGTTGATCGAGGCGCCGAGCATCGCCGCGGCGCCGGCCTCGTTGGCGTTGGTCTCGACGTGTACACCGAGCTCGCCCAGGATGTCGCGCGCATCGTTGAGCACGTCCATGACATGCGACACCGGCGCACCCTGGTAGCCACCCACATAGGAGACGCCAGACTGCAGCAGCGCCTTGGTCACGGCGAGGATCGCTTCCCCATGGAAGGTCTCGCCTTCGCCGAGCTCGAGCTTTGCAACTTCTTCCTTGAACGATCGTTCCATTACACGAGCACCTTAGGCAGCCAGACCGCGACCGCCGGGACAAAGAATACGAGCGCGAGGAGCAGGAGGCTCATCACGATGTAAGGCAGCACGGCCTGGAAAATGTGCCCCATCCGCACCTGCGGCGGCGCCACGCCCTTCATGGTCATGAGGAGCAGGCCGTGCGGCGGCAGCAGCAGGCCGAGCTGCATGCAGATCAGGAACATCACGCCGAACCACACCGGATCGACGCCGTATTTCGCGACCAGCGGCATGTAGATCGGCAGCGTGATCATCATCATGCTGACCTGCTCGACGAAAAGGCCGAGGAAAATCAGCAGCAGCATCATCGCCGCGATCACCGCGAGCGGGGAGAGGCCCATGCCGGCGATCAGCTCGACCAGGCCGTTGCTCGCGCCCGAGAACGACAGGATCTGCGAGAAGGTGGTCGCGCCGACGATGATGAAGAGAATCATCCCCGATATGGCGGCGGTGCCGCGCAGCGCGCCCATCAGGTTCTTGATCGTCAGCGCGCGGTAGCACAGCGCGAGCACCATGGTGAAGAGCGCGCCGATCGCCGCCGACTCGGTCGGCGTCGCCCAGCCGGCGGACATCGAGAGCACGACCACGACGAAGATCGACACCAGCGGCACGACGTACTGGAAGAAGGGGCGCAGCTTCGCCCAGCCGTGATACTCGGTAAACGTGCTCGCCGGCGCCAGCGCCGGATTCAGCTTGACGCGCGCGATGATGTAGATCACGAACGCCACGCTGAGGATCAGGCCGGGAACGACACCGCCGATCAGCAGCTTCGAGATCGAGATGCCGGACAGGCTGCCGAGCAGCACGGTGAGCGCGGAGGGCGGGATCAGCATGTCGACCGCGCCGATCGCCATCAGCGGCCCGGTGGCCATCGTCGGGTGATAGCCGCGCGCCAGCATCACCGGCAGCATCAGGCTGCCGAGCATCGCCGTCGTGGCGATGGTCGAGCCCGAGATCGCCGAGAACACGGTGCCCGCGACGACCGCCACCACGGCGAGCCGTCCCGGCACCTGCCGGATGAGGCGCTCCACGCCGTCGATCACCTTTACCGCCAGGCCGGTGTGGAACAGCACCTCGCCCATCAGGATGAAGAGCGGAATCGGCGTGAGCGAGAAGCTCGCCACCGAGCCCACGCAGTTGCGCGCGAACTGGACCAGGCCCGCCTCGCCGCCGAGGAAGAGCCACGCGCCGAGCAGGTTGATCACCAGGAACGAGAACGCCACCGGCAGCCCGAGGAAGAGCAGCACCGTGGAACCGCCGAGCATCAGCCACGCCGCCGCCTGCCAGGACACGCGCTAGCCTGTGGAGACCGCGTCGTCGCGCGGCGCATGCGGACCGAGATAAAGCCGCCGCATGCGGAACAGCATCTCGAGCGTCAGCGCGGCGAATGCGAGCGGCAGCACGCTGAGCAACCACCATTCGGGGGTAATAAGCGTTTTGATGGACAGCGATCCGGCGCTGAAGCTCGCGAGCGCGGCGCGCCCGCTGTACCAGGCGATCAGCGCGCAGCACGAAAGCGCGAGCACGTCGACGATCCATTCGAATACCCAGCCGACCTGCGGCGGCACGGCGCGCAGGATGATGTCGACGCGGATGTGCTGCCCGCGCCGCAGCAGCCACGGCGCGGTGAGCAGCGTGACGAGGAAGAGCATCGCTTCGGAGATCTCGTTCGCAAACTCCAGACCCACCATCGCCGGAATGATGCGTACGTTCCGCAGGAACACGTCGGCGCAGATCATGAGCGTCATCCCCAGGATCAGCGCGCAGGCGATCAGGGCGAGTGCATCGAGCAGTCGTCCATACGCGGCCTCGAAGCGTTGCACGGGCTATCTTGCTAGTACCTTCTTCAGTTGCTCGCCGTACTGCGGGCTCGACTTGATCGCGTTGGCCCAGCCCACTTCGTTCGCCTTCTCCACGTAGGCCTTGCTGGTGGCCGCGTCGAAGCTGATCGTCTGGATGCCGACCTCGGCCTGCCGCTTCGCCTCGTTCTGGTTGTACGACTTCCAGAAGTCGTTCTGCTGCTCGTAGGCGAGCGCCTGGCGGTCGAGGTACTCGCGCGCCTTCGCCGGCAGCGCCTTGTACTTGTCGAGGTTCATCACCAGCGACACCTCGGCGTTGTAGAAGCCGGGATCGACACGGTACTTGGTCTTCTCCTGCCAGTTGAGGTCGAAGAGAGCGTGGATCGGCCAGCCGTAGCCGTCGATCACGCCGCGCTCGAGCGCCGTGTAGACCTCGCCCGGCGCCGTCGTCATCACGGACGCGCCCATCGCCTGGAAGAAATCGCGGTACACCGGGGTGATGCGGATCTTGAGGCCGGTGAGGTCGGGCTTGTCGATCTTCTTGTTGAGATAAAGGTGAAACGGCGTGAACTCGACGACCTTGGCGACGTAGCGCATGTTCGCCTTCTCGGCCCAGATCTTGTTGATCAGGTCGTAGCCGCCGTTCTTGCGCTGCTCGGCGGCGCTCGTCTCCGAGAGCTTCAGGATGTCCGCCTCGGGCATCACGTTGGTGTAGAACGCGCCGGTGCTGAAGCCGATGTCGACGACGCCGGTCTGCACCGCCTTGCCGACCTCGAAAGTCGGGATCGCCTTCGGCCCGCCGATGAAGTTGATCTGCAGCGTGCCCTTGCCTTCCTTGTTGACCTTCTCGATCCATTCCACGGTGCGCTTCACGTAGAACTGGTTTTCGGGGAAGGCGCTCACCAGTCGTAGCGTGACCTCCTGGCTCAGGGCGAGCGTGGGGAATAGCGCGGCCAGCGCGACGAGCAGCGTTTTTTTCATTCGAGGGCTCCTCCTAGGATGGCGCAAGCGTAGGCCGCCGGGTATCCATTTGTCAAATCAATGACGCTCATGATATGAATCACCAGCATGAATGTCCGCGACGTCGATCTCAACCTGCTGCGCGTGTTCGATGCCGTGCTGCGCGAGCGTGGGGTGACGCCGGCGGCCGCGGGCCTCGGCCTGACCCAGCCGGCGGTGTCGAACGCGCTATCGCGCCTGCGCGGCGTGTTCGGCGATCCGCTCTTCGTGCGCACGCCGAGCGGCATGGACGCAACGCCGTTCGCGCGCGAGCTTGCCGAGCCGGTGCGCCAGGCGCTGGCGCTCCTCGAGTCGGCGCTCGCGCACGGCCCGGGCTTCGATCCGCCGAGCGCGACGCGCGCGTTCCGCTTCTACATGTCCGACCTCGGCCAGATCGAGTTCCTGCCGCCGCTCATCGAGCGCGTACAGCGCGAGGCGCCGGGCGTGCGGCTGGAAGCGGTTGCGCTCGAAGTCGAGGACATCCCCGGCGCGCTGGCGGCAGGAGCGCTGGATCTGGCCGTGGGCTTCCTTCCCGGTCTCGGCCCGCCGGTACGGCGCCGCGCGCTGTTCCGCGATCCGTATCTATGCCTGATGCGCGCCGATCATCCCATTTCTTCTTTGACGAAGAAAAAATTCTCGGAAGCTTCCCATGCGCTGGTGAGCTACCGCGGCGGTCACCGCGTGATCGAGGAGGCGCTCGAGCGCGCCGGCCTCGCGCGCAAGATCGCGCTGCGGGTGCCGCACTTCACCGTCGTGCCGATGGTGCTCGAGCGCACCGACCTCATCCTCACGCTGCCGGCGCGCGTCGCCCGCGTGTTCGAGCGGCGCGGGAAACTCAAGTCGCTGCCGCCGCCGGTGCCGATCCCGCCGGCGGAGGTCGCGGTGCACTGGCACGAGCGCTTCGAGACTGATCCCGGTAACCGCTGGCTGCGCGAGCTCGTGATCGAGCTCTTTGCGGCCTAGGCTTAGCCGCCAATGAGCTGCACGTCGTCGAATGTGGTCTTGCCTAAAGGTCCGCCGACCAGCACGAGACGCAACCGTGCAGCCCCGGCGATGATCTTAACCGTGAACCCAATGCCCTCGAACACCGTTGTGACGGGGAGCGCTTGTGAGTTAACTGCCAGCACTGTTCCGTCCGCGGCGAGTTGCTGGGCGACGAGCGTGCCGCCGCTGCCAGTGACCTGTACGGAGGCTAAGTAGCTAGTTCCAGGGATTACTGCCACCAGCTCGGAGCTCCATGAGCCGCCGGGCTGCGCGCTGACGCTGCGCTGACCGTCAGTGCCGCCATTCTCGTAGGCCGTCGAGCCGGAAGCCGTCCACGCATCGGGCGAGGTGCCGTTCGACGATTGCTCGAACGACCCGTTGCGAATCTTGTTCCCTTCCACGACGAAGCTCGCCGAGGCGCGGTTGTTGGATTCGCTCAGTTCGGCGATCACATTGGCCGGATCGAGCACCACCTGCACGGTATGTGCACCCTGCTGCTGTTTGGCGCTCCAAATCGCCGAGGATACAGGCGTGCTCGCGTGCGCGGCGAGGCGGGCGATCGTCTGGTCGCTGCCGACCGGCACGCCGTCGACGAGGAAGCGCACAACGACGCCCGCGGCATCTGCGTTGCCGACATTGCTCGCTACTGCCCTGAAGGTCACTTGGTCGCCGCCTTGCACGCGCTGCTTGGACAGCGCGAGGGAATTCGCCGTCAGATCAGGCGCCGTGTGGAACGGTTCGGACTGCGGCGCATCGCCCAACGGTTGTCCGCCTGGCCCGTTCTTGTAGGTCATCCACGGCACCGTCGCCTGCTGATTTACACCGGCTTTGGTGTAGTCGCATACTCCTGTCGGGAACGCCTGTTGAAGCTGGCTCCACTGCGCATCGGTGAACAGGTTCGGGAAGTAGTCGGTGCGGTTCATTGCCTTGAGCTGGCATTTTGCGGTGTCGTCGGTGAGTGGCTCGCCCGCACCCAAACGCGGTGAGCCGCTCTGAGGAATGACGCAGGGACCTGCGACACCGGTGCCGGGGACGGTGCAGCGATCCACTGCGTCCGGGGGCTTGTTGTAAACAACCTTCTGGGCCAGTGTCCGGTCGCTCGTATCCGCTTCGATAGCCGACAGCCACCGATCCATGAGGTCAAACGCCTCTAACTCGAGAGCCTGGTCGATCACGAATCCAGAAGCGGTAAAGGAGTCCCAGATGATCTGATTGTCGTGGTTGCCCTTGGCGCGCTCGAGGCGCGCGCGCATCGACCAGCTGTGATAGGTATCGTGGATCTCGACGTTGCTCGTTCCGCGAATGTCGATGATGGGGACGTGCAGGTTATTGCCTTGGTTGAAATACCCCGATCGATACACGACGGTCAACGCGGCGGGATCAGCCACGGTGCGTTGGGGTTGAGCGTTGTAGTCGATGTCATGCCCACCCACCTTGGCGTTGAGGTCAACGAACTGCGCCGGGGTGATCTGTCCGTTCATTAGCGCCTTGAGCCCGTATTGGATTCCCACCGTGTCAATCGGGCGATTCGCGAAACCATGGCCAATGCTTCTCTCGATCGGCCCCCACGCCTCCGGCGGGCGGCGTCCCAACTGCCCAATGCTGTAGTCCCATAACGTCCCGCGGACCCCATGGGGATTCGCTTGCGGATCGTAGGTATCGCTTGCGGGTACCTGACCTGTCTCATCCGCGGGGGTGAGCAACCCCTTGAAGCCCGCGACCCATACTGCACAGCTCGATGCTGCATCGCCATTTTCCACGAAGCTCTGATCGGCCGGGCTCCACACGACCCCCGGTGACCAGCGCGTTGGATCCGTCCAGTAGCTGACGAGGGAGATGCAGTCCTCCGTGGTCTCCAGAACCGTCCACGCATCCGGAAAACTGGCCTCGACGATCAGCCCGTCATAGATGCCCGGATAAGCATTTGCGTTCCACTGCTGCACGATCGACGCGCCCGATCCGCCGATCGAAAGCGTGTACCGGACGGGGCCGTACGCTTCGATGAAGTGCTCTTTGGCCATCATCAGCGACTCGGCCTGAACCACCATGTTGCAGTTGCTTCCGGTCGCCTCAAGGAAGGTGGACATCGTCGCGAAGCCTCGTCCCAGCACTCTGCCGTAGAGCACGCCAGGCGCCGCTCCCTCCTGGTATGAGATACCGCATCCGGCGCCTCCGACGAGAAACAGCTTGCGGTTCCAGCCTGCTTGTGGATTCCCGAAGTCCCACGGCTTCGAGGGATCGTAAAGGACCGCGATCTGATACTGGCCCCGGTCCACCGACCCGGTTTCTTGCCGGACGATGAACGGAACCGTGTGCCCCTGATCGGTCGTGGTCTGCGCAATCAGCGCGGCAGGCGGAGGATTCGCCGGGTCGTAATTCAGAAAGTAGGCATCCGGTGCGCCGGGTGCGCCGATGAGCCCGGGCGCCGCCTTCGGGTCAATGCCCGCCGGGACATAGAAGTACTGGTAGCTCGGCGCCCGAGTACAGAGGGCATCGCTCGCACCGGGATTGCACGACCATGGCTGGATCTGCAGGCCGCTGAACACCGGCCCGCCGCTCGGATAATTGGTGATGGTGATGCGCGCGCCGCGGCCGTCGGGGAGCTGCGCCGCGACCACGTTCTCCCCGAGCGCGAGGCCCTCGATGCGGCCGAGATAGCGGCCGTCGGCGCGCACTGCAAAAGCCGCGGTCACGTCGCGCTCACCGATCATCACGCGCATCGCCGATGCGTCGGCTCCGGCCGGAATGGCTATCGCCACCAGCGCATCGCCACCTGAGATCAGATCGGCGCGGTTCGAGAGCACGTCAATGCGCACATCATCTGCCGCGGCTCTTGCAATGGCGCACAGCAGCAACAGCGCGCAAACCGAGGTACGCAGCATGTCCTGCCTTGTTGTCATTTGATATCTCCCGAGCGACGCGGCCGAAATCTAGTGCCGAGACGCGGCGGTGCATATCCCGCAAAGACCGAATCCACTGTCATGGGAAAGCGACAATGCAGAGAGATCATAGAGGGACCATCGGCAATATAATGCCTGTTATGATAACTAGACGGCCGCTGGAGATCGGCGCGGGACCAGCGCGGCGCGTCGAGCCGTCAATGCACTATAGTGCATATGCGCTGCGGCCCCGCCGCCTAGCAACGCTTGCCGCGGTTTCTAAACGAGGGTCACCGTGCGGTGAATGACGCGCCGCTCGCCGGTCGCGTCGTATGGCGTCGCGCAGTGCATTGTGCAGCGGTTGTCCCACATCACGACGTCGCGCGGTCCCCAGCGGTGGCGAAACACGAAGCGCTCCTGCGTCGCGTGCGCCATCAACGCGTCGAGTAGTGCATCACTGATCGCTCGCTTCATCCCGTCGACATGCGAGACGTGGCGGCTGATGTACAGGATCTTGCGACCGGTGCGCGGGTGCGTGCGCACCATAGGATGCTCGACCGGCGGCGCCGCCGCGCGCTGCTGTTCCGTCATCGGCGGCTCGCCGGCGCGGCGGCGCGAGGCGT
Organism: Burkholderiales bacterium; assembly: GCA_035635495.1. Classification (GTDB taxonomy): domain Bacteria; phylum Pseudomonadota; class Gammaproteobacteria; order Burkholderiales; family SG8-39; genus SCGC-AG-212-J23. The sequence goes on from DASQAW010000017.1 coordinate 12,639, forward strand.
CCAGGTCGTGCACCGCTTTCAGCTCGGCCAGCGATTCCTTCGCCCGAGCGTCCAGCGCGTCGTACGCGGCGCACATGTTCGCGTAGAGCGTGTCGCCACCCTTGCGCGGCACCTCGATGCCATAGAGGATGGTCGCGAGCGCGGGGCGCGGCTGGAACGAAAGATCCGAATGCCAGACGAGCGTGCCCTTGTCCGGATGCTCGCCGGTCGTCCTGCCGCCCTTGACGTTGGAGAGCAGGTAGATCTCAGGGTATTGCGGATGCCGATACTGGTCCAGCACATGCACCTGCAGCTCGCCGAAGCGCCGGCTGAAAGCGATCTGCTGCGGCTCGTCGATGCGCTGCGCGGGAAATACCAGCAGCAGGTGCCGATCGAACGCCTCCTGGATCGCCTCGAACTCGGCCGGCGCCAGCGGCTGCGCCAGATCCACGCCGCGCACTTCGGCGCCCATCACCGCGCTGAGCGGCCTTACTTCCATACGTCCCGCGCGACGTCCATGATGAGCTCGAGCTTGCGCCTTGTATCGTCCTGCGTCACGGTCTGTCCCGAGCCGCCGCCGCTCGAGAAGCCGCACTGCGGCGAGAGGCCAAGGCGCTCGAGCGGCACGTACTTCGCCGCCTCGTCGATGCGTCGCTTGAGCGCGTCCTTGCTTTCGAGCTGCGGCGTCTTGGTCGACACCAGCCCGAGGATGACGGTCTTGCCTTTCGGCACCAAGCGCAGCGGCGAAAAATCGCCCGCGCGCGGCGTGTCGTACTCGAGGCAGTAGATGTCTGCGTTCAGGCGATTGAACAGCGTTTTCGCCACCGGCTCGTAGCCGCCTGCCGCCATCCAGGCGCCCTTGAGGTTGCCGCGGCAGAGATGGATCGCCACCGCCATATCGGCCGGCTTGCCGGCGATGCAGTCGTTGAAGAGCGTCGCGTAGCGCTGCGCAAGCTCATCCGGGTCCTCGCCGCGCGCGACGACATCCTTGCGCGCCTGCGGGTCGCAGTTGCAGGGCAGGGCGGTGTCGTCGAGCTGCAGGTACTTGCAGTCTTCTTTGGCGAGCTCCGCGATCTCGGCCTTGTAGATGGCGGCGAGGTCGGCGAAGAACGTTTCGCGGTCCGGGTAGACGCTCGGCTCGAAAGCTTTCGGACCGAGGAACCAGTGCATCACGTCCGGCGCGGCCATCGTCACCTTGGGCACGCCGCGCTTGACCACCGACCGCAGAAACCGGTAATCGTCCGCCACGATGCGGTGCTTGCGCTTCAGCTTTTGCTTCGCGTAGGGCGACGAGGCGACGCCCATCACGCCGCTCTCGTTGCGGAAGCCGAGCGTGCCGTCGCGCAGCCCGAAGCCGTCGACCGCGTCGATGAAGCCCGCGGACCAGCTCCGCCGGCGGAACTCGCCGTCGGTGACGCTCGGCAGCCCGATCGACTCCTGGAAGGCGACGACCTCGCGGATGCAGTCGTCCTGCACCGCGCGAAAGGCGGCATCGTCGAGCTTGCCTGCCTTGTGCGCGCGCGCGGCCTCGATCAGCCGCGGCGGCCGGACGAAACTGCCTATGTGCTCGGCGTGGAATGGCGGCTTCATCGGCCAACTATAACAATACAATTCGCCGATGCTCCGCGCCGACCATATCGGCAGCCTGCTGCGCCCAAAACAACTGCGCGAGGCATTTCGCGCCCATTCCGAGAAAAAGCTCGACGACGCGGAACTGCGGTCGGCGCAGGACGCGGCCATCCGCGACGTGATCCGCCTTCAGGAGGATTGCGGCCTGCAGGTCGTGACCGACGGCGAGTTCCGCCGTATCTCCTACTGGGAGAAGTTCGTCCGCCTGACCGCCGGCCTGGAAGTGCGCAACGCGGTGTTCAAGTTCCACGACCAGGAGGGCCACGAGAGCGACTTCACCGCGCCCTATGTGCGTTCCAGGGTATCCCGGCGTGCGCCGATCACGGTGGACGAATTTCGCTTCGTGAAGCAGCACAGTAGACGCATGGGCAAGATCACCATGCCTGCGCCCTCCACCATGCATTTCTACCGCTTCACCGACTGGGGCGATCGCTCGGCGTATCGCGATGCCGCGGCGTTCTTCGCCGACCTCGGCAGGGTCTATCAGGCCGAGATCGCCGAGCTCGCCGCCGCCGGCTGCCGCTACGTGCAGCTCGACGAGGTGGCCGTTGCGATCCTCTGCGATCCGGCGGCGCGCGAGAAGGTGAAGGCGGCCGGCGAGGATCCCGACCGGCTGGTCGAGCTCTATATCGGTGCGATCAACGAGGCGGTAAAGAACCGCCCGAAGGGCATGACCATCGGCGTGCACGTCTGCCGGGGAAATTACAAAGGCATGTACCTCTCCGAAGGCGGCTACGACTCCGTCGCGGAGAAATTCTTTGGCCGCACGAACGTCGATCATTTCCTGCTCGAGTTCGATACGCCGCGCGCCGGAGGCTTTGCGCCGCTGCGCTTCGTCCCTGGGGACAAAGGGGCAGTGCTAGGGCTCGTGAGCTCGAAGACGCCCCAGCTCGAGAAGCTGGACGAGTTGCGCCGCCGGGCCGATGAGGCTGCCCGGTACATCGACGCCTCGCGCCTCGCCATCAGTCCGCAATGCGGCTTCGCCAGCACCATGGGCGGGAATCCGGTCACCGAGGCGGACGAACGAGCCAAGCTCAGGCTTTGCGCGGACGCCGCGCACGCGATCTGGGGCTGAATTGAAGATCCTGGTCACGGGCGCCGGGCCGGCCGGCGTCTATTTCGCCTATCTCGCCAAGCGCCGGCATCCGGACTGGCGCATCCGCGTCGTCGAGCAGAACCCGGCCGACGCGGTGTTCGGCTTCGGCCTGGTCTTCTCCGACAAGGCGCTCGAATTCCTGCGCGCCGACGACCCCGCGACCTATGACCTCATCACGCCGCAGATGGAGACCTGGACCGACCTGACGGTGGTCCATCGCGGCACGCCAGTCGTGGTCGACGGCATCGGCTTCTCGGCGATCGGGCGGCTGCATCTCCTGCGGCTGCTGCGCCAGCAGCTCGCGACGGTCGGCATCGCGCCCGAGTACCAGAGCACGGTGTCGAGCCTCGAGGGCTATGACCTCGTCGTCGGCGCCGACGGCGCAAACTCGGTGGTTCGCCGATCCGCCGATTTCGGCGCTCGGCAGACGCAATGCACCAACAGGTTCGCCTGGTACGGCACGCGCCGGCCGTTCCGCACGCTGACGCAGACCTTCATGCGCAACGAGCACGGTTCATTCAATGCGCATCACTACCGGCACGCGCCGGACATGAGCACGTTCGTCGCCGAGTGCGATGCGGCCACCTGGGAGCGCGGGGGCTTCGCGGCAATGGGCGAGGCCGAGACGCTCGCGTACCTCGAGCGCGTGTTCGCAGAGACCCTGCAGGGCGAACGGCTTGTTTCGAACCGGTCGATCTGGCGCAACTTCCCCAATCTGCGGAACGAGCGCTGGTCGGTCGGCAACGTCGTGCTGGTCGGCGATGCGCTGCGCACCGCGCACTTCTCCATCGGCTCGGGAACGCGCCTCGCCATGGAGGACGCCATTGCGCTTTGCAAGGCTCTCGACGCGCATCCTTCCATCGGGGATGCGCTCAGGGCCTATGAAGCGGCGCGGCGGCCGATCGTCGAGAAGCTGGTCGCCGCCGCCGATGCGAGCGGCGCCTGGTACGACCGCTTTCCCGAGCACATGAACCTGTCGCCGCGCGACTTCGCCTGGAGCTATATTCAGCGAAGCGGGCGCATCGATCCGGAGCGGCTCGCGACGATTTCGCCGAAATTCGCCAGGACCTGAACCATGCTATTTCCCACCACGCTCGTCGGCAGCTATCCGCAGCCCGAGTGGCTCATCGATCGCAAGAAGCTCGCCGGCCGCTTTCCGCCGCGCGTGCGTGCGACGGAGCTCTGGCGCGTGCCCGAGCCGTACCTCGCCGAGGCGCAGGACGACGCCACGCTGCTCGCCATCCGCGCGCAGGAGCGCGCGGGCCTCGACATCGTCACCGACGGCGAGATCCGGCGCGAGAGCTACTCCAACCGCTTCGCCACCGCGCTGGAGGGCGTCGACATCGACAATCCCGGCACCGCGCTCGACCGCTCGGGCCACCCGAATCCGGTGCCGCGCATCGTCGGCAGGATCCGGCGCAAGCATGCGGTGGAAGTCGACGACCTCCGCTTCCTGAAGCGCCATACCAGCCGGAAAACCAAGATCACCGTGCCCGGCCCCTTCACGATGTCGCAGCAGGCGCAGAACGATTACTACAAGTCGCCCGAGGAGGCGGCGATGGACTACGCGATAGCCGTGAACGCGGAGATCCGCGACCTCTTCGCCGCCGGCGCCGACGTGGTGCAGATCGACGAGCCCTATATGCAGGCGCGGCCGGAGAAGGCGCGCGAGTACGGACTCAAGGCGCTCAACCGCGCGCTGGAAGGTATCTCCGGCACCACCGCGGTGCACATCTGCTTCGGCTATGCTGCGATCATCCACCAGCGGCCGTCGGGCTACTCTTTCCTGCCCGAGCTTGCCGCGTCGCCGGTGAACCAGATTTCAATCGAGACCGCGCAGTCGAACCTCGATACCGCAGTGCTGCAGAAGCTGCCGGGCAAGAAAATCATGGTGGGCTGCATCGATCTTTCGGACATGAGGGTCGAGACGCCGCAGGAGGTAGCGGAGCGGTTGCGCAAGGCGTTGAAATACATCAAGCCCGAGGACGTCATCGTGGCGCCCGACTGCGGCATGAAGTACCTGCCGCGCGAGGTGGCGGACGCCAAGATGCAAGCCATGGTCGAGGGCGCTAAGCTGCTGCGCGCCGAATATTCATGACGAAAGGAGAAGCATGCGCATTGCCATTGTCGTAACTGCGGTTGTAACCACCATTGCCGTCGCCGGCTGCGCCGCCGACGGCGGCGCCGGCAAGATGAACCGCCCGTACGTCGAGCCCGGCATCTTCATCGGCGCCGCGGGCGGCGCGATCCTCGGCGCCGCGGCCTACAGCAAGGACCGCACGAGGGGCGCGGTCATCGGCGCGATCGGCGGCGGCATCGCCGGCGGCGCGGTCGGCGCCTACATGGACAGCCAGAAGAAGGACCTGGAGAAGAACCTGGCGCAGGAGATCAAGCTGCGGCAGGCCCGCGTCGACGAGCTGCCGAACAAGGTGTTGCGGGTCACCATGACCAGTGACACCGGGTTCAACACGAATTCCACGGACATCAAGCCGGGGTTCCACAGCACGCTCGACAAGATCGCCGACGTAGTCGTGCGCTACGGCAAGACTACGCTCACCGTCGCCGGCCACACCGACGACGTCGGCGCAGCGCAATACAACCAGGGACTCTCCGAGCGCCGCGCGCATACGGTGGCGCAGTACCTCGAATCGAAGCGAGTCAATCCGGTGCGCCTCGCGATCGTCGGCAAGGGCGAGGGCATACCGATCGCGAGCAACGCCAGCGAGGGCGGGCGCGCGGAGAATCGCCGGGTGGAGATCTATGTAGAACCGGTGGTGGAAGGCTCGTAGTGGCGGAAAAGCCGAAGCGCGGCATAGCGCGCGGGCTCACCAACTACGGCGATCCCGCGTTCTCGCTTTACCTGCGGCGCTCGTTCGCGAAGAGCATGGGCTACTCGAGCGAGATGCTCGCGCGGCCGGTGGTGGGCATTGCGGACTCGAAGAGCGGGTTCAACAACTGCCACCGCCACTTCCCGGAGCTGATCGAAGCGGTCAAGCGCGGCGTGCTGGCGGCGGGCGGCCTGCCGATCGAGTTTCCGACGGTGTCGCTCGGCGAGGTGTTCCTGAGCCCGACCTCGATGATGTTCAGGAACCTGATGTCGATGGACGTCGAGGAGATGATCCGCGCGCAGCCGATGGACGCGGTGGTGCTGATCGGCGGCTGCGACAAGACCGTGCCCGCGCAGCTGATGGGGGCTGCCTCGGCCGATCTGCCGGCGGTGCAGCTCCTCGCCGGGCCGATGATGCCGACGTCGTTCCACGGCGAGCGCCTGGGCGCCTGCACCGATTGCCGGCGCTTCTGGGCGCTGCATCGCGCGGGCAAGGTGGATCAAGCGGGCATCGACGAGATCGAAGGCAATCTCGCGACGACCGCCGGTACCTGCGCGGTGATGGGCACCGCCTCGACCATGGCCTCGATCGCCGAGGCGCTCGGCATGGCGCTGCCCGGCAGCGCCGCGATTCCGGCGGTGCATGCCGATCGCCTGCGCGCCGCCGAAGCGAGTGGCGTGCGTGCCGTCGAGCTATCTCGTTCCCCCATACGCCCGAGCCAGGTGATTACCGAAAGATCGGTGGAGAATGCTCTGCGCGTGCTCCTCGCGATCGGCGGCTCCACCAACGCCATCATCCATCTCACCGCCATCGCCGGGCGCGCCGGCGTGCCCATTTCCCTGCGTCGGTTGAACGAACTGTCCGATTCGACGCCGGTGCTCGTGGATCTCAAGCCCACCGGGCAGTACTACATGTCGGATCTCTACACCGCGGGCGGCGTCGGCGCCGTGCTGCGGGAGCTCAAGCCACTTCTGAATCTCGACTGCATGACGGTTGCGGGCATCACGCTGGGGGAGCGGCTCGAGCGTGAACCGACGTGGGTAGACCGTGCGGTGGTCAAGCCATTCGGTGATCCGCTGTCCAAAGAAGGTGGACTGGTGGCGCTCTTCGGCTCATTGGCGCCGAACGGCGCGATCCTCAAGCGTTCGGCGGCCGATCCCAAGCTCTTCGAGCGCGAAGGCCGTGCGGTGGTCTTCACTTCGCTCGACGACCTCGCCGCACGCATCGACGACCCGGCGCTCGACGTCACCGCCGACGATTTCCTGGTGCTGCAGAACGCCGGTCCCAAGTCCGGCTACGCGATGCCCGAGGCGGGCTACCTGCCGATCCCGGCGAAGCTCGCGCGCGCCGGCGTGAAGGACATGGTGCGCATTTCCGACGCGCGCATGAGCGGCACCGCCTACGGCACCATCGTGCTCCACGTGTCGCCCGAGTCCGCCGCCGGCGGGCCGCTCGCCCTGGTGCGCAACGGCGATCGCATCCGCCTTTCGGTCAGAAAGAGAAACCTGGAATTAGTGGTCCCAGAGGGCGAGCTCAAATCGCGGAAAGCGGCGTGGAAGCCGCCGGTGGGCACGCCGAGCCGCGGCTACGCCAAGCT
>DASQAW010000018.1:0-2003 GCA_035635495.1 Burkholderiales bacterium
CAGCAATGATCAAGCCTGCGACGCGCGCCTGAGCGCGCGCAATTGTTCGACCAGCGCGCCGAGCTGGTAATTCGCGTTCAGCCCGCTCGGACTCGGCAGCACCCAGACGCGCGCGCCCTCGAAGCGCCCGGCCTGCTCGCCGAGCGGGGCATCGGGCGCGCCGAAGGCGTGCCGGTAGGCGCCCATGCCGAGGAACGCGACGATGCGCGGGCGGTGGCGGCGGGCTTTGGCTGCCAGCCGCTTGCGCCCGGCGATGAACTCGGCCGGTACCAGCTCGTCGGCCCCCGCGGTGGCGCGCGCGACGAGATTGGTGAGCCCGTAGCCGGCCTTCAGTAGCGCTTGCTCTTCGGACGGGTGCAGGCGCCTGGGGGTGAACCCCGCCGCGTGCAGCGCGGGCCAGAAGCGGTTGCCGGGACGTGCGAAGTGGTGGCCGGTGGCGGCGGAGTAAAGGCCCGGGTTGATGCCGCAGAAGAGCACGTTCAAGCCCGGCGCGATGACGTCCCGCAGCGTCTTGGCGCGTGCCGCCTCGAGATCGGCCGGGCTAGGCCGGGCGAATGATGTAGCCGCCCGACTTCTCGTCGGGCTCGAGCTTGATGAGGCCGCGTTTTTCCGCCTCCTCGAGGAGGTCGGAGAAGGCCTTGAAGCCATAGTAGGATTCGTTGAAGCCGGGCTTGCGGCGCTTGAGGGCCTGCTTGACCATCGAGCCCCAGATTTTCTCGCCCTCGCCGCGCTCGGCGATCAGCGCCTGCAGCGTCTCGAGAAAGAGGTCGAACGCCTCCTGCTTTTTGTCCCCTTTGTCCTCGCCTGCCGGCGCGGTCTCGCGGCGCTTCTTGGCGGCGCGGCGCTTTTGCTCGTCCTGGCGCACGAGGTCGTCGTAGTAGATGAACTCGTCGCAGTTCGCGATCAGCAGGTCGGAGCTCGAGTTCTTGACGCCGACGCCGATGACCGTTTTTGCGTTCTCCCGCAGTTTGGAGACCAAAGGCGAAAAATCGGAGTCGCCGCTCACGATGACAAAGGTGTCCACGTGCTGCTTGGTATAGCAGAGGTCCAGCGCGTCGACCACCATGCGGATGTCGGCCGAGTTCTTGCCCGACTGCCGGAGGTGCGGGATCTCGATCAGCTCGAACGAGGCGCCGTGCATCGCCGCCTTGAATTCCTTGTAGCGCTCCCAGTCGCAGTAGGCCTTCTTCACCACGATCGAGCCCTTGAGCAGCAACCGCTCCAGCACCTTCTCCATGTCGAACTGGGAGTACTTCGCTTCGCGCACGCCGAGCGCGACGTTCTCGAAATCGCAGAACACGGCGAGGCTACGCGACTCTGGGTTGGGCAATTTCGCCTTTCGTGGATTTGGACTTTTTGAGCCAGGCCTGGAGCTGCTCGAAGTACAGGTAGATCACCGGCGTGATGTAGAGCGTCAGCACCTGCGACACCAGCAGCCCGCCGACCACCGAGATGCCGAGCGGCATGCGTGCGCTGCCGCCGGCGCCGAAGCCGATGGCGATCGGCAGGCTGCCCATCAGCGCGGCCATGGTGGTCATCATGATCGGCCGGAAGCGCACCAGGCCCGCCCGGACGATCGCCTGCTCGGGCGCGAGGCCCTCGTTCCTCTGCGCCTCGATCGCGAAGTCGATCATGATGATGGCGTTCTTCTTGACGATGCCGATCAGCATGATCATGCCGACGAAGGCGTACATGTTGAGCTCGATGCCGAAGGCCATCAGCGTGAGCAGCGCGCCGAGGCCCGCCGTCGGCAGGCCCGACAGGATGGTGAGCGGATGGATGAAGCTCTCGTAGAGGATGCCGAGCACCAGATAAATCACCACGATCGAGAGCAGGATCAGAATCCCCATCCCCGCGAGCGAAGCCTGGTAGGCCTGGGCGGTGCCGGAGAAGGTTCCGGTGAGCGTCGCCGGCACTTGCATGTCGCGCATGGCGACCTGCACCTGGTCGATCGCCTGTGACAGCGCGACATCCGGCCTGAGGTCGAAGGAGAAGGTCACCGA
>DASQAW010000019.1:0-3367 GCA_035635495.1 Burkholderiales bacterium
ACGTTCAGCCGGCGCCGGCGCGCGCTGCCGACCTCGACATCGCTCAGCACTACCCAGGTGTCGATCAGAGACGAGATCCCCGCCTCGGTGCGCTCCAGGGCGGCGCCGCCGACCGTGAGGTTGGCGAGCAGGGTAGTGACAGCGCGCGCCTTCAGGAAGTCGATCAGGCGCACCAGCATGGCTTCCGCCTGCTCGGCCGACCCGCTCGAGATGAAGCTGCTGATCGGATCGACGACCAGCACCCGGGGATCGTATTCCTTCACCAGCTTATGGATGTGCACGAGGTGCATCTCCAGGCCGAACAGCGTCGGCCGGGACGCCTCGATGCGCAGGAGCCCCTTCCTGGTCCACGGCTCGAGGTCGATGCCGATGGAGCGCATGTTGCGCAGGATTTGCGACGGCGATTCCTCGAACGCGAGATACAGGCAGCGCTCGCCGCGCCGGCAGGCGGCGTCGGCGAAGTGCGCGGCGAAGCTCGACTTGCCGGTACCCGCCGTACCCGAGACCAGGATCGAAGAGCCGCGGTAATAGCCCTTGCCGGCAAGCATCGCGTCGAGGCCCGGCACGCCGGCGGAGATATGCTCGTCGCTTGCCGGGTGGTTCAGGCCGAGCGAGGTAAGGGGCAGCACCGAGATCCCCTCCTCGTCGATGAGGAAAGGATATTCGTTCGTGCCATGCGAGGTGCCGCGGTATTTCACGATACGTAGGCGCCGCGTGGAAACCTGGTCGATGACGCGGTGATCGAGCAGGATCACGCAGTCGGAGACGTATTCCTCCAGCCCCTGGCGCGTGAGCGCGCCTTCGCCGCGCTCGCCGGTGATCACCGCCGTGACGCCGCGGTCCTTGAGCCAGCGGAACAGGCGCCGCAGCTCGGCGCGCAGCACGGCCAGATTGGAGAAGCCCGAAAACAGCGATTCGAGCGTGTCGAGCACCACGCGCTTGGCGCCGACCTCGTCGATCGCCGCGCCGAGGCGCACGAACAGGCCCTCGAGATCGTATTCGCCGGTTTCCTCGATTTCGCTTCGCTCGACGTGCACGTAATCGACCGCCAGCTTCTTCTCCGCGATCAGCTCCTCGACGCTAAAGCCCAGCGAGCGCACGTTCTGCGCCAGGTCCTCTTCGCTTTCCTCGAATGCCATGAACACGCCTGGCTCGCCGAATTCCTTCGCGCCGCGCAGCAGAAATTCCATGGCCAGCAAGGTCTTGCCGCTGCCTGCGCCGCCGCACACCAGCGTCGGCCGCCCGCGCGGCAGGCCACCGAAGGTGATCTCGTCGAGACCCGCAATGCCCGTGCGCGCCTTGTTCAATCTCCGCCTGGGGAATGGTCGTCCCCAATTATGGCCCCCGGCCTGTAGGGCTTTTTCCTACTTACGGAAAAGTTTTCGCGCCGGGAAGGGCAGCGCCTTGGCGCCGAGCGCCTCCTCGATGCGCAGGCCCTCGTTCCATTTCGCCATTCGCTCGGAGCGCGAGAAGCTGCCGACCTTGAGCTGGCCGACGCCCCAGCCGACCGCGAGGTGGACGATCGAGACGTCCTCGGTTTCTCCGGAGCGCGCGGAAACGATGGCGCGGTAGCCGGCTTCCTTCGCCGCTTCCCAGCAGGCGAGCGTCTCGGTGAGCGTGCCGACCTGGTTCGGCTTGAGCAGCACCGAGTTGCACGCACCGTTGGCATTGCGAACCCGTTCGGCGGAGGTGACGAAGAAGTCGTCGCCGACGATCTGCACGTTCTCGCCGGCAGCCCTGGTGAAGGCTTGCATGGCGGCGAAGTCGTGCTCGGCGAAAGGGTCCTCGATCGAGACGATCGGATAACGCTCGATCCAGCGCAGGAGCATCGCGTGCATCTGCTCCGCGGTCAGCGTGCGGTTTTCCAGCGCGAGGTGGTAGCGCCCGGCGCGGTGCAGCTGCGTGGCGGCGATGTCGAGCGCGATGCCGGCGTCGACGCCCGGCTCGAGGCCCGCGTCGGCGATGGCGCCGACGAGCTCCTCGAGCGCTTCCTCGTTGGTCTTGAAGGCGGGCCAGTAACCGCCTTCGTCGGCGACGCCCTGCAGCGCGCCTTTCTTCGCGAGGCGCGCGCCGGCCGCGGCGTAGATCTGCGCGGTCCACTCGAGCGCCTCGGCGAAGCTGCCGGCGCCAATGCAGATCACCATGTAATCCTGCACGTCCACCCGACCGCGGGCATGTGCGCCGCCGCCATAGATCTGGATCTGCGGGACGGGCAGCGCTACGCGGCGATCGCCCGCGAGGTGGCGCCACAACGGCACCTTGCCGGAAGCCGCCGCCGCCTGCGCACAGGCGAGCGACACGGCCACCACGGCGTTGGCGCCGAGCCGGCTCTTGTCCGGCGTGCCGTCGAGGTCGATAAGGCGCTCGTCGATCACCTTCTGGTCGGCCACGCTCAACGCGCGCAGCGCGTCGCGGATCAGGCCGTTGATGTTCTTCACCGCCGCGGGCACGTCGAGCGCCCTGGCCTCGCCGGCGCCGGTCGAGGCGCCGGCGGGCGCGATGGCCCGGCCCGAGGCGAGCGGCGTGCTGCCGCGGCCGACGATGACTTCCGCCTCGACCGTTGGCCGGCCGCGCGAGTCCCAGACGCGCCGGCCCTTTATGTCGAGGATTCTTGCCATGCGTTCCTGAGGCCGAGGAGGGTGGTCTCGCCGCGGACGAGCAGTGCGCGCGCGGCTCGCCGGACCAGCTCCTGGCCGGCGGGGTCGAGATATTCGACCGGCGACTTGCCGTCCACGCGGCCGAGGAGCAGCCCGGGGAGCAATGTGGCCGCGCGCGCTTCCACTTTCGCGGGCGGCTCCCACGTCACGCCCCGCAGGTAGGCGGCGGCGAGCGCATCGAAGCACTGCAGGAACGCGGCGCGCGACTTGGGGACCCAGACGCACTTGAGGAACATGTGGTTCAGGCAGAAGGCGAGATCGAAGGCCGGGTCGCCGTACCACGCGCACTCGGCATCGAGGAACACCGGCCCGTGGCCCGCGACGAGGATGTTCTTCGGGCTGACGTCGCCGTGCACCAGACAGCGCTTCGAGGCGGCGGTGCGTTGGGCGAGCCGTTGGAGCGTGTCGGCGAGGTCAGGGTGCCGGGTTGCGGTAGCGACCAGGTAAGGCTCGAGGCGGATGGCGTGGAAGATCGCGTCCGTCGGGAATGCGCTCGCGACATCGGGCTTGCCCGCGGTGGCGGCGTGGATGGCGGCGAGGCTGGTGCCGACCTTGGCGGCGAACGCCGGATGGGCGCGTCCCTCACGCAGCAGGTTCTTCCATACCGGATGGTCGACATACTCCATGGCGAAGAGGCCGGCGGCATCGTCCCAGGCGAGCACGCGCGGCGCGCAGCCGGGCACGGCATGGCCCGCCGTCTGCATCCACTG
>DASQAW010000020.1:0-5756 GCA_035635495.1 Burkholderiales bacterium
ACTGCGTTCCACTTGGTGAGCGGCTTCATCAGCGTCCGCTGGTCGAGCTCGGTGAGCGTGAACCGGCCGCGGGAGGAAACGGCGATGTCGGTGTTGATCGCGAGGACCGGAATCGATGACTCGTTCGCCTCGACCAGTCCGGGCAGGATGTACGTCGCGCCGCCGCCCGATGGGCCCTCGCACACGCCCACCTTGCCGGTCACGCGCGCATAGCCGTCGGCCATGTACGCCGCGTGGCGTTCGTCGCGGGTAAGGATGTGCCGCAGAGCCGAGCCGCGCAGCGCGTCGTAGAGCGGGAGGCTCGTGTCGCCGCACAGGCCGAAGACCACTTCGACGCCGTGCGCGCGCAGCATCTCGACCACTGCCTGGGCGCCGGTCAGTGTGGCAGCGCGGGTTTCGACGGGCTTGTTCAAGCGGCGGTTATATTAGCGCGCCATGAATATCGCAGACCGGCAGAAGCCGGCGCCCGGCACGCTCTTCGTCGACCACGTTTCGCACTTCGTCGCCGATCTCGACGCGGCCGCCCGGGTGCTCGAAGCGCTCGGCATGAAGGTCACCCCCGCGTCCGTGCAGCAGACGCCGGAGGGCCCGGTCGGCGCCTCCAACCGCTGCGTGATGCTCGAGGAGGGATACATCGAGCTGCTGTCGCCGACGCACGATACGCCCGCAGCGACCCGGATGCGCGCGCTCATGCGGCGCTACGACGGTGTACACGTTCTTTGCTACGGCACGCCCGACGCCGAGGCCGAGCATCGCCGGCTGCAGGCGCACGGCTTCGAGCCGCAGCCGCTGGTGGAGCTGTCGCGCGCCGTCGACGGCGGCACCGCGCGCTTCAAGGTCGTGCGGCCCGCGCCGGACAAGATGCCGGAAGGACGCATCCAGTATGTTCAGCAGCTAACCCCGGAGCATCTCTGGCGCAAGGGCGACGTGAACCGCCTGCGGCTGGAAGAAGTGTTCGTCGTGGCGCGCGACCCGGTGGAAACCGCGGCGCGCTGGGCGCGCTTCGCCGGCTTGCTGCCGCGGGCGGAGCGCGATGGGGTGCGCCTGGAGACGGCGCGCGGCCGCGTCTTCATCGGTCGCCGCGAAACGGTGGCCAAGCTTCTCGGCGACGCGCCGCCCGCTCCCGCCATCGCCGGCTATGCAGTGCGCTCGAGTCATCCGGAAAAGCTCGCCGCGCGTTGTAAGGCTGCAGGCATTACCGTGAAGAGGCACGGCAAGCGTTATGCGGCCACGCTCCCGAAGACCCTCGGAGGCGCGTGGCTGTTCGGTTAGAATCGACGCACCTAGGAGGAGTGATCATGCGTATGCAAAAAATTGCGCTGGCGGCGGCGCTCGCTCTGAGCGCGACCGCGGCAACGGCGCAGACCGTCAAGATCGGCTTCATCACCAGCTACTCCGGCCTGAACGGCAACCTCGGGCCCTACATGGAGCGCGCGGTGCGGCTGTATCTGAAGCAGCACGAGAACGAGCTGGGCGGCGTGAAGGTCGAGCTGCTCACGCGCGACGACACCGGCCCGAACCCCGACAAGGCGCGCCAGCTCGCGCAGGAGCTCGTGGTGCGCGACAAGGTGAACCTGCTCGCCGGCGTGATCTTCACGCCGAACGCGATGGCCATGGCGCCGGTCGCGAGCGAAGCCAAGGTGCCGTTCGTGATCATGAACGCGGGCACCTCGGTGATCACGGCACGCTCGCCCTACATCGTGCGCACCTCGTTCACGCTGTGGCAGTCGAGCTATCCGCTCGGCCAGTGGGCATCGAAGAAGTTCAAGACCGCGTACTCGCTCGTGAGCGACTTCGGACCGGGACACGATTCCGAGGAAGCGTTCGAGAAGGGCTTTACCGAAGGCGGCGGCAAGATGCTCGGCAAGGTGCGCGTGCCGCTGCAGAACCCCGACTGGGCGGCGTACATGCAACGCGTGAAGGACGCCAAGCCCGATGTGCTGAAGGTGTTCATCCCGGCGGGCAAAACCGCCACCGCGGTGATGAAGAACTTCTCCGAGCTCGGCCTGGACAAGGCCGGCATCAAGCTGATCGGGCCGGGCGACATCACCACCGACGAGGAGCTGCCCAACATGGGCGACGTGGCGCTCGGCGTGCTGACCGTGCACCACTATTCCGCCGGCGCCACGCGGCCGGAGAACAAGGCGTTCGTCGAGGCCTGGAAGAAGGAGTACGGCGCGAACGAGACGCCGAACTTCGTCGCCGTCGGCGCCTACGACGGCGCCGCGATCATCGTCGAGGCGATCAAGCAGCAGAAGGGCAAGCTCGATCCGGACAAGACGATGGAGATCTTCAAGCACTGGAAGAACCCGAACAGCCCGCGCGGGCCGATCGCCATCGACCCGGAGACGCGCGACATCGTGCAGAACGAATACCTGCGCGAGGTGAAGAAGGTCGGCGGCCAGCTCGCCAACGTCGAGCTCGAGACGGTGGCCACCGCCGTCAAGGATCCCTGGAAGCAGTTCAAGAAGTAAGCGGTAAGTGCTCTCCTCCGTCGTAAGCGTCGCCTTCCACGGCGTCGCTTACGGCATGATCCTGTACGTCATTTCGGTGGGCCTGTCGGTGACGATGGGCCTGATGGGCTTCATCAACCTGGCGCACGGCGTGTTCGCCATGGCGGGCGGCTACATCCTGTCGACGGCAATGGCGCGCATGGGCCTGCCCTTCCCGGTTGCGCTGCTGGTCGCGTTCGTCGCCGTGTCGGCGGCGAGCATCGTCCTCGAGCGCCTCTTGTATTCGCGCCTCTACACCGCGGGCGAGCTTTCGCAGGTGCTCTTCTCGATCGGCCTGATCCTCATCTCCATGGCCGTGGCGCGCGTCGTGTACGGCAACCTCGCCGCGCCGGTCTTCCTGCCCGATTACCTGCGCGGCCAGGTGCATGTGCTCGGGCGCGACTTCCCCACGTATCGCGTGTTCCTGATCGTCTTCTCGGCGCTGATCATCATCGGGCTATGGTTCGGCGTCGAGCGCACGCGCTGGGGCGCGATGGTGCGGGCGGCGGTCGACAACCGCGGCATGGCGCAGTCGGTCGGCATCAACACGCGGCTCCTCTTCATGACGACCTTCGCGCTCGGCAGCGGCCTCGCCGGCCTGGGCGGCGCGCTCGGCGCCGACATCCTGCCGGTGCAGTGGAGCTATCCCTTCGAGCACCTCGTCTACTTCCTGATCGTCGTCGCCGTGGGCGGCCTGGGCAGCCTGAGGGGTCCCTTCCTCGCTGCGCTGCTGATCGGCGTCGCCGATACGGCGTGCAAGTACTGGATCCCGGAGTTCGGCGCGTTTTTGATTTATGCCGCCACTATTGGAATTCTCTTGTGGAGACCCATGGGCTTATTCGGAGTGCGCGCATGACCGCTTTGGGCCGCCCCCCTGTCAAGGGGGGTGTGAGCCGCAGGCGAACGGGGGGTTTGTATTTTGCAAAAACCAACCCCCCGCTCGTTTCACTCGCTTCCCCCCTTAACAGGGGGGCGGCAGGAAGCGAGCGATGAGCGGCTACACCAGCGATCCGCGCATCCGGTGGACCGAGTGGCTGCCGTGGCTGGCGGCGCTCGCGTTTTTCTTCACGCTGCCCGAGTACCTTTCGCTCGGCGCGCGCATCCTCATCTACATCCTCTTCGCGCTGTCGCTCGACCTGATCCTCGGCTATGCCGGGATCATCACGCTGGGACACAGCGCGTTCTTCGGCCTCGGCGCCTATACGGCCGGCGTCCTCAGCGCCAAGTACGGGCTGACGGATCCATTCCTGCAGCTCCTTGCCGCGGCAGCGTCGGCGGCGCTGCTCGGCCTCGCGACCGGCGCGGTGATCCTGCGGACGAAAGCGCTGACGCTCCTGATGCTCACGCTCGCGATCACGTCCATCCTGCTGGAGGTGGCGAACAAGGCGACCTGGCTCACCGGCGGCGCCGACGGGCTCTCCGGCGTTACGATGGCGCCGATCCTCGGCCTGTTCAAGTTCGATCTCTTCGGCAAGACCGCGTTCATCTACTGCCTGATCGCGCTCTTCATCGGCTGGCTCTTCGTGCGGCGGCTGATCTATTCGCCCTTCGGCGCGATGCTCACCGGCATCCGCGAGAACACCGTGCGCATGCACGCGGTCGGCGCGCCGGTCTACTGGCGCCTGGTGCTCGTGTACACGATCTCGGCGACGATGGCCGGCATCGCCGGCGCGCTCCTCACCCAGGTGAACCAGTTCGTCGGCCTGAACGTGCTCGGCCTCGAACCATCGGGCGACCTGCTGGTGATGCTGATCCTCGGCGGCGTCGGGCGCCTCTATGGCGCCTTCGTCGGCCCGGTGGTGTACCTCGTCGCGCAGGACTATCTCGCGAAGCAGTACCCGGAGTACTGGTACTTCGGCATCGGCGTGCTCCTCATCGTCGTCGTACTTTTCGCCCGCGGCGGCGTCCTCGGACTGGTGGATCGATGGCTAGCGTTCTTGAGACCCAGAAGCTCTGCAAGAGCTTCGGCGCGCTGACCGTCGCCGAGAACATCGACTTCCGGCTCGAGCCGGGGGCGCGCCACGCGCTCATCGGCCCGAACGGCGCCGGCAAGACCACGTTCGTCAACATGCTCACCGGCAGGATCGCGCCGTCCTCGGGTCGCATCCTGCTCGGCGGCGAGGACATCACCAAGGCGCACCAGGCGGCGCGCGTCCGCCGGGGCCTGGGCCGCACCTTCCAGGTGACCACGCTCTTCCGCTCGCTGCCGGTGCTCGACAACGTGGCGCTCGCCATCGCCGAGCGCCACGGCGTCGCGGTCCGCATGTGGAAGCCGGCCAGCAAGCATTCGGCAATCGCCGATGAAGCGATGCAGCTCCTGGCAACGCTCGGGCTGGCCGACGACGCGCGCACGCCGGTGCAGGACCTGCCCTACGGCCGCCAGCGCCTGGTGGAGATCGCGATCGCGCTCGGCCTCAAGCCGAAGGTGCTGCTGCTCGACGAGCCGGCGGCCGGCGTGCCGTCGCAGGACTCGGGCCGCATCCTCGAGGTGCTCGGCACGTTGCCGGGCGGCATCGCCATCCTGATCATCGAGCACGACATGGACCTCGTGTTCCGCTTCGCGCAGCGGATCACCGTGCTCGTGCAGGGCCAGGTGCTGGTCGAGGGCACGCCCGAGCAGATCGCGGCCGACCGGCGCGTGCGCGCCGTGTATCTCGGCGAGGCGACGCATGCCTGAGGCGCTGCGTCTCTCCAATCTACGCGCGGGCTACGGCGAGACCGTGATCCTCGAGGACGTCGCGCTCGAAGTGCCGGAGCGCGGCTCGCTCGCGGTGCTGGGACGCAATGGCGTCGGGAAGACCACGCTGCTCGCAACGATCATGGGGCACACCACCTTCCACGCCGGCCGGATCAGCGCCATGGGGCGCGAGATCCAGACCCTGCCGGTGTACGAGCGCAACCGCCTGGGCATCGGCTACGTGCCGCAGGGCCGCGAGGTGTTTCCTTCGCTGACGGTCGAGGAGAACCTCACCGTCGCCGCGCGGCCGGGCGCGCGCTGGACGCTCGAGCGCGTCTACGACCTCTTCCCGCGCCTCGCCGAGCGCAAGCACCACCGCGGCAACCAGATCTCCGGCGGCGAGCAGCAGATGCTCGCCATCGGCCGCGCGCTGATGGGCAACCCGACGCTGCTCCTGATGGACGAGCCGCTCGAGGGCCTCGCGCCGATCATCGTCGAGGCGCTACTCGCGTCGCTAAAGCGCCTGATCAGCGAGGATTCGCTCGCCATCGTCCTCGTCGAGCAGCACGCCAAGCTGGCGCTGCAGG
>DASQAW010000021.1:0-11005 GCA_035635495.1 Burkholderiales bacterium
CGACTTCTGGACCAACGACCCGCACCGCAAGATCGTGCACCAGCAGTTCTCGGCCGGCGTGGTGAACTTCGAGTTCACCAAGAACTACAAGTTCACCATCCTCAACAACGAGAACGTGTGGGCCAAGGCGATGAACCGCGTCGCCGCCGAGAAGTGGCCCGTGGAGAAGGCGGTCGACGAGATGATCGCCCGCATCAAGCAGGTGGCTGGTTGACGTAGTCGTGGGTCCTTTCTGCCGCCCCCCTGTCAAGGGGGGAAGCGAGCGGCTTTTGCGAGCGGGGGGTTTTGGTTTTTCAAAAAACCAACCCCCCGCTGCGCCTTCGGCTCACGACCCCCTTGACAGGGGGTCAGCCCAGTAGCCGCGTCAATGGCTTCCATCGCCATCCCGCATCCGGCTTCACCCGCGCCGCGCAAGGCGTGGTCCTCGTGGCAGACCTGGGGCGTGATCATGCTCACGCCCTACATCCTCGTGTTCCTGGTGTTCGTGCTCTACCCGGTGAGCTACGGCCTGTGGCTCGCACGGCATCAGCAGAGCTACGTCACCCTGTTCGACGACCCGGTGTTCTTCCGCACGGTAGTGAACACCATCGTGTTCCTGCTGGTCGCGGTAAACCTGAAGTTCATCCTGGCGCTCTTCCTGTCGGGCTTCTTCGTGCACGAGCGCGCATGGATCCGCGGGCTCTCGGTGATCTTCATAATTCCCTGGGCGGTGCCGGCGATCCCGACGATCTTCTCGATCCGCTTCATGCTGAATCCCGAGTGGGGAATCATCAACTCGGTCATCTTCCGCCTCACCGGGCTCGACGGCCCGAACTGGCTCAACAACCCGACGCTCGGCCTGACGATGGCGGGGGTGGT
The DNA here is from genome assembly GCA_035635495.1 of Burkholderiales bacterium. Taxonomy (GTDB): domain Bacteria; phylum Pseudomonadota; class Gammaproteobacteria; order Burkholderiales; family SG8-39; genus SCGC-AG-212-J23. The sequence goes on from DASQAW010000021.1 coordinate 859, forward strand.
GCACATCTGGAAGGCGCTGCCGTTCTGGACGCTGATCCTGATCGCCGGGCGGCTCGCGATCCCGCGCGAGCAGTACGAGGCGGCGAGCGTCGACGGCGCGACCGGGTGGCAGAAGTTCAAGTACGTCACGTGGCCGTCGATCCGCACGCTCTACCTGACCTCGACCATCCTGAGCATGATCTGGACGCTGGGCGACTTCAACAGCGTCTACCTCCTCACCGGCGGCGGCCCGGCGGACTTGACGCATGTGCTGGCCACGCTGGGGATCCGCTACATACGGTTGGATCAAGTAGACCAGGCGATGGCGACCATCGTGGTCGCCCTGCCCTTCGTGCTGCCGCTCGTCTATTTCATGATGAAGCGCCTGTCCGCCGATGAATAAGTTCGCGCGGGAGGCGAAGCTCTGGCTGATCGCGATCCCGATCCTGCTGTGGACGCTGCTGCCGATCTACCACATCTTCCTCTTCTCGATCTCGAGCAAGGACTCGGCCTTCTCCGGCGCGCTGTGGCCGGACCATCCGACGCTGCGCAACTTCGGCACCGTGTTCCGGCAGGAGCACTTCTACCTGCATCACTTCTGGGAGCAGATCTGGAATTCCCTGTGGATCGCCGTTGCGACCGGCTTGCTGACCTTGGCCGTGGCCACCTGCGCCGCGTTCGCCATCAGCCGGCTCAAGGTGAAAGGCGGGCGCGCGGTGATGAACGCGGCGCTGTTCACCTACTTCATCCCGGCGGCGTTCCTCGCAGTGCCGATGTACAAGGCGATGGGGTCGTACGGCCTGCTCAACAGCCGCTGGTCGCTCGTGCTGGCGATGGTGACGCTGGCCTCGCCCTACGCGATCTGGGTGCTGAAGCAGGCCTCCGACAAGCTGCCGTGGGAGCTCGACGAAGCCGCGCGCATCGACGGCGCGACGCCGCTGCAGCTCTTCCGCCTCGTCTACCTGCCGCTGATGATGCCCTCGCTGGTGGCGATTGGAACCTATGCGCTCCTGCTCGCGTGGAACGAGTACCTGTACGCATTCCTGCTGCTTTCGCACGAGAACACCATCCCGCTCGCCGTGGGCCTGGGCCACTTCCTCGCATCGGATGACTCGCCCTGGGAGCTGCTGATGGCCACCGCGCTCATCTACGCGCTGCCGCCGGCGGCGATCTACTACGCCTTCCGGCGCTACATGGTCGGCGGCCTCACCGCCGGCGCGGTGAAGACCTGATGGCTGCCGTCAGCTTCCGCGACATCAGGAAGTCGTTCGGCAAGACGCCGGTGCTGCATGGCATCTCGCTCGACATCGCCAACGGCGAGTTCATGGTGCTCGTCGGGCCGTCGGGCTGCGGCAAGTCGACGCTGCTGCGCATGCTCGCGGGCCTCGAGGACATCACCGGCGGCTCGATCGCCATCGAGGAGCGCGTGGTGAACGATGTCGACTCCAAGGACCGCGACATCGCCATGGTGTTCCAGAGCTACGCGCTCTACCCGCACATGACGGTGCGCGAGAACATGGGCTTCTCGCTCAAGCTGCGCAAGGAAAAGCAGGCGCTCATCGACCAGCGCGTGGCGGCGGCGGCGAGGATCCTGAACCTGGAGCCGTTCCTCGAGCGCCAGCCGCGCCAGCTCTCCGGCGGGCAGCGCCAGCGCGTGGCGATGGGGCGCGCCATCGTGCGCGATCCGAAGGTGTTCCTGTTCGACGAGCCGCTGTCCAATCTCGACGCCAAGCTGCGCGTGGCGATGCGCGCCGAGATCAAGGCGCTGCACCAGCGGCTGAAGACCACCACCGTCTACGTCACGCACGACCAGGTCGAGGCCATGACCATGGCCGACCGCATCGCGGTGATGCACGACGGCCGGATCGAGCAGCTCGGCGAGCCGCTCGAGCTCTACGACCGGCCGGCGAACCTGTTCGTCGCCCAGTTCATCGGCTCGCCGGCGATGAACGTCTTCGATGGGGTGTTTCAGGGAAATTCAGTCCAGGCGCTGGGCGCCCGCTGGCCCACCTCGGCGCGGGCCGCCGAGGGGCAGCGCGTGAAATACGGCATCCGCCCGGAGCACCTCGAGCCCGCGTCCTCGGGTGCCGAAGGAAAAATCGCGGCGGAAGTGGTGGTGGTCGAGCCGATGGGCGCCGAGACCGAGCTCCTCGTGAAAATCGGCGAAACGCCGCTCACCGTCATGACCCGCGGGCGCTCCAACGCGGGGCCCGGCGAGCGCATCTTCCTTGCACCGCAGGCAAGCCACGCGCATCTTTTCGATGCGGCCGGCGGGCAGCGGCTTTAATTCGGGGTCAGGGTCGTAATTAACCGGCTGTGGGTGAGATATCCCCAGTCCAATAATTGCGACCCTGGCCCCGAATTAGAAGTGCTCTGAACGTAGAATCCCTGCATGGCGAAGAAAGAAGGGGATTGGGCCTTTCCGGTCGAGATGCGGCCGCGGGCCGAGGAGTGGCGTTTCAACCTCGAGCACGCGCTCGATTCCGTAGTCGGCCTGCGCGCCGAGATCCCGGACGACGCCTTCACCGCGCAGATCCTCGGCACGCTGCGCGCGGGGAGCGGCGTCGTCATCCGCGACGACGGCCTGGTGCTCACGATCGGCTACCTCGTCACCGAGGCGAGCACCATCTGGCTGACGACGAACAAGGGCAACGTGGTGGGCGGCTTCCCGCTCGCCTATGACCAGACGACCGGCTTCGGCCTGGTGCATCCGCTCGGCAAGCTCGGCGTGCGCCCCATAGAGCGAGGCACCACCGCCTCGGTGCGCGTCGGCGAGAACGTGGTGATGGCCGGGCACGGCGGCTCCGTTCACTCGCTGAAAGCGACGGTGTTCGCCAAGCGCGAGTTCGCCGGCTACTGGGAATACGTGCTCGACGAAGCGCTCTTCATCGCGCCGGCGCATCCGCAGTGGGGCGGCGCGGCGCTGATCGGCGCCGAAGGCAAGCTCCTCGGCATCGGCTCGCTGCTGGTGCAGGAGAAGATCGACGCCGGCACGATCCAGGGCAACATGATCGTGCCGATCGACATCCTGGGACCGATCCTCGACGACATGGTGAAGCTCGGCCGGCCCAACCGCCCGCCGCGCCCCTGGCTCGGCCTCTACGCCACCGAAGCCGGCCCGCGCCTGGTCGTCGCCGGCCTCGCGCCCGGCGGCCCGGCGGAGAAGGCCGGCGTGAAGGTGGGCGACGCGGTGCTGGAAGTCGCCGGCGCCAAGCCCTCCAGCCTCGCCGACCTCTTCCGCCGCATCTGGGCCTGCGGCAACGCCGGCGCGCGCGTGCCGCTCAAGCTGCTGCGCGAGACGTCGACGCGGGAAGCGGTGCTCACCTCCGTGGACCGCAACGACTTCCTGAAGAAGCCGCACCTGCATTAATTCGGGGCCAGGACCGGATTTAATTCTGGTCCCGGCCCCGATTTAGTTTTTCTTCAAGAAATCCAGCACGGCCCGGTTAAACAGTTCCGGCTGCTCCCAGTACGCCGAGTGGCCGCATTCCGCGATGACCAGCGACTCGCACTTGGGGAAACGGGCGGCGAAAAGGCGCAGCACCGACGGCGGCATGTAGAGGTCCGCATCGCCGGTGAGGAGCAGCGTTGGGAGCTTGATCGTCTCGAGCGCGGCCCAGCTGATGCTGTTGCGCGTGGTGTACGCGACGCGCGGCTTCGCCTGCGCGAGCACTTGCCAGCGCCGCGTGCCTTCGGCGTGGGCCGCACGGTACGAGGGGCCGAGCTCGCGGAAGTCGGCGGGCATCGCCTCGAACTGGGGCGAGGGCCGCAGGCGCCGCGACAGCTCGAGGTAGTCATGGTCGGTCACGCCGACGATGGTGTTCGCCAGCACCAGGCTGCGCAGCCATTGCGGGCGCGAGAGCGCGTAGTCGACGGCGACGATGGCGCCGGCCGCCGTGCCGACGAGGTGGAAGCGGTCGAGCGCAAGGCTCGCCGCCACCTCGTGCAGCTGGTCGGAGGCATGGCCCTCGGCGCGCCGGTCGAAGGCGATGCAGCGGTAGCCGGCCTTGACCAACGCCGGCAGCTGGTGCTCCCACATCCCGCTATGGCCGGTCGCCGCGTGCAGCAGGACCACCGGCGTTCCCGCGCCCCCGGTGTCGTGAAAATCCATGCTTGGTATTCTGCCGCAATGAACTTGCGAGCCGAGCGCGTGCTCGACAGCGCCGACCAGCTCGGCGAATGCCCGATCTGGGACGAGCGCATGGGCGTGCTGTGGTGGGCACGCTGAAGGACCCGAGCTTCGAGCCGGTGGGCGTCCTCTATCGCATCGGCGCCGACGGCGCCCCGACGGCCGCACGATGTACTTCGCCGACAGCCCGCGCCACAAGATCTGGGCGTTCGACTACGACGCGACGGTGCATCCCGGCTTTCCGGACTGCTCGTGCGTCGATGCCGAGGGCTGCCTGTGGAACGCCGAGTGGGGTCGGCCACGAACCCGACCTGCTGCTGCTTCGGCGGCACGCACCTCGACACGCTGTACATCACCAGCGCGAAGGGCGCCGGGCTCTTCGCCGCGGTGCCGGGAGTGAACGGCCTAGCGGAGTCCCGCTTCGGCTAGATAGCGCCGCACGCCCGGATGCAGGAGCTCCGGGCGCGGCGCCGCGGCGATGGTGTTCGCCATCGTCGTCTCGCGCGCCTGCTCGAGGCGCGCGGCGAACGGCGCCTCGGCGCGATGGATCGCGCGCGCGAGGAGATAGCCCGCGTCCTCGGACAGCGCCGGTCTTGCGAGCACGTAGCTCCACGAGCCGACCGAAGGGAGCGGCGCTTCCTGCCCGGGATAGCTCTTCGCCGGCAGCGTGACAGGCTGCAGCGCGGGATTTTTCTGCAGGATGGTGCCGATCTCCTCCCGACTGGGAGCGATGAACCGCGCCCCGGTCTTGGCCAGCGCAGCGAAGGCGGGCCAGCCAACGCCCGCGCCCCACAGCGCTTCCGCGCGGCCGTCGGTGAGCATCGCCGGGCCGTCGGCCGCCTTCTCCAGGTAGACCGGCTTGATCTCCACGCCCAGCGAATCGAACACCGTGCGGCCGAGCGCGGTGATGCCGGACGCCTGCGTGCCGAGCACCACCGTCTTCCCGCGCAGATCCGCGATCGACCGATAGGGGCTGTCGCCGCGCACCATCACCAATCCCGGCGACGAATACATCGCGGCGATGATGCGCAATTGCGTATCGGGCTTGGCGAGCGCCGCGCTCGCGATCTCGCCGGCGACGAGCGCGAGGTCGAGCTGGTTCGCTTCGAGCAGCGGCACGTTCTCGGTGCTGCCTTTGGTGTTGCGCGGCTCGATGCGCAGCTTCGGCTCCTGCGCGTTGACCATCGCGGCGAAGGCGTCGCCGTACACCGGGAAGCCGCCACCGGGTGTGGCCGTGCCGAGGACCAGGGCGAAGATCAGATCCACTACTGCTGCGGGATGTGCGCGTGCTGCACGATCTTCCTGTACACCTCCATCTCGCTGCGCACGAACTTGGCGAACTCGTCGGTCTTCATCGGCGCGGGCTGGATGCCGAGCTTGGCGAACTGCTCCTTCACGGCGGGCTCGAGCGCGATGGCGTTGATCGAGGCGTTCAGCTTCTGCACCACCGGGATCGGCGTGCCCGAGGGCGCCCACATGCCGAACCAGAGCGTCATGTCGTAGTCGTACAGACCCTGCTCGGCGATGGTCGGCACTTCGGGCAGGACTTCGGCGCGCGACTTCGTCGATACGCCGAGGCCCGTGAGCTTGCCGTCCTTCACCAGGCTCATGCCGGCGTTGATCGGCGCCATGTAGAAGGCGCTGCGGCCGCCGAGCACGTCCTGCATCGCGTCGGGAGAGCCCTTGAACGGCACGTGGATCATCTTCAGCCCGGCGAGCGCGATCACGTATTCGGCGGCGAGGTGCGTCGAGGTGCCGACGCCGGCGGAAGCGAAGGGGATCTCGCCCGGCTTCGCCTTGGCCGCGGCGATCAGCGACTTCAGGTCCTTGTACGGCCCGTTCGCCGCGGTGACCATCACGTACGGCGTCTTGCCGAGGATGGCGACGTCGGCCAGATCCTTGAGCGGGTCGTACGGCAGCGTTTTGTAAATCGCCGGGTTCGCCGAGTGCGACGACGACTGCACCAGCAGCGTATGTCCGTCGGGCTCGGCCTTCACTACCGCCGCCGTGCCGATCTGCCCGCCCGCGCCGGGGCGGTTCTCGACGACCACCGGCTGCTTCCATTGCTCGCTCAAGCGCGCGGCGATGATGCGGCCCGCGATGTCCGCGCCAGAGCCCGGCGTCAGCGGGATGATCATGCGGATCGCCTTGGTGGGGTACTCCTGCGCTCCAGCGGAAAAGGCCAGCGCAGCGGCCGCGACAGCGATATAGGTTTTCATCATCCGAGCGTAGGCATGTGGAAGCCGGGCGCCGGCGTGTCCTGGTGCGGCCAGCGGGTCGTGACGACCTTGGTGCGCGTATAGAACTTCACCGACTCGGTGCCGTGCACGTGCAGGTCGCCGAAGAGCGAGTTCTTCCAGCCGCCGAAAGAGAAGTACGCCACCGGCACCGGGATCGGCACGTTGACGCCGACCATGCCGACCTGGATCTCGGCGGCGAAGCGCCGCGCGGCGCCGCCGGACTCGGTGAAGATGGCGGTGCCGTTCGCGTACGGATTCCTGTTCACCAGCGCGATCGCCTCGTCGATGCTGCCCGCGCGCAGGACGACGAGGACGGGGCCGAAGATCTCGTCGCGGTAGATGCTCATGTCGGGCTTCACGTGGTCGAAGAGCGTGGTGCCGAGGAAGAAGCCCTCCTTCGCCGCCGGCGCGCGGCCGTCGACCACCATCTTCGCGCCCTCCTTGAGGCCGGCGTCGATGTAGCCCGCCACCTTGTCGCGGTGCTGGCCGGTGACCAGCGGGCCCATGTCGATGCCGTCCTGGTCGCCGGGGCCTACTTTTATCTTCTTCGCTTTCTCGGCGAGGAGCCTGACCAGCGGATCACCGGCGCCGCCTACTGCGACCACCGCCGAGATCGCCATGCAGCGCTCGCCCGCCGAGCCGTACGCCGCGCCGATCAGCGCATCGGCGGCGAACTCGAGGTCGGCATCGGGCAGCACCACCGCGTGGTTCTTCGCGCCGCCGAGCGCCTGGACGCGTTTGCCGGCCTTGGCGCCGGTCTCGTAGATGTACTTGGCGATCGGCGTCGAGCCGACGAAGGAAACCGCGTGGATGCCCGGATGGTTGAGGAGCGCGTCGACCGCCGCCTTGTCGCCGTGCACGACGTTCAGCACGCCGTCGGGCAGCCCGGCTTCTTTCAGTAATTCGGCCATGCGCACGGAGGCCGAGGGCACCTTCTCCGAAGGCTTGAGGATGAAGGTGTTGCCGCAGGCGAGCGCCATCGGGAACATCCACAGCGGCACCATCACCGGGAAATTGAACGGCGTGATGCCGGCGCAGACGCCGGCCGGCTGGCGCAGGGTGTGCGTGTCCACCTGGGTGCCGACGTTCTCGGCGTACTCGCCCTTCAGCAGATGCGGAATGCCGCAGGCGAACTCGACCACCTCGATGCCGCGCTGCACCGAGCCCATCGCGTCGGGCAGCGTCTTGCCGTGCTCGGAGGTCACGATGGCAGCCAGGTTCCTTTGGTCCTTTTGAAGAAGGGCCAGGAACTTCTGCATGATGCGAGCGCGGCGCAGCGGCGGCGTGTCGCGCCACTCGGGGAAGGCGGCCGTGGCGGCCTTGACTGCCGAGTCGACGATGCCGGCGTCGGCGAAGACCACCTGCTTCGTCACCTGCCCGTTGGCGGGATTGAAAACCTCGCCGCGGCGGCCCGCCGGCGTCACCGGCTTGCCATTGATCCAGACGGGAACGGTCTCGAGCTTCAGTTCGGCAGGCTTGTTCATTGACGGCCTCGTGCAAGGGCGTCAATGATACCCGCGCCATGGCAGCGCTCGTCCCCGCCAAGCTCGATTTCCGCGACGACACGCCCTACTCCGCCGCGTACGGCGACGTGTATCACAGCGCAGCGGGCGGCCTCGCGCAGGCGGAGCACGTCTTCCTGCAAGGTAACGGCCTGCCCGAGCGCTGGGCGCGGCGCGAGCGCTTCGTCATCCTCGAGACGGGATTCGGCTTCGGCCTCAATTTCCTGACCACCTGGCGCGCGTGGAAGGACGATCCGGCGCGCTGCCGCCGGCTGCACTTCGTCTCCGTCGAGAAGCATCCGTTTCCGCTCGAGGACCTGCGCACGCTGCACCAGCGCCATCCCGAGCTGAAGGCGGAAGCGAGCGCGCTGCATGCGCGGTGGCCGCTCCTCGTGGGCGGCGCCCACCGCTTGGAATTCGGCAGCGTGGTACTGACGTTGTTCTTCGCCGATGTGGCCGTCCTGCGCGAGCTGCGCCTCGCGGCCGATGCGATCTATCTCGACGGCTTCGCGCCGGCGAAGAACCCCGAGATGTGGACGCACCAGGTGATGCGCTCCGTTTCACGCCTCGCCGCGCGCGACGCCACGCTCGCCACGTGGAGCGTCGCCGGCAGCGTGCGCGAGGCACTCGAGGCGACCGGCTTCGCCGTCGAGAAGCGCGCCGGCTTCGGCGGCAAGCGCGAGATGCTCACCGGGCGCAATAACAAAAACAGGGACAATCCCTATTTTTCCCAAGGCGAGCGAAAAGCCATCGTCGTCGGCGCCGGGCTGGCGGGCGCCGCGGTGTGCGAGCGCCTTTGCGCCCGCGGCTGGGAGGTCGAGCTGCACGAGCGGCGCGCGGAGCCGGCGCAGGAGGCTTCCGGCAATCACGCCGGCACCTTCCATCCGATGGTCACTTCCGACGACAGCATCTTCGCGCGGCTGACGCGCGCCGGATTCCTCTATGCGCTGCGCAACTGGGAGCGGCTCGGCGGCGCGCGCTACGACCAGTGCGGCGTGCTGCAGCTTGCGCGCAGCGACAAGGAGATGGGCGCCCAGCAGAAAGCGGTGATGGGACTGCCGGCGCACTACGCGCAGTTCGTCACGCGCGAGGAGGCGTCCGAGCATGCCGGCGTGCCGGTGGCCGCGCCCGGCCTGTGGTTCGCCGAGAGCGGCTGGATCAAGCCGCGCACGCTGGTCCGCGCGCAACTCGACGCATGCGGCGAGCGCCTGACGCGCCGGTTCAATTCCACAATGGACAAACTCCCCGCGGGGAGGATGGTCATTCTGGCGAATTCCGCCGAGGCGCCGAAGCTCTGCCCCGTGCCGCACCTGCGCCTGCGGCGCGTGCGCGGCCAGCTCACGTATGTGCCGGCCGATGCGCTCGAGCCGCCACGCGCAGTGGTGCTACGCGGCGGGATGGTGCTGCCGCCGATCGACGGCGTGTGCGTGGTGGGTGCCACGTACGACCTCGAGGACGAAGATGCGGCGGTGCGCGAGGACAGCCACGCCGGCAACCTCGAGCGCTTGCGCAATATCCTTGGCGTGGAGGTGAAGGCGAAGACGGAGGGTCGGGTCAGCTTTCGGGCGGTCACCCCTGATCGGCTGCCGGTCGTCGGGAAAATCACCGACGGCGTCTACGCCGCGTTTGCCTACGGCTCGCGCGGCATCATCTGGTCCACACTCGCAGCGGAGATCATTGCGAGCGAGCTCGAAGGTGAGCCGCTGCCCGTAGAAGCGAGTCTTGCGCGGGCGCTCGAGCCCGGCCGCTTCAAACGCCGCGCAGAATCGCGCGGCTCGCGTCCTTGACGTTACGCAGGCCGGTGAGCGCCATGGTGACGTCGAGCTCCTTCTGCATCACCTGCAGCGCCTGCAGCACGCCCGGCTCGCCCTTCGCGCCCAAGCCGTAGACGAAAGCGCGGCCGATCATGGCCGCCTTGGCGCCAAGCGCGAGCGCCTTGAGCAGGCTCTGCCCGCTGCGGATGCCGCCATCGACCCAGACATCGATCCTGTCGCCGACGGCGGCGGCGATCTCGGGCAACGCACGGATCGACGACACCGCGCCGTCGAGCTGCCGGCCGCCGTGGTTGGACACCACGATCGCGTCGGCGCCGCTCTTCGCGGCGATCCTGGCGTCCTCGACGTCGAGGATGCCCTTGAGTACCAATGGGCCGCCCCACAGGTTCTTCACCCACTCCACGTCTTTCCATGACAGCGTGGGATCGAACTGGCCGGCGATCCACTGCGAGAGGGTGGTCAGGCTCTTTGCATCGGGTAGGCGCCCTTCCAGGTTGCCGAAGCTCTTGCGCTTGCTCGTCA
>DASQAW010000022.1:0-2368 GCA_035635495.1 Burkholderiales bacterium
TTGTCCGGCGCGAGATCGGCGATGCCGACGAGACGAATCCCCGGCGTCTTCGGTACCTGCGCCAGATACATCGCCGCGAACTTGCCCGCGCCGATCAGTCCGATGCGCAGCGGATCGTCCTTTCGCTGCTGGAGTTTCGAATACAGATTCATAAAGGGGTCAGAGCAATTTTCCCGTAACGACTACGCGAACGATTTGTTTCATGAAAATTGCTCTGACCCCTTTTCAGGCTGCCTTCAGAACGCCCTTCAGCTCCTGCGGCGGCGTGCCGTCCTTCCAGGGAAGCGGCACGTCGTAGTGCTCGAGCAGGCAGTCGTCCGGCAGGCACTGGATCGGCGAGAAGTCCCGGTGCGCGATGTAGCCCGGGCGCTTGAAGCGGCGGATATGGTTCGACACGGCGCACAGCGACAAATAAACGCTCACCCGGTTCCACGGCGAGAGGTTCGAGGTCGAGGCGTGCACCAGGCAGCCGTGGAACAGGATCATCGAGCCCGGCGGGCCTTTCGGCGCGACGATCCCGCCGCGCTCGACCAGCTTGGCGATCGTGTCGTGATTGATGGTCCAGAGCGGATAGCTCGTCGTGTTGGTGTCGTGCTCCGCGTCGAGCACGCCGAGCTGGTGGCTGCCCGAAATGAACATCAGCGGCCCGTTGAACTCGTTCACCTCGTCGAGGAAGATGGCGACGTTCATCGCGCGGGCCTCGGGCATCTGGTCGTCGGCGCGCCAGGTGCCGTAGTCCTGGTGCCACTGCCAGACGTCGCCGTCGAAGGCCGCCTTGCCGTTGATCTTGAACTGGTGCATGTAGACGTCTTCGTCGAACACCTGCTTGATCGGCTCGACCATGCGCGGATGGCGCGCGAGCTTGGCGAAAGGGTAGCTGTACAGGTGCGCGGCGAAGTTGGTGCGCACCACGTCGCCGGTCTTCTCGCGCACGTTTTCGGGGCGGCGCTGCGCGTAGAGCGCGGGCACCTCATCGGTCAGCCCCTTGATCTCGGCCGGGGAGAAAAGCGACGGGAAGAACAGATAGCCGTCGCGCTCGAAGCGGGCGATTTGTTCCGCCGATAGTTTCATTCAAATAGTATAGACCCGTGAAAGCCGACTCGGCTCGCACCATCTTCTACGCGCTCGGCGCGAACCTCGCCATTGCGGCGGCGAAGACCGGCGCCGCCATTGCCACGGGCTCGAGCGCGATGCTCGCCGAGGCGATCCACTCCTTCGCCGACAGCGGCAACCAGGGACTCCTCCTCTGGGGAATGCGGCAGGCGAAGCGCCCGCCCTCGCCCGACTATCCGCTCGGCTGGGGCAAGGCGGTGTTCTTCTGGTCCTTCATCGTCGCCCTGGTGCTGTTCTCGGTCGGCGGCCTTTTCTCGGTCTACGAAGGCTGGCACAAGCTCGCCGAGCCGCACCCGCTCTCCTATCCCTGGGTGGCGATCGCGATCCTGGTCTTCGGACTCGTGGCCGAGTCGATCTCGCTCCGCGCCTGCCTGCAGGAAGTAGACAACGCGCGCGGCGGCCGCTCGCTCACACGGTGGCTCGGCGAGACGCGCCAGAGCGAGCTGGTGGTGATCCTCGGCGAGGATGTCGCGGCACTGGTCGGGCTGGCGCTGGCGCTGATCGCGGTCCTCGTGGCCATCTTCACCGGCGACTCCACGTGGGACGCGCTGGGCTCGATCGCCATCGGCGTAGTCCTCATCGTGGTAGCGGTGGGCATCGGCAACCAGATCCGCAAGCTGCTCATCGGCCGCAGCGCCGACCCGGAGGTCGAGGCGCGCATGCGCGAGTTCCTCCAGCGCTGCGAGGAGATCGACCGCCTCTACGGCATGATCACGCTGCAGCTCGGCACGTCGCTCATGGTCGCGGTGAAGGCGCGGATGAAGGCGCGCGATGTGACCGAGCTGATCGACGGCATCAACCGCTGCGAGGCGGCGATGCGGGCCGAGTTCCAGGAGATTCAATGGTTGTTTTTCGAGCCCGATGTCAGGGACTAAGGGAGGTGCCATGGAAAGGACGGACAAGCTGATGGACGATCTGCGGGCGGTGATGGCGGACGCCGAGGCGCTCCTGCGCGCGACGGCAGACCAGGCCGGGCCGAAGGTTGAGGAGGTACGCGCCCGCGCCGAAGAGTCGCTGCGCGCGGCGCGAGAGCACCTGAAGAGCGCCGGCGCCGAGCTCGACAGCCAGGTGCGCGAGCATCCATGGGCCGCGGTCGGCATCGCCGCGGCCATCGGCCTGATCGCCGGCATCCTGCTGAGCCGCAAATGAGCGCCGGGCTCCTTGAATCGGCGCGCAACCTGCTCGCGGGGATCCTCGACCTCGGCCGCACCCGCTTCGAGCTGTTCAGCACCGAGCTGCGCGAGGAGCTGACACG
>DASQAW010000023.1:0-2660 GCA_035635495.1 Burkholderiales bacterium
GTACTTCCAGGTGCGCTTGTCCTTGCCCTCGATCTCCAGGACCATCGTCAGGCCGGGCAGCAGGTACGCCTTCGAGCGCACCAGGTGCTCGAGCTCGGCGAGCGGGATGTTCGGCGAATCGAAGTATTTCGGGTCGGGCCACAGGCGGACGATGGTTCCCGTGCGCTTTTCCTTTATTTTTTCCGATCGCAACTTCTGTTTGAGCTCGCCGCCCTCGAAGGCGATGGTGTGCCTCTGCCCGTCGCGGAACACGGTGACTTCGCAACGCTTGGACAACGCGTTCGACACGGCGACGCCGACGCCGTGCAGGCCGCCGGAGATGTGGTAGACGCCGTCGCCCGAGCGCGAGAACTTGCCGCCGGCGTGGAGCATGGTGAAGGCGACCTCGACCGCGGGCTTCTTCTCCGCCGGGTGCATGTCGACCGGGATGCCGCGGCCTTCGTCCTCGACCTCGACCGATCCGTCTTTACGGACCGTGACCGTGATCCGCTTGCCGAAACCCGAAAGGGCTTCGTCCACCGCGTTGTCGATCGCCTCCTGCACGACGTGCAGGGGGTGCACGGTGTGGGTGTACATGCCCGGCATGCGGCGCACGGGCTCGAGGCCCTTCAGCGCCTGGATGGCGGACGCGTCGTAGACGGCCGGTTTTGCCATGTATCTAGTATTCCTCGGGCGGGCTACGCCCTAGATATTGTATGCCTTCTCAGTGCCGCCGGAGCGCCGGCGGCGTACGCCTGCGCGAAGCGCGCGAGGCTCGCGTCGATCGACGCGGCGAGCGGCGCCTCGTCCCAGAGCTGCAGCAGCTCCTTCTGCAGGCGCAGCGCGCGCGGATCGGCGGCCACCAGGCTTTGGACAACGCGGGCGACGGTTCGATCGAGCTCTGACGCGGCGCAGAGCGCCTCGACCAGGCCCCATTCGTACGCCCGGTCCGCGTCGATCGGCTCGCCGGTCAGCACCAGCCATGCCGCGCGGCCCGAGCCCATGAGGCGCGGCAGCAGCGCCGCCTCGACCACCGACGGGATGCCGAGCTTCACCTCGGGCATCGCAAACCGCGTGCCCTCGGCGGCGACGCGCAGGTCGCAGGCCGCGGCGATCTCGAGCCCGCCGCCGATCACCGCGCCGTGCAGCCGGGCGACTACGGGAACCGGCAGCGCGCGGAGCGCAGCGCACACGCGGTGGATGCGGCCGACGAACGCGCCCGCGGTGTTCGCCGTCAGCGAAGCCAGATCGTGGAGGTCGGCGCCGCCGCAGAAGGCCTTGCCGCGCCCGGCGAGCACGACGACGCGCAGCCGGTCATCCGCGGCCAAACCCTCGACCGCAGCGGCGAGCTGATCCAGGAGCGCGGCATGAAGAGCGTTGACCTTCTGCGGCCGGTTGAGGAAGATGCGCGCAATCCCACCGTCCCGTTCGAGCTCGACCATGCTGTCATCTTATAGTCGCGAGGCGCTGAAAAAGGTTTCCACCGCGACGCTCACCACGGTGCTGTTCAAGCGCGGGCTGCGCAACGTGTTCATCCAGGGCGTTTTCCTCCTGACCGCGAACAGGAACGTGCGCATGGTCGGCGAGGCGTACACGCTGCGCTACATCCCGGCGCGCGAGGACATCGACCAGCTCGGCGCCTTCGAGGGCCGCGGCCATCCGCAGCGCGAGGCGATCGAGGCCTGCCCGCCGGGGCACGTGCTGGTGATGGACGCGCGGCGCGATGCGAGCGCGGCCACGGGCGGCGACATCCTGATGACGCGGCTGATGGTGCGCGGCGCAGCGGGCATCGTCACCGATGGCGGGCTGCGCGATTCGACCACCATCGAGAAGCTCGACTTTCCGGTGTACTGCGGCGCGCGCTCGGCGCCGCTCAACCTCGTGCGCCACCATGCTGTGGACAGCCAAGTACCAATCGGCTGCGGCGGCGTGCCGGTCTATCCGGGCGACGTGGTGGTCGGCGACGCCGAGGGCGTGGTGGTGATCCCGGCGAAGCTCGCCGACGAAGTGGCCGCGGAAGCCGCGAAGCAGACCGAGTTCGAGGACTGGGTCGAGGCGAGAGTGAAAGAGGGGCGCAGCATCTTCGGGCTCTACCCGCCGGATGAAAAAACGCGGGCGGAATTCGAGGCGTGGAAGAACAAGCGCTAAAGAAAAATCAGGGACAGACCACGTTTTCCGGTATTCGGGCTGAGAACCTCATCCTCAGTGTTAGCAATCGGAGGGCGTGCGGGGTCATAACTGCTGCGTAGTGCAGAAAATGTGTCCATTAAATCGGATGAAGATCACTACGGCTGAGGGAAATCGTGGTCTGTCCCTGATTTTTTTGGGATCTGTCGGTTATCATACAACCGGCTACTTAGAGGAGGAGCTCCCCGATGTCGCGTAATTTTTCGTTGGCATTGCTTTTCCTGGCCTTTGCCTCGCCGGCCGCAGCGCAGGAAACGCTCGTCGTGTACTTCGCCAAGGGGTTCTACCCGGCGGAAGACAAGGCGCTCGACGAGGTGGTCGACAAGTTCCAGAAGAAGACCGGCGTCAAGGTGGAGCTGTCGCGCTACGCGCCGCAGGAGATGATCCCGAAGACGGTCGCCGCGCTCGACTCGGGCACTCCGCCCGACGTCGTCTACGGCGACGTGTTCGACTTCCAGGTCGCCGGCAAGTGGGCGTACGAGGGCCGGCTCGAG
>DASQAW010000024.1:0-8278 GCA_035635495.1 Burkholderiales bacterium
GCGATCGAGGCCGTAGCGCGGCGCGAAGGCCGCGTACTCCTCCGAGGTGAGCAGCGAGCGCACCTCGTCGCGATCCCACACGTAGAACTTCCCTTCCTCGTGCTCGCTGTCGGCATCGAGCGAGGAGTAGTAGCCGCCCTCCTGGGACTGCATCTCGCGCATCAACCAGCCCGCGGTCTCCCCGGCACAGCGCGCGTAGATCGGTGCGCGCGCTACGAGCCAGGCGTCGGCCAGCAGGCCGAGCAGCGGCCCGTTGTCGTAGAGCATCTTCTCGAAGTGCGGGATCGACCACTCCGCATCTACGCTGTAGCGGCAGAAGCCGCCGCCGAGCTGGTCGTAGATGCCGCCCTGGCACATGCGCTCGAGCGTGACGAGCGCCATGTCCTTCTCGCCTTGGCGCAGGCAGAGCTCCAGGTCGGCCGGATGCGGAAACTTCGGCGCCGAGCCGAAGCCGCCGAGCGTCGCATCGAAGTTCGCGCGCAGGTTGTCGAGCATCGCTCGCACCGCGCTGTCGGAGAACTCGGCCGCCGCCGCGGCGCCCTGTGGCAGCGTGCGCGCGAACGCTTGCAGGACCTGCTCGTTCTGCTGGCCGATCTCGGCACGCTTTTCGCGCCAGACGGCGGCGATACGCTCGCAGAGATCGGGAAACGCGGGCATGCCGTAGCGCGCCTGCTTCGGAAAGTACGTGCCGCCGAAGAAGGGCGCGCCTTCGGGGGTGAGGAACATGGTCAGCGGCCAGCCGCCGGCGCGCTGCGCGAGCATCTGGTGCGCGGTCTGGTAGATCTGGTCGAGGTCGGGCCGCTCCTCGCGATCGACCTTCACGTTGACGAACAGGCGATTCATCATCTCCGCCACCGCCGGATCCTCGAAGCTCTCGTGCGCCATCACGTGGCACCAGTGACAGGCGGAGTAGCCGATCGACAGCAGGATCGGCTTGTCGTCGCGCCGCGCCCGCTCCAGCGCCTCCCCGCCCCATGGATACCAGTCCACGGGATTCGCGGCGTGCTGCTGCAGATAGGGCGAGGTTTCCTGCCCGAGGCGGTTCGGCACCGGGGGCGCGCTACCGCGATATCACTTCATCGGCCGCGTGAAGGGAAACACCTTGGTGAAGCCGAGAATATCGGTGATGAGAAGCACGAGGAAGACAATGAGCAACGCGCCGATGATCCCCTCGCCGGCCGCGGGCACGCTGTCGAACCTGGCGGCGAGCTGCGCAACCTCGTCATCCGTGAGCGCCGCGACGCGAGCCTTGACGTCGTTCGCCTTCACGCCGTAGTCGGCCAGGCGCACTTGCACATCCGCGCGTTCCAGCAGCCGGTTCAGCTGATCGCGCTGGGCCGCGGCAAGCGCGCTGTCCGCGGCGAGCATCGCCGCCTGCGACGGCAGCGGCAGTGCAATGCAGATCACGAGCAGACTTGCGATCAATCGACGAATCATGAGCACTCCGGAAGGGTTGAGAGATGAAAACTGCAGGGCCCGCCGAGCTTAACATCAGGCGCCATGGCTAACCACCGCGCGGAGGACGTGCTCGCCTTCTGGTTCGGCAGCGGCGCCGACTACGGCAAGCGGCACAAGCGCTGGTTCCAAAAGGACCCGGCATTCGACGCCGAAATTACCCGGCGCTTTCTGCATCTGCACGAAGCGCTCGCGCGCAGCCCGGGATGGCTGGACGATGCGCGCGCGTGCCTTGGACGCATCGTGCTGCTCGATCAGTTCCCACGCCAGATGTTCCGCGGACGGCCACGCGCCTTCGCCACCGACGCGCTGGCCCTGCGAGCGGCGCACCTGGCCGTCGAGCGCGGCTACGACCGCGGGCTCCTGCCGGTCGAGCGGATGTTCGTCTATCTACCGTTCGAGCACAGCGAGGCGCTGGAAGACCAGGAGCGCGCGTGCGCGCTGACCGAGCCGCTCGCCGCGTTCCCCGAGACCGATGACGCCCATCGCTACGCGCTCGCGCACCGCGACGCGATCCGCCGCTTCGGGCGCTTTCCTCACCGCAACGCCATCCTCGGCCGCGCTAGCACGCCGCAGGAGCTGGAATTCCTCAAGCAGCCCGGGTCAAGCTTCTAAATCGGTGATCGCGCCGAGCGAGGCAGTGGAGACGAGCTTCATGTATTTCCCCATCAGGCCGCGCGTGTAACGCGGCTTCGGCGCCTTCCATTTCTTGCGCCGCTGCGCGAGCTCCTTCGCCGGCACGTTGAGCTGGATCAGCCGCTTCTTTGCGTCGATGGTGATCGAGTCGCCTTCCTTGACCAGCGCGATGGTGCCGCCGACATACGCTTCCGGCGCGACATGGCCGACTACCATGCCCCAGGTGCCGCCCGAGAAGCGCCCGTCGGTCAACAGCCCGACCGATTCGCCGAGGCCCTGGCCGATGAGCGCCGCAGTCGGCGCGAGCATCTCCTGCATTCCTGGGCCGCCCTTCGGGCCCTCGTAGCGGATGACGATCACATCGCCGGGCTTGATGCGCTTCGCCATGATGGCCTTCATGCAGTCGTTCTCGGAGTCGAAGACGCGCGCCGGCCCGGTGATGGAGGGATTTTTCAGCCCGGTGATCTTGGCGACGCAGCCCTCGGTGGCGAGGTTGCCCTTGAGGATCGCGAGATGCCCCTCGCGGTACATCGGCTTGGACCAGGGGCGGATCACCTCCTGCTCGGCGCGCGGCTCGGCCGGCACATCCTTCAGCATCTCGCCGATCGTCTTGCCGTGGATCGTCATGCACTCGCCATGCAGGAGGTCGTGCTCCAGCAGCATCCTCAGCACCTGCGGCACGCCGCCGGCGCGGTGGAAGTCCACCGCGACGAAGCGGCCGGAGGGTTTCAGGTCGCAGAGCACCGGCACGCGCTTGCGCACGCGCTCGAAGTCGTCGATGGTCCACTTCACGCCGGCGGCGCTGGCGATCGCGAGGTAATGCAGCACCGCGTTGGTCGAGCCGCCGGTGGCCATCACCAGCGCGATGGCGTTCTCGATCGATTTGCGCGTGATGATTGCGCGCGGCTTGAGGTCGTTCTTCACCGCCTGCACGAGCACGCGCGCCGATTCCGCCGTCGAGTCCGCCTTCTCGGCATCCGGCGCCGCCATCTGCGACGAGCCGAGCAGGCTCATGCCGAGCGCTTCGAACGACGAGCTCATGGTGTTGGCGGTGTACATGCCGCCGCAGGCGCCGACCGAGGGGCAGGCGTTCTTCTCGATGCCGACGAAGTCGCGCTGCTGCATCTTGCCGGCGGCGAAGGCGCCGACCGCCTCGAAGGCGCTGACGATGGTCAGCGCCTGGCCGTTCCAGGTACCCGGCTTGATCGTGCCGCCATAGACGAAGATGCCCGGCACGTTCATGCGGGCGATGGCCATCATCGCGCCCGGCATGTTCTTGTCGCAACCGCCGATCGCGAGCACGCCGTCCATCGCCTGGCCATTGACGCTGGTCTCGATGGCGTCGGCGATCACCTCGCGCGAGACGAGGGAGTACTTCATCGCCTCCGTGCCCATGCCGATGCCGTCGGTGACCGTCGGGAAGCCGAACAGCTGCGGCTTCGCGCCGGCCGCCTCGAGCGCCGCGATGGCGCGCGTGGCCAGCGGCGCGATGCCGGCGTTGCAGGGGTTCATGGTGGAGTGGCCGTTCGCCACGCCAACGATCGGCTTGTCGAAGTCGGCATCGCCGAAGCCCACGGCGCGCAGCATCGCGCGATTCGGAGAGCGCGCTACGCCTTGGGTGATGAGCTTGGAGCGCCGGTTGTAGGTCGCCATGCAGGTTCCTCCTTGGAGGCGGCGATTGTGCGCCCGCGCCGCGCCCGCGAGCCAATGCCTTCGGTGTCGCCTTGTAATACCCTACGGGTATGAATCTGCCTGATTTGCGCCGATTGCGGTATTTCGTGGCGGTGGCCGAGCGGCTGCACTTCGGCCGCGCCGCCGAGGCGCTGCACATCTCGCAGCCGCCGCTCTCGCGCGCGATCCGCTCGCTCGAGGACGACCTCGGCGTGCCGCTTTTCCATCGGACGCGCCGCCGCGTCGAGCTCACGCCCCAAGGCGCCCGCCTGCTGGAGGAAGCGCGGCGGGTCACCGCCCAGCTCGAGCGCACCGTGCACGAGCTGCGCGCGATGGCGACGGGCGGCCACGGGCGGCTGCGGATCGGCTTCGTCTCGCTCGCCGACTACGGTGTGCTGCCCGGGCTGCTGAAGGCGTACAAAAGCGCGCAGCCCGGCGTCAGGCTCGCGCTGCGCGAAATGCTCTCGCCCGACCAGGCTGCGGCGCTCGCCGCGGGCGAGCTCGATTTCGGGCTCCTCCTTCCACCAGTCGCGGGGGCGGCGCGCCTCGACCATCTGGTCGTGCAGCGCGAACGCTTCGTCATTGCACTGCCGGCAAAGCATCGCCTGGCCGCCGGCAGCGGGAAGGTCGCCCTGTCCGAGCTGGCGGGCGAACCTTTCGTCACCATCCCGCGGCAGATTGCGCCGCGCCTGTACGATATCGTCGCGCAGCTGGCCGCGCAGGCCGGCATCTCGCTCAACATCGCCCAGGAGGCGATCCAGATGCAGACGGTAGTGAGCCTCGTCTCGAGCGGCCTCGGCGCGGCGATCGTTCCGGGGTCGGTGGCCAACCTCGGCCGCCGCGGCGTGGTCTACCGCGAGCTCGCCGACCGCCATCCGCGCCTCGATCTCTGGCTCGCGTGGCGGCGCGGCAGGCTGGAGGCGCCCGGACGCGAATTCATCGCGCTCGCGCGCACCCTGGCGCCCTAGCCGTGCTCGTCCATCCGAGCATCGATCCGGTCGCCTTTTCCATCGGGCCTCTCGCGGTGCGGTGGTACGGGCTCATGTACCTGCTCGGCTTTGCGGCGGGCTGGTGGCTCGGGCTGCGCCGCATCGCCAAGGGGGTCGCGCCAGTCACGCGCCCGCAGTTCGACGATCTCATCTTCCTCGCCGTTCTCGGCGTGATCCTCGGCGGTCGCCTGGGCTACGTGCTCTTCTACAAGCCGGCGTACTACGCCGCGCATCCGCTCGAGATCTTCGCCGTCTGGCAGGGCGGCATGTCGTTCCACGGCGGGCTGCTCGGTGTGATGCTCGCCATGGCGTTCGCCGCCTGGCGCCATCGCATCGACTACCTGCGCCTGATGGATTTCGTCGCGCCGCTCGTGCCGCTCGGCCTCGCCGCCGGGCGCTTGGGGAACTTCATCAACGGCGAGCTCTGGGGCCGCGTCACTACCGTACCTTGGGGCATGGTGTTTCGCGGCGCCGGCGACCTGCCGCGGCACCCGTCACAGCTCTATCAATTCGCGCTCGAAGGCCTGGCGCTCTTCATCCTGCTCTGGTGGTTCTCGTCCAAGCCGCGCCCACGCGGCCAGGTGTCGGCGCTTTTCCTCATCGGCTACGGCACGCTGCGCTTCATCGCCGAGTTCGCGCGCGAGCCCGATGCCTTCCTTGGCTACCTCGCGTTCGGGCTGTCGATGGGCCAGTGGCTGTGCCTGCCGATGATCGCCGGCGGCATCGCGCTGTGGGTATGGAGTCAGCGCTCGACCCGGTCCTAGGCGCGGCGTTTCCCGTCTTCGCGCTCGTCGCCTGCGGCGTGCTCGCCGGGCGCTTCCGGCTGATCCAGCCGGGCTCGAGCGAGGCGCTCAACCGCTTCGTCTATGCCTTCGCCCTGCCCGCGATGCTGTTCGTCGCGGTGTACCGAGGCTCGATCGAGCAGCTCCTGGGCAGCGGCGCCTTCATGATCGGCGTGATCGTCGCCACGCTCTGCACCGCGCTCGCCGGCTTCGCGCTTTCGTTCTTCGCCTGGCGGTCGCGGCCGGCCGAGAGCGTGCTGCGCGCGCTCAACGCCTCCTTCGCCAACACCGGCTATCTAGGGATACCGCTCGTGACGGTCGCCTACGGCGAAGCCGCCGCACTGCCGGCCGCGCTCGCCACGGTGGCGACCAATATCGTCTCGTTCGCCGTCGCCATCGTCTGCCTCGAGATGCTCGCCAATCCCGGCGGCGGCGGCGCCGCGCGCGCGCTCGCCGGCGTCGCGCGCAGCCCCCTCATCTGGCCGATCGCCCTCGCGATCCTGCTGGTCGCGCTCGACGTGAAGGTGCCGCTGCCCGTCGAGCGCTTTGCAACGCTGCTCGCCGCCGCGGCCGGACCGTGTGCGCTGTTCGCCATCGGGCTCTTCGTCTCGCAGCTCTCGATCCGCGAGGGCCTGCGCTCGAGCTGGCCCACCACGGCGCTCAAGCTTGTGCTGCATCCACTCCTGATGGCGGTCCTCGCCCTGTATGTGCTGCCGATCGATCCCTTCTGGGCGAAGATCGGCATCGTCTGCGCGAGCCTGCCGCTCGGCGCCACGGCCTTCGTCCTGGCACAGCGCTATCGCTTGCTGGAAGCCGAAACCTCGACCGGTGCCGTGCTATCGACCGCGGCTTCGGTGCTGACGGTCTCCGCCGTCATGTACCTGCTGGCCGCTCGCTGAGCGCGGACTCGAGCACGCGGGCAACGTGCAACGCGTGGCGGCCGGTGCCATCGGCGATCTGGTGCCGGCAGCTCGTGCCGTCCGCGACCAGTATGTCCTGCGGCGCATTGCGGATCGCCGGCAGGAGCGCCATCTCGGCCATCTTCATCGACACGTCGACATGCTCGGCTTCGTAACCGAAGCTTCCGGCCATGCCGCAGCAACTCGTCTCGATGGTCTTCACCGTTGCGCCAGGGATCATGGCCAGCACCTTTTGCACCGCTGGCATCGCATCGAAGGCTTTCTGGTGGCAATGACCATGCAGCAGCACGCCCTGCTTCATCTCGCGCAACTGCAGCCGCCCAGGATGGCGGGCGAGGTACTCCTCGAACAGGAAAGCGTTCTGCGCCAGCTTCTCGGCGCCTTGCATGAGCACCGGGAACTCGTCGCGCAGGGAAAAGAGGCACGACGGCTCGAGTCCGATGATCGGCGCGCCGCGCGCGGCGAGCGGACCCAGCACGTCGAGCATGCGCTGCGCTTCGCGCTTTGCTTCGTCGACCATGCCGACGGACAGGAACGTCCGCCCGCAGCACACGCCCGCGGGGATTTGCACGCGGTAGCCCGCCGCTTCGAGCACCGCCTTGGCAGCGCGGGCGTTTTCCGGCTCGAAGTAGCGGTTGAACGTGTCGACGAAGAGCACGACGTCGCCGCCATCGGTGCCGGTGTCGCGGAAGTAATCGCGGCGCCAGCGCGGCAACGGACGCGCGGCAAAGCCGAGCGTGCCCTTGAGGACCTTGGCGCCGAAGTTCGCCAGCGGCGCGAGCGCCGCGGCGATCGGCGCGTAGCGCGGTAGATAGCCGATGGCGCGGTCGCGCGTGCTGTGGCCGTGCTTGCGTTTGTACTGCGCCAGGAACTCGATCTTCATCCGCGCCATGTCCACGCCGGTAGGACACTCGCGCTTGCAGCCTTTGCACGACACGCAGAGATCGAGCGCGTCCTGCACCGCTTCCTCGCCCTCGGCGCCGAGCTGCCCCGAGAGCGCAAGGCGCAGCGTGTTGGCGCGGCCGCGCGTGAGGTGGATCTCGTCGCGCGTCGCCCGGTACGACGGGCACATCGTGCCGGCGTCGAACTTGCGGCAATGGCCGTTGTTGTTGCACATCTCGACGGCCTTGTCGTAGCCGCCCCACTCGCTCCAGTCGAGCACCGTGGCTGGCACCTGCGTGGCGTAGCCAGGCTTGAAGCGGAACAGCGAGGCATCGTCCATCTTGGACGGATCGACGATCTTGCCGGGGTTCATGAGCCCGCGCGGGTCGAGCCAGCACTTGATCTCGCCGAGCGCGGCCGTGAGCCGCGGGCCGAAGAAAGGCGCGATCCACTCCGAGCGCACGAGGCCGTCGCCGTGCTCGCCCGAGTAGGCGCCCTTGTACTCCTTCACCATCGCGCAGGCTTCCTCGGCGATGGCGCGCATCTTCACGGCACCGTCGCGCCGCATGTCCAGGATCGGCCGCACGTGCAGCGTGCCGACCGAAGCATGCGCGTACCAGGTACCGCGCGTGCCGTGCTTCTCGAAGACGCGCGTCAGGCGATCGGTGTATTCGGCGAGATGCTCGAGGGGCACGGCGCAGTCCTCGATAAAGGAGACGGGCTTGCCGTCGCCCTTCATGGACATCATGATGTTCAGGCCGGCCTTGCGCACCTCCCAGATGTCGCGCTGCTGCTTGGCATCCGTCACTTCAACCACGGAGCCGGGCAGCCCGAGGTCCGCCATGAGCTCGACCAGGTCCTTCAGGCGTCCTACGCGCTCGTCGGCGAACTCCACCAGCAGGATCGCGTCCGGATCGCCCCGAATGATCGCATCGACGGTCCC
>DASQAW010000025.1:0-4286 GCA_035635495.1 Burkholderiales bacterium
ACGCCGGTCGTGCTGCGCGACGGCAAGGTCGCGGGGATCGGGTACGGGTTCCTCGCGCCGCGCGCGCCGAAGTACCGCACTCTCCAGTAGGCGCGGCTAGCCGCGCGGCAAGGTCAGCAGGCGTCCCGGGTTCGGGTCGAAGCCGACCCCGAGCGTCTTTTCCCCGCGGCGGTTCTTTTCGACGGCGAGCAGCATGCTTTCCGATCCGGACTGGATGAAGAAGCGCTTGCCGTCCTCCATGGCGTCGATGATCTGCTGCACCGTGAACCATTGGGTACGGTCGCCGCCGAGGGTGGCGAGATGGGTGATCTCCTCGACGCCGTCCTTCCGGCGCGTGCGGATGCTCGTAATCCGTACAGCTTCCAAGTCAGGGGTTCCCTGACAGGCTTGTACGGGATTTTCAGGACGTTGTCTGCCCCTACCGCGGCATTAGTGGGCGTTTACCTTCGGTAAACGACTGGTTAGTTCGGCTTGCGAGCACGCCTGTCCAGCAGGCGACCGAAGTTCTCGAGCGAGAGGAGATGGATATAGATGCGCGGCAGGATGCCTTTGCGCATGAGGTTCTTGAGCTGCGCGGTGTTCAGGTTCTCGAGGTTCTTCTCGACGACGCGGAACATGCCGGTCACCTGCATCGGCTTCGCGGCCGTGTCGCGGAAGGTCGCCTGCATGGTGAAGGGCTCGAACAGGCCGTAGTCGGAGAGGATGGAGCACATCTCGCGGCTGCGCTCGAGGTCGGCCTCATATTCCCCGAGCAGGCGCTCGAGGTCCTTCCACTTTGCGTTCGGCTGGCCTTGCGTGTCGAACATCAGCTCGCCGTTGTCGTCGATGTAGGTCTTCTCGATGCAGATCAGGCGGTCCTTCTGCTCCACCTGGTTGACGTTCACCTTCGCCATGCAGAACGGATAGCGGCGGGCATAGGCCGGGATATAGACGCCGCTCGCCCAGCCGGCGCTATAGAAGAGATTCTCGCCGCTCGAGAGACCGAGCACGGCGACCGGCGCGAACGATTGCGAGCCCTGCGCGCCGGTGAACACGATCGGATAGTCGCGCGCCACCGGCTGGAACTCCGACAGGCTGATCGGGATCGCGTTGCCGTGCTGCGCGAACTCCGGCACCTCGCCCGGCGCGAGCAGCCGCACCTTCTGCGTCTTCAGAAACGGGACGACTTCCTTGTAGCCGAAGGGTGGAGAAATCTGCACTGAAATCCTCGCTCAGTGGATCGGAAAACGGAAGGCGCATGATACCTGCGGCCTCGCTGTTGGGGTAAAATCCGCCCCTCTCCGTAGGGGTGGTAGCTCAGCTGGGAGAGCGTCGCGTTCGCAATGCGAAGGTCGGGAGTTCGATCCTCCTCCACTCCACCACAACCTCTCTGAATCAGCGCGGCGCCGTGCCGCCGTTGGCGGCAGTGTTTCCAGAATTCGTACGAATGACCGTGCCAATCGGTTTCTGGTTCTGACGCAGACAGCGCTCGCGCTCGCCGGGACCTTCAGCCCATGCCGCGCCGAACGGCCAAGGCGAGCGTGCCGGAACGCTTCAGCGAGCGCGCCCGGAGCTCGGCCGGCGGGCGCTCGGCGCCGCGCCGCCGGCGTCTTCCGTCCAGTAGCGAGATCAGGCCCTCCCGCTCCGAGCGGCCGCGCAATGCGTCCTGCAGGCGGCCCTCGAGATAGCTTTCGATGACCGCCGGATGCACATAGCACTTGCGGCACACCGCCCGCGTGTTGCGCAGCTCACCAGCGACTGCCTCGATCGCCTGCGCGACCTCCCGCTTCGCGCCGCCCACGGATGACGGTGGCGGCAGGCGGCGCAGCGCGCGAGCGCAGAGGAGCGTCCCGGCCCAGGTGCGGAAATCCTTGCTCGTGAACTCGTCGCCGGCGATCGATCTCAGATAGGCGTTGACGTCGGCGGACTCGATGGCGCGCGTGCCGCCCTCGTCGTCGACGTACTGGAAGAGCTCCTCGCCCGGCAGGTCCTGCATGCGGCGCACGATGCGCGCGATGCGCGGGTCGGCCAGCGTCACCTCGTGCGGTACGCCGCTCTTGCCGCGGAAGCGGAAGCGGAGCTTCGTCCCGTTGACCTGCACCTGCCGCTCGCGCAGCGTAGTAAGTCCGAAGGACTCGTTCTCGCGTGCGTACTCCTCGTTGCCGACGCGGATGAACGTGGTCTCGAGCAGGCGCACCACGGTCGCGAGCACCTTCTCGCGCGGCAACCCGGGCCGCGCGAGATCGCGCGCCGCTTGCCGCCGGATGCGCGGCAGCGTGCGGCCGAACGCGACCAGCCGGCCGTACTTGCTCTCGTCGCGCACCTCGCGCCAGCGTTCGTGATAGCGGTACTGCTTGCGGCGCCGGGCGTCGCGCCCGGTCGCCTGCAGGTGGCCGTCCTCGCGCGGACAGATCCAGACGGCAGTCCAGGCCGGCGGAATGGCGAGCGCGCGGATGCGCGCGAGGGTGGCCTTGTCGCGCACCGCGGCGCCCTCCGCGCTCACATAGCGAAAGCCCTCGCCGCAGGCGCGTCGCGCGATGCCCGGCCCCCTGTCGCTTACGTAGCGCAGCCCGGCCGCCCGGGCCGATTCATGCGGCGACTTGGTCCGAATGCAAGTCCTGTTCACCCCGCGTCCTTCGCAAAACGCGTGCCGGCGGTACTATTGCGCCGCCCATGAGCCCCTTGCGAGTGCTAGCCGCGAGACTGCAACAGCTCGTCGACCGCATCGATCCGCAGGCCGGCCGCTACCGCATGCTGTTCGAGTCGAGCCCGCTGCCGATGTGGGTGCTCGATGACGAAACTTTGCGCTTCGTCGCGGTGAACGACGCCGCGCTGCGCCTGTATGGTTACAGCCGGGAGGAGTTCCTCGGCATGAGCGCATCCGATCTGCGCCGGCCCGACGAGCGGCGAGATTTCCTGCGCAACGACCCCGGCGGCACGGTGTACCGCGGCGTGTTCCGCCATGCGCGCAAGAACGGCGAGCCGATCGACATCGACGGCGTCGGCCACCTCGTCGCCTGGCGCGGTCGCCGCGCGCGCCTCGTGGTGATCAACGACATCACCGAGCGGCTGCGCACGCAGCAGGCGCTCGAGCGCGTGAACCGCGAGCTCGAGCTCTCGCACGAGCGGCTGCGCGCGCTCTCGCGCCGGCTCCTGGAGGTGCAGGAAGAGGAGCGCGGGCGCCTCGCGCGCGACCTGCACGACGACATCGGCCAGGCGCTGACCGCGCTGAAGATCCAATTGGAGTCGCTGCACCGCGCGGGCGAGCCTGCGCTGCAGGCGCGGCTCGCCGAGGGCGTCGAGACCGTCCAGCACACGCTCGAGCGCGTGCGCCAGCTCTCGCTCAGCCTGCGCCCGCCGCAGCTCGACGATCTCGGCCTCGCGGCGGCGCTGCGCTCGCATGTCGACCGCCAGGCCGTCGTCGCCGGCCTGAAGGCGCACTTCGACGCCAGCGAGGCGCCGCAGGACATCGAGCCCGAGACCGAAACGGCGTGCTTCCGCGTGGCACAGGAGGCGCTCACCAACGTGCTGCGGCACGCGCGCGCGCACAACGTGTGGGTGCGGCTCTTCATGGCCGGCGGCCGCCTCGCGCTCTCGGTGCGCGACGACGGCCGCGGCTTCGACCTGGAAACGGTGCGCCGGCGCGGGGCGAGCGGTGCGAGCCTGGGCCTGATCGGCATGGAGGAGCGCATCGCCCTCGCCGGCGGCTCGTTCGAGCTGCGCGCCGCACCGGGACAGGGGACGGTGCTCCTCGCCACCTTTCCGCTGCGCCGCCAGGGCAGCGAGCAGGCCGCCTGATGATCCGCGTGCTGCTCGCCGACGATCATGCGCTGGTGCGCGCCGGAATCCGCTCGCTCCTCGGCGCGATGGCGGAAGTCACGGTGGTCGGCGAAGCGGCGAGCGGCGAGGAGGCGCTCGAGCTCGCCTCGCGCGCGCAGCCCGACGTCGTGCTGATGGACATCGCGATGAAGGGCATCACCGGCCTCGAAGCCGCCGCCCTGATGCGCGAGCGGGTGCCGTCGGTGCGCGTGGTAATTCTTTCAATGCACTCGGGCGAGGAATACGTGCTGCAGGCGCTGCGCGCCGGCGCCGCCGGCTACCTGCTGAAGGATGCCGCCACGGGCGAGCTGGAGCTCGCGCTGCGCAGCGTCATGCGCGGCGAGAGCTGGCTGAGTCCCGCGGTATCGCGACAGGTGGTCGAGGGCTACGTGCAGCGCACCGGCGGCGATGCGACACCCGAGGTCCTGACAGCGCGCCAGCGCGAGGTCCTGCGCATGGTCGCCGGCGGCAAGAGCACGAAGGAGATC
>DASQAW010000026.1:0-2803 GCA_035635495.1 Burkholderiales bacterium
ACGAGGCGCCCTCGGCCTATGCGCTCTTCGCGCACTGCTTCACCTGCGGCAAGGACGTCTTCGCCGCCTCGCGCATCGCGCAGCAGCTCACCACGCACGGCATCGCGGTGCTGCGCTTCGACTTCACGGGTCTCGGCGCGAGCGAGGGTGAGTTCGCCAACACGAATTTCTCGTCCAACGTCGCGGACCTGATCGCCGCCGCCGCACATCTGCGACAGGCGTATCAGCCGCTGGCGCTGCTGATCGGCCACAGCCTGGGCGGCGCGGCGGTCCTCGCCGCCGCCGGCGCGATGCCGGAGGCGAAGGCCGTGGTGACGATCGCCGCGCCGAGCGACGTGCGGCACGTGACCGGGCTCTTGGGCGACCGTGTCGCGCAGATCGAGGCCGACGGCG
This sequence comes from Burkholderiales bacterium, assembly GCA_035635495.1. Taxonomy (GTDB): domain Bacteria; phylum Pseudomonadota; class Gammaproteobacteria; order Burkholderiales; family SG8-39; genus SCGC-AG-212-J23. The sequence goes on from DASQAW010000026.1 coordinate 394, forward strand.
AGGCCGAGGTGCTGCTGGAGGGACGCAAGTTCACGATCAAGCGACAGTTCCTGCGCGACGCTGCGGAGCAGGACGTCCTGGCGAAGGTCGCCCAGCTGCGCCGGGCGTTGCTGATCATGCATTCGCCGCGCGACACGACGGTCGACATCTCGAACGCGACGCGCATCTTCACCGCGGCGAAGCACCCGAAAAGCTTCATCTCCCTGGACCACGCCGACCACCTGCTGACGGCGCGGGAAGACGCGGTCTACGCGGCGAACCTCATCGCGGCGTGGCTGGTGCGCTACCTTCCAGCGTCGTCCGCACGCTGAGGCCGGACTTCACGGCGAGCGTCACCGGCGTCTTTTCGCAGATGTCGGCGAGCTTCTCAAGCTGCTGGGCGGTGAGCGTGCCGGAGAGCGTGACCCGGCGCTCGATCGTCCTCGTGCCTTCCTTGTCCTGGCGCAGCGAGAGCGACACGCCGACCGCGCCGATGTCCCAGCCCTTGCGCTCGGCGTACATGCGGAGCGTGATGGAGGTGCAGGCGCCCAAGCTTGCGAGCAGATATTCGAACGGCATGGGCCCCGCATCCGCACCGCCGCGCGCCGGGCGCTCGTCGACGATCATCTCGTGCCGTCCGCAGCGCACGGCCTGCCGGTAGTTCGGATCCTCCGCCGCGCCGGCCACGCTGCACTTGGTGATGACCAACTCGCCTTGCATATTCACTCCCTCACGCGGAGAACCAGCTTGCCTCGCAGATGGCGGCTCTCGCTCACGCGGTGCGCGTCCGCCGCCCTGGCCAGCGGATATTCGGTGATCTCCGGCACCGGCACGGCGCCCTGCGTAACCAGCGCCGCCACCCGATCGAGATGCGCGCGGTCGCGATCGACCTTCGGCCGCAGCGAGAGGACGTCCGGCCGCGGCGACGCCGGCGCGCCGCCCACGGCAACCGAAGCGAGGCGACCGCTGGGACGCAGCACGGCGAAGCTCTTCATCGTCACGTCGCCGCCGACCGTATCGAACACGGCGTCTACGCCTTTCACCAGCTTGGTGAAGTCTTGCGCCTTGTAGTCGATGACCTCATCGGCGCCCAGCTTGCGCACGTAGGCGTGGTTCGCCGCGCTGGCGGTCGTGATGACGCGCGCGCCGATGTGCTTGGCGAGCGCAATGGCAAAGCCGCCGACCCCGCCCGCGCCGCCCTGGATGAGGATGGTCTCGCCGCGCTTCAGCTTCAGCGTGTCCTCGATCGACACCAGCGCAGTAAGCCCGATCAGCGCGATGGCCGCCGTCTGCACATGCGTCAGCCGCTCGGGCTTGCGCGCGACGATCGCCTCGCGGATGGTGATCTTTTCGGCGTACGCCCCTTCGCGCGGCACCTCGCAAACGCCGAACACCGCGTCGCCCGGTCTGAAATCCCGCCCGCCTTTGGCGATGACCCCGGAAAAGTCGCGTCCGGGCACGTGCGGAAACGCGATGGTCGAGCCGTAATGGCCGCCGCGCATCTTCCAGTCGGCCGCATTGACGCTCGCGGCGTGGATGTCGACGAGCACCTCGCCGGCAGCGGGAGCCGGGTCGGGCAGCTCGCCGTACTCGAGCACTTCGGGGCCGCCGAAGCGGCGGATGAAGGACGCCTTCATGCCTTGCTACTTGAACAGCCCGCTTGGGTCGACCGCGAAGCTTGACCGCTCCATCAACCCCTGTGGTCCGTCGCAAAGGTCCTGGTACCGCACGGCCAGCTCCCCGGCCGATAGCGGTGACTCGATGAGTTCTTGCACTTGGTCCATGATTTTCATTCTACCTGTCCTCCTCTGCGACCCAACGCTCATCGCCGCTGTAAGTTGACAATACAATCCGCGCATGAAGATCGACATCTACAACCACGTCCTGCCGCGCGCGTATCTCGACTTGGTCAAGCAGCACTCCAAGGAGCCGGGCATGGTGAAGCGGATGTCGAGCATCCGCATGCTCTCGGACATGGAGTACCGCGCGGCCATGCTCCGCGAGAAGTTTCCGGATGTGCAGCAGGTGCTGACGCTCGGGCTGCCGAGCCCCGAGCTGTTGGGCGATGCCACCAAATCCCCGGAGTTCGCGCGGGTCGCGAACGATGGCATGGCGGAGATCTGCCGCCAGTACCCCAAGGAATTCCCCGCGTTCGTCGCCTCGCTGCCGATGAACAATCCGAAGGCGGCGCTCGAGGAGATGGATCGCGCGATCAACCAGCTCGGCGCGAAAGGGGTCCAGATCATCACCAGCGTCGCCGGGCGGCCGCTGGATGAGCCGGAGTTCTTCTCGGTGTTCGAGCGCATGGCCAATCACCACGACCGGCCGATCTGGATGCATCCGGCGCGGCCCGCTAGCAGGGCGGATTACGCGGGCGAGCCGAAATCGAAGTACGAGATCTGGCAGGTGCTCGGCTGGCCCTTCGAGACGA
>DASQAW010000027.1:0-1806 GCA_035635495.1 Burkholderiales bacterium
GTCATGGCATTTTGGGATGCCATGCCCGGAGGGTCGAATCAGGAATCTAAATGCGGGCTATTGCAGCCCGAAATGCCTACGCCGCGGCGCGCACGTCGACGCGGCGATCCTGGAACAGCTCGGCGACGAGGCCGCGCAGCCACACGTTGCCCGGGTCGTGGTGGAAGCGCTCGTGCCAGTGCTGCTTGATCTGGAATTTCGGGATCTCGACCGGCAGCGCGAGGATGCGCACGTCGGCGAGCTCGCGGCAGGCGGCGGCCAGACGGCTCGGGACGATCACGAGCAGATCGGTGTTGGAGACGATGGAGGTCACGCCCATCGAGTGCGCCGCGCGCATGGCGACGCGCCGCGGCGCGTCGGCGTCGGCGAACGCCTGGTTGACCGCGCTCTCCTGCAAGCCATGCCCTCCTCCTGTCGGCTTGTAGACGAGCTGCGGCGTGTTGAGGAAGGCGTCGAGCGTCAGCATGTCGCGAATAGCGGGATGGCTCGCGCGCACCATGCCGACATAGGTCTCCTCGAACAGGAGCTGCTGGCGGAAGGAGCCGTCGAAGTCCTCGAAATAGCCGGCCGCCAGATCCACTTCACCCGATTCGAGCGCCAGGTCGCGCATGGCGGAAGTGGGCACCTGGACCGTGTGGATGCTCACGTGCGGCGCGACGTTCATGACGCGCTCGAGGAGGCGCGGCGCGAAGATCATCTGGCCGACGTCGGACACGAAGATCTTGAAGGTGCGGTCGCTCGTCGCCGGGTCGAAGCCGAGCTGCTCCTCGACGCACATGCGGATCGCCAGCAGCGATTTTCGAATCGGCTCGGCGATGGCCATCGCGCGCGGCGTGGGCACCATGCCCTCGCTCGTGCGCACGAACAGCGGATCGTCGAACGCGTCGCGCAACCTGGCGAGCTGGTTGCTGACCGCCGACTGCGTGAGGCTCAGCGCCGAGGCCGCGGCCGTCACGCTCCGCGTCTCGAGGATCGCATCGAACACTCGCAGGAGGTTGAGGTCGAGCCGGTTCGGATTCACGGTTCCTCCTTACCTGCCGCCGCCCTTGACGAATTCCAGCGACTGGCGGAAGACGTCCAGATCCTTCTCGTAGTCGGCGGCGTCGGCCCGGTCGATCTGGATCCATTCCTTGGTCGCCGGCAGGCCCGCGGGCTGGAACGGCACGACGTCGTTCCTCGAAAAGTGCAGCTCCCTCGCCACTGCCATGGGCAGGCGCAGCCCGACGCCGCCGCCGCTGATGCAGGCGAACATCCGGTCGCTGACGAAGTAGGCGTGCAGGCCCTTGATCTTGCGCGTGCTGACGCCGGGCAGCTTGAGCAGCACGGCGTCGACCTGGTTCTCGCGCGTCGGCGTCGGCATCAGCGCGGCAGTGTGTAGAGCGGATCGTCCATGCCGTGCCTCTGCTCGGTGAAGCCCGGCGGGAAGCTGTGCGGCTCGCGCAGCGGCTCGGCCACCATGTCGCCGAACACCAGCGTGCGGTGCGCGACGCGCCACTCGCCCTTGCGCTTCTCGAAGCGGTCGAGGTAGCGGGCCGAGGCGGTGACGCGCTGGTCGCGGAAGCGCTGCAGCACCAGCACGTAGGTCTCGACGAAGGCGCGGTCCTTCGCCTGGAACTCGATCAGCGCGTTGGTGTTGAAGTGCATCGAGTGCTCCTGCTCGGCGTGCATCCTGGCGATGTGGGCGAGAAACGCGTCCGGCGGACCCTTGAAGAAGCCGTGGTCGTCGAAGGCGTCGTCATGGTAGAGCGTGCGCGCCAGCGCCCAGTCCTGGCGGTCGACCGCGCGGGCAAAGCGCTTCAGGCAGTC
>DASQAW010000028.1:0-10257 GCA_035635495.1 Burkholderiales bacterium
GCGAGCATCCGCGAGGACAAGGCGATCCAGGCCGGCGACCAGCGGAAGATCGCCGCGCTCGTGCAGGCGAAGATCCTGCCGCACTTCGATTTCGCGCGCGCGAGCGCCATCGCGGTGGGACCGCAGTGGCGGCGGGCGACGCCCGCGCAGCGCGAAGCGCTCACCGCGCAGTTCGAAACGCTCCTCGTGCGCACTTATTCGAGCGCGCTCGCCGCGTACCGCGACCAGGTGATCACGGTGCTGCCGGTGCACATGGCTCCGTCGGACACGGAAGTGACCGTCCGCTCGCAGATCAAGCAGAGCGGGGCGGCCCCGATCAGCATCGACTACACCATGGAGCGCGCCGGTGCCGACTGGAAAGTGTTCGACATCGCGGTGGACGGACTGAGCCTGGTCCAGAACTACCGCACGACGTTCAGGCAGACGATCGACCAGCAGGGCATCGACGGGCTGATCGCAGTGCTTACCGCGAAGAACGCGGCGCGGTGAAGCCGCTCGCCGGCGTGGCCTTGGGTCTAGCTCTGCCGGTTGCCGAGCTTTCCGCAATCCACCGCGGGGCGCTGCGGCGCCATTTCCTGGCGCTCGGCGCCGAGGACCGGCGCCTTCGCTTCGGCACGCCGGCCGGCGACGATTTTCTGCGTGCCTACGTAGCGCGCATCGATTTCCGGCGCGACAGCGTGTTCGGCGTGTTCGACGAAGCGCTCGAGCTCGCCGGCGTGGCGCATCTCGCGCGTGGCGACGGCGATGCCGAGCTCGGTGTCTCGGTGCTGTCCGGCTACCGCAGGCGCGGGATCGGCGGCGCGCTACTCGCACGCGCCGTGCTGCGCGCCCGCAATTGGGGCGTGCGCGCGCTGTTCATGCACTGCCTGCGGGAAAACGGGACGGTGATGCACCTTGCGCGCCGGCAGGGCATGCGCATCGTCACCGAGCGGGGCGAGGCCGACGCCTGGCTCGCGCTACCGCCGGCCGATGCCTCGAGCCAGCTCGCCGTCGTTGAGCTGTTCTCGGGGAGATGACCGATCATCGTTGCGGCGCCCTGAGGTGCACCACGCGCGCGCCTTCGGCGCGCAGCTCGGTGTCCGCTGCGCGCACGCAGTCATCCTCGTAGCCGTGGTTCTCGATGCACTCGTCGATCATGCGCTGACGGCGCTCGGCCAATGCGCGCGCCTCGGCCTCGCGCTGTTGAGCCGCCACGGCGGTCTGCTCGGCGATGGACGCAGCCAGGGCGTCCGTTTGCTGGGCTTGGGCGGCCGAGGCTGCCGCAAGGATGGCGAAAGCGAGAAGCAGGGTTTTCATCAGCGGGCTCCGTATTCCGTTTCGTGCTGCGCGCGCTCGTAGGCGTTGCGCTTCCAGGCGGTCTCGTCGCCCTTGAACGGCGCGTCGGACCAGGCCTTGGTGTCGCGGCCGGTGGGCGGACCGTAGAGGCGCGCCTGCGGCACGCGTTCACCGCATGCCGCGATGGCGAAGAGGAGCAGCAGCACTGCAAGAAGTCGGTTCATGCACGCAGCGTCGCTGATCAACGTCAGCGGATGATGGCCGTGCGGATTACAAACGCAACAGGGGTGCAGGGGCGGCGTCACGGCGGGGCGATACGGCGGCGGGAAAATGCCCGGATGCGAAAGGGGACCGACACCGACATGTACCCAGCCCACACACTCAAGGCGCTCGCGCTCGCCGCGCTTCTCGGCGCGTGCAGTAACGCCGCAGAACGCCCGGCTGCGCCGCCACCCGCGCCGCAGGTCACCGTCGCGACCGTTCACCGGCAAAGCGTGCCCGTGACGCTCGAGCTTCCCGGCCGCACCTCGGCCAACCTCGTCGCGCAGGTGCGCGCACGGGTCGACGGCATCGTGCTCCGGCAGGAGGTGAAGGAAGGAAGCGTGGTCCAGGCCGGCCAGCGCCTCTACCAGATCGATGCGGCGCCTTATATCGCCTCGCTGAACAGCGCCCAGGCCATGCTGCAGAAGGCGCAGGCGAACGTCGCTTCCATGAATGCGCAGGCCGAGCGCTACCAGCAGCTCGTCGCGCGCAACGCGGTGAGCAGGCAGGACTACGACAATGCCGTCGCCTCGCAGGGCCAGGCGGTCGCCGACGTCGCGAGCGGCAAGGCCGCGGTCGAGACCGCGAGGATCAACCTCGGCTACACCAGCGTGGTGTCGCCGATCACCGGCCGCGCCGGCGTGACCCAAGTGACGCCCGGCGCCTACGTGCAGGCGAGCCAGGCGACGCTCATGAACACCGTGCAGCAGATCGACCCGATCAAGGTCGATCTGAACCAGTCGAGCGTGGACGGCCTGCGGCTGCGCAGCGACTACGCCAGCGGCAAGCTCAAGCTCAACGGCCCGGGGCAGGCGAAGGTGGCGCTACTGCTCGAGGACGGCACCGAGTACGGCCACCCGGGAAGCCTGCAGTTCACCGACATCACCGTCGATCCGTCGACCGGCACGGTCACCGTGCGCGCGCTGTTTCCCAACCCGGACGGCGTGCTGCTGCCCGGGATGTTCGTGCGCGCGCGCATCGACGAGGGCGTGCGCGATAACGCGTTCCTCGTGCCGCAGGTCGGCGTCACACACGACTCCCAAGGCAAGGCCAGCGCGCTGGTCGTCGGTCCGGACAACAAGGTGGCCGTGCGCGCGCTCACGCTCGCCGGCACGCGCGGCGACCAGTGGATCGTGGAAAGCGGGCTCGAGGACGGCGATCGCGTGATCGTCGGCGGAGTGCAGCGCGTGCGGCCGGGCGCGACGGTGCAGCTGGCCGCAGCGGCCAAATCGGCGAAATAATGGCCAAGTTCTTCATCGACCGGCCGATCTTCGCGATCGTCATCGCCATCCTGATCATGCTGGCGGGGGCGCTGTCCATCACCTCGCTGCCGATCGAGCAGTATCCGAACATCGCGCCGCCCTCGGTGCAGATCGGCGCGACGTACTCCGGTGCATCGGCGCAGACGGTGGAGAACACCGTCGTGCAGGTGATCGAGCAGCAGATGAGCGGCCTCGACCATCTGCTCTACATCTCGTCCACCTCGGACGACAACGGCATCGCCAATATAACGCTCACCTTCGCGCCCGGCACCAACCCCGACATCGCGCAGGTGCAGGTGCAGAACAAGCTGCAGCTCGCCACACCCCTCCTGCCGACGGTGGTCCAGCAGCAGGGCGTGCGCGTCACCAAGTCGAGCAACGGCTTCCTCATGGCCGTCGGCTTCGTCTCGGCCGACAGCAGCATGTCGCGCTACGACATCGCCAATTACCTCGTGTCGCACCTGCAGGACCCGATCAGCCGGCTCGACGGCGTCGGCAACTTCACCGTCTTCGGCACGCAGTACGCGATGCGCATCTGGCTCGACACCGAGAAGCTGAACAGCTACGCGCTGACGCCGGTCGACGTGCAGAACGCGCTGATGAGCCAGAACGTGCAGGTCGCGGGCGGCCAGCTCGGCGGCACGCCGGCGCCGGCCACGCAGAAGCTGAGCGCGGCGATCACCGAGGCGACGCTGCTGCGCACGCCGGCCGAGTTCGGCAACGTCCTCCTCAAGGTCAACCCCGACGGCTCGCGCGTGCGCATCCGCGACGTCGCGCGCGTCGAGCTCGGCGGCGAAACCTACACCGTCGACTCGCGCTACAGCAACCCGCGCTTCAACGGCCAGCCCGCCTCCGGCCTCGCCGTGCAGCTCGCGCCGGGCGCGAACGCGCTCGCCACCGCCGATGCGGTGCGCGCCAAGGTCGAGCAGATGAAGCCCTTCTTCCCGGCGGGCCTGGAAGTCGTCTACCCGTACGACACGACGCCGTTCATCAAGGTCTCGATCCAGGAGGTGGTGAAGACCCTCCTCGAGGGCATCGTGCTCGTGTTCCTGGTGATGTATCTCTTCATGCAGAACCTGCGCGCGACGCTCATCCCGACGATCGCCGTGCCGGTGGTGCTGCTCGGCACCTTCGGCATCATGGCCGCCGCCGGATTCACCATCAACGTGCTGACGATGTTCGGCCTGGTCCTGGCGATCGGCCTCCTCGTCGACGACGCCATCGTCGTGGTGGAGAACGTCGAGCGCCTGATGACCGAGGAGGGCCTCTCGCCGAAAGAGGCGACGCGCAAAGGCATGACCCAGATCACCGGCGCGCTGCTCGGCGTGGCGGTGGTGATCTCCGCGGTGTTCGTGCCGGTGGCGTTCTCCGGCGGCTCGGTCGGCGCGATCTACCGGCAGTTCTCGCTCACTATCGTCTCGGCGATGCTGCTCTCGGTGTTCGTCGCGCTGTCGCTCACGCCGGCGCTCGCCGCGCTCATCCTGAAAAACGGCCACGGCGCGGCGAAGCGCGGCTTCTTCGGCTGGTTCAACCGCGGCTTCGAGCGCGGCCGCGACGCCTACGGGAGCGGCGTGCGCGGCGTCATGCGCCGCTTCGGCCGCTGGCTGATCGTGTACGCCGCCGTGGCGGCGGCGGTGGGCCTGCTCTTCACGCGCATTCCGAGCTCGTTCCTGCCCGACGAGGACCAGGGCAGCGCCTTCGTCCTGGTGTCGGCGCCTGCCGGCGCGACGCAGGCACGCACCCAGGCCGCGCTCGATGACGTCGCGAACTACCTGATCAACCAGGAAGGCGCGGCGGTCGACCAGCTGTTCGAGGTCGCCGGCTTCAACTACGCCGGCCGCGGACAGAACCAGGGCCTGATCTTCGTGCGCTTCAAGGACTGGTCGGTGAGGAAAGGGAAGGAGCTCAGCCAGCAGGCGGTGCTCGCGCGCACCGCGCGGCACTTCGCCGCGTACCAGGATGCGCTCGTAGTCCCGATATCGCCTCCGGCGATCCCGGGGCTCGGCACCTCCTCCGGCTTCGACATGGAGCTCGAGGACCGCGGCGGCGTCGGCCACGACAAGCTGGCTCAGGCGCGCGACCAGCTCATCGCCCTGGCGCAGCACGACCCCGACCTCGCGCTCGTGCGCCCGAACGGCCTGCCGGACAACCCGACCTACAAGATCAACATCGATCGCGAGAAGGCCGCCGCGCTGGGCGTCGTCCTGAGCGACATCGACAACACCTTCTCCATCGCCTGGGGCTCGAAGTACATCAACAACTTCCTCGACACCGACGGCCGCATCAAGAAGGTCTTCCTGCAGGCCGACGTGCCGTTCCGCATGAACCCGGAGGACCTGCGCTCCCTCTACGTCCGCTCGAGCGCCAGCACCAGCCCGAGCGCGACCATGGTGCCGTTCACCTCGTTCGCCGCCGGCCAGTGGACCTGGGGCTCGCCCAAGCTCGAGCGCTACAACGGCGGGTCGGCGTTCGAGATCCAGGGCCAGGCGTCGCCGGGCAAGAGCACCGGCCAGGCGATGGCGGCGATGGAGCGCCTGGCGCAGAAGCTGCCGGAGGGCGTCGGCTTCGAGTGGACCGGCGTCTCGCTGCAGGAGGTCCAGTCGGGCCAGCAGGCGCCGCTCCTCTATGCGCTCTCGATCCTGGTGGTGTTCCTCGCGCTCGCCGCGCTCTACGAGAGCTGGACCATCCCGATCTCCGTGATCATGGTCGTGCCGCTCGGCGTCCTGGGCGCGCTGCTCGCCGCGCTGCTCCTGCATCTCGAGAACGACGTGTTCTTCCACATCGGCCTCCTCGTCACCATCGGCCTGTCGTCGAAGAACGCCATCCTGATCGTCGAATTTGCGCGAGAACTGGAGGCACAGGGCAAGTCCGCGATCGAGGCGGCCGCCGAGGCGGCGCACCTGCGGCTGCGGCCGATCCTGATGACCTCGCTCGCGTTCGTGCTCGGCGTGCTGCCGCTCGCGATCGCCACCGGCGCCGGCTCGGCGAGCGAGAACGCGGTCGGCCGCGGCGTCATCGGCGGCATGCTGACCGCCACCTTCTTCGCGCCGCTGCTCGTGCCGATGTTCTTCTATTTCATCACCGAGAAGGTGTTCAAGTCGCGGCGGGCGCCGGCGGCCCAGGTTGCGGCGCCGTGAAGTTCCTCGGAAAACGTGGTCTGTCCCTGATTTTGGTTCTGGTCGCCGGCTGCTCGCTGCAGCCGCTGTACGAGCAGCCCGAGGCACCGGTCGCGCCCGCCTATCCCAGCGGGCCGGCGTACAAGGATGTCGGTCCGGGCGCGCCGGCGGCGGATCTCGGCTGGAAGGACTTCCTGAAGGACGCGCGCCTGCAGCGCCTGGTGCAGATCGCCCTCGAGAACAACCGCGACCTGCGCGTCGCCGCGCTGAACATCGCCGCATTCCAGGCGCAGTACCGCATCGAGCGCGCGAACCTGTTCCCGCAGGTGGACGCCGCCGCGAGCTCGACCGCGTCGCGCGGCGTCGCGTCGACCCTCGGCCGCAGCGCCGCGACGCATGTCTACTCGGTGGGCGTGGACGCCTCGTGGACGCTCGACTTCTTCGGCCGGCTGCAGAGCCTGCGCGACCAGGCGCTGCAGCAGTACCTCGCCACCGCCCAGGCCGGAAAGGCGACGTACATCCTGCTCGTCTCGCAGGTGGCCGACCAGTACCTCACCGTGCTCGCCGCCGACGAGCTCCTCGCGGTCACCGAGCACACGCTCGAGGCGGCGCAGAAGTCGTACGACCTCGCGCTGACGCAGTTCCAGGTCGGCACCGGCACCGAGCTCTCGGTGGCGCAGGCGCAAAGCGTGGTGGAGCAGGCGCAGGCCAACCGCGCCGCGCAGCTGCGCAACCGTGCCCAGGCCGAGAACGCACTCGTGCTCCTGATCGGCCAGCCGCTGCCCGCGGACCTGCCGCCCGGTCAGCCCTTCAACTCGCAGGAGCTCCTCGCCGACATCCCGGCGAACCTGCCGTCCGACCTCCTTACGCGCCGGCCGGACATCATCGAGGCGGAAGCGAGCCTGCGCGCCGCGTATGCGCAGATCGGCGCCGCGCGCGCCGCGTTCTTTCCGACGATCAGCCTGACCGGCGCCTTCGGCCGCGAGAGCACCGATCTGTCCTCTCTCTTCACGCCGGAGGCGAAAGCCTGGAGCTTCGTGCCTTCGGTCACCGTGCCGATCTTCCACGGTGGCGCGCTGCAGGCTTCGCTCGATGTCGCCAAGATCCAGAAGGACGTCGCCGTCGCGCAGTACGAGAAGGCGATCCAGACGGCCTTCCGCGAAGTGGCCGACGGCCTCGCCGCGCGCGGCACCTATGACGACCAGATCGCGGCGCTCGAGCGCTACACCGGCGCGCAGGCGAAGTCGCTCGAGCTCTCGGAGCTGCGCTTCCGCACCGGCGTTGACAGCTACCTGAACGTGCTCACCGCGCAGACCAACCTTTACACCGCACAACAGACGCTCGTCTCGGCGCGCCTCGCGCGCCTCACCAACCTCGTCGATCTGTACCAGTTCCTCGGCGGCGGCTGGCTCGAGCGCACCGGCGACGCGCCGCGCGATGCCGTGGACCTGCAAGCGAGGAAACCATGAACCGATTTCTGATCTGCGCCGCGCTGGCCTTTGCGCTCGCCGGCAACGCGGCGGCGCAGCCGTCGCACAAAGTGCAGGAGCTCGTTGCACCGATCGCGCTCTACCCGGACGTGCTGGTCGCGCAGATGCTCGCCGCCTCTACGCATCCGGACGAGGTGGTCCATGCCCGCCTGTGGCTTGAAGCCCATCACTTCGCGAATGCCCAGGAACTCGCTCAGGCGGTCGACGGCGAGGCGTGGGCCCCGGACATCAAGGCGCTGACGCTCCTTTCGCCGGTCCTCGACGCCATGCGCCGCAACTTCGCCTGGACCGCGGCGCTCGGCGAGGCGTATACGGACGCGCCGGACGAAGTCCTGGGCGCGGTGCAGTCGGTGCGGCGCGACGCGCTCGCCGCGGGCGCGCTCAAGAGCACGAGCGAGCAGAACGTCATCACGCAGGGCGACACGATCCTGATCCAGCCGGCGAATGCCGAGCGCGCGTACGTCCCGGGCGGCGGCGTCTTCGATGTCGCCGTTTTCGAGCGCTTCGCCTGGGGCTGGCACGGCTGGGAAGTGAACTGGCAGCAAGGCGCCGTGCGCTACCAGGACGCGCCGTACCTCTCGCTCCGCTAAGTTGACAAGGCCGATTGCGGGCGTAACGCGCCTGCGGTGCGCTGAAACGACCGGGTGACGCCCAGCCGCCATCCTAGCCGTGCTCTCTCAATCACTTCTTACTGAAAGGTCACATCATGAGAACCCTGATCCTGGCTGCATCCCTCGCCGCGGTGCTCGTTTCCGGCTGCGCCGCGCTCGACGACGTCTACTCCAAGGCTTCGGCCGGCGCGGGCTCGTCGACCAATACCGACGCCGAGCGCTGGACCACCAGCAAGAACTCGCCGTATCCGGCCGAGACCGACGCGGGAATCTTCTAATGCGAGCTGCCTGCATCGCGGCGGCGCTCATCTCGCTCGCGGGATGCGCCGCCATCGGGCGGCAGCAGGCGGCCGATTCCGAGCAGTTGCTCGACGCGGCCGGTTTCCGCCAGCTGCCGGCGAACACCGCCGCGCGCGAGGAAGGCCTGAAGGAACTGCGCCCGCGCCAGCTGTTCGCGCGCGCGTGGGGCGACGAGACGCGCTACGTCTTCGCCGATCCGGACAACTGCCGCTGCTTGTACGTCGGCGGCGAGAAGGAGTACGCCCAGCTCCAGCGGCTGAGACAAGCGCGCATCGACGAGCACGACCGCCTGGTCAAGGCGGACGAGAGCGACCGTACGCTGAACGCGGATCTCTGGGGTCCGTGGAAGCCCGAAGGCCTCGACGCGCAGTAACCCATCACGAATAGGAGATTGCTCATGAAGAAACTGTTTGCACTGCTGGCCGTCGCTACGGCCTTTGCCTCGCCCGTCCACGCCCGCGAGGAATCGGATCACTGGTTCAACGACGGGCTGGCGTACTACCAGCATCCCTGCGGCTGGGACGCCTTCGTCAAGTACGGCAAGATCGACACGCCGGAGAACCGGCACAACTACTACCTCACGCTGCAGCACCCTGAGCTCTGCTCCAAGGTGTTCCCGTAAGGAGCCGCGGCGATGTTCCGGCCCGACGCTGAGACTGAGTTGCACGCCGCGGCTGCCCGCTCGGAGCTGCACGAGGAGCCGGACCCCGCGCTAATCCGCTGGATGCCGGTGCTCGTGCCGTTCTCCGCCGCGCTGGTCCTCGGCATCGTGGCCCTCGTGTGGGCCATGGTGCTCTGATCGTGCGCTCTTCGCGACGCGATCACGAGCCGCGCCGCGCCAGCTGGGTCGACCCGATCCGCATGAGCCGGACGTCTTCGGCGCGCGAAGCGCCGGAGCGGCCGGGCGCTGTGCCTTCCCTATCGCGCTGGTGGCGCTCGCGCCGCCCGCCGCTGACCTAGGAGATGTCCATGTCGGACCAGCCGTCCTCGCGCCGGCAATTCCTTTTCAGCGCGGCCGGCGCGCTCGCCGCGATTCCGATCGGGTCGCACGCCGCGGCGCCGGCGGCGGCGCCGGTCCCTCCCGGCTATGAGAGCCCGAGCGTCGTCTCGCCGCACCTGCAGCACTGGGGCGCGCAGAACCTTTTCGTCGTCGGCGCCGCGACCTATCCGCAGCACTCCGGCTACAACATCGCCAATCCGAGGATGCTATGAAGAGATTGATACTCGCGCTCGCCTGCGGCATCGCGCCGCTCGCCTGGGCCCAGGAGCCCGCTGCCGAAGCGGCGTACCTCGCCCAGAACCGCGTCGCGATGGACCGGATGATGCACGACATGATGGTGAGGCCCACCGGCGACGTCGACCGCGATTTCGTGGCGATGATGGTGCCGCACCACCAAGGCGCGATCGACACGGCGCGCTCGTTCCTGCGCTACGGTACTAATGAGCAGCTCAGGCGCCTCGCGCAGGAAATCATCGTCACGCAGCAGCAGGAGATCGCGGTCATGCGGCTTGCCATCGGCGATGCGCCGCCGGCAGATAAAAAATGACACTGACCGCGCTAACCGCCCGGCTGCTACCGGGCATCGTTCTCGCCGGTAGCGCGTGGGCGGGACAGGCACCCGGCCAGATCGTGCAGAGCGATGCTCCGGCCGAACGTCGCTACCTCGTAATCGCGCCCGGCACGCCGGACAAGCCGGGCGCCCCGACCCAGGTGCAAATCCAATGAAGAAAGCGATCGTTGCAATCTCGCTTGCGGCCGCCGCGCACGCCGCGTTCGGCGCCGGCGACCCGGCGCAAGGCCAGAAGGCGTTCCAGGAATGCGCCGCCTGCCACTCGACGACGCAAGGCACGAACGGCGTCGGCCCGAGCCTCTTCGGCGTCGTCGGTCGCAAGGCCGGCTCCGTGGCGGGGTTCAACTACAGCCGCGCGATCAAGGACTCGA
>DASQAW010000029.1:0-2956 GCA_035635495.1 Burkholderiales bacterium
CCGAGCTCGGCGAAGCGCTTCTGCACTTCAGGCGCGGCGAGCGCCTTCGCCAGGGCATCGTGCACGCGGTCTAGCACCGGCCGCGGGGTCTTCGCCGGCGCGGCGAGTGCGTTCCACGAGGCGACGTCGTAGCCGGGCACGCCGGCCTCGATCACCGTCGGCACGTCGGGCAGGCCGGGGAAGCGCTTGCCGGCGGTGACGGCCAGCGCGCGCAGCTGGCCCGACTTGATGCTCGAGATCAGCGGTGCGATGAAGTCGACCGCCAGGTCGACCGAGCCATTCAGCGTGGCGACGACCACTTCGCCGGTGGTCTTGTGCGGCACGACCACCGCATCGATGCCCGCGGTCGAGCGGAAGAGTTCGCCCGCAAGATGCTGCGTGCCGCCGGGCGTAATAGTGCCGATATTGAGCTTGCCCGGATTCGCTTTCGCCAGAGCGATGAAGTCCTTCATCGTCTTCGCCTTCGACTCCGTTCCGGTGACGAGCACCATGCTGAAGAAGCCGACCGTCGAGATCATGGCGAAGTCGTTTACCGGATCGTAGGGCAGCGACTTGAAGAGCGCCTGACTCACCGCGTTGCCGTTCGTCAGGAGCAGCAGCGTGTAGCCATCGGGCTCAGCGCGCGCGACCGTCTCCGAGGCGCGGATGCCGCCGGCGCCGGGCATGTTGTCGACGATCACCTGCTGGCCGAGCGTATCGCCCATCTTCGGCGCGATGGTGCGCGTGGTGATGTCGGCGACGCCGCCCGGGCCGAAGGGCAGCACGATGCGGACCGGCTTCGCCGGATACGCCTGGGCGAGCGCGAGCGCGGGAATGAGCGCAACGATTGCAAGCACCATCCTCATCGCAGCAGCTCCTCGACGGTGAAGCGCTTCGCAATCAGCTTCTGCTTGTACGCGCAATCGATGGCCACCTCCAGGTTGTGCCGGTTCGCTTCCAGCCCGTGCGGCAGCATCGGTGGATTGCCCGCGGCCTTCTTGCTGTCGACGAGGAGCTGGTACACCTCGTTCGCCGTCTTCTCCGGCATGGCGTTCTTCACCACCACGAGGTGGTTGAGCTGGATCGCGTTGTGCTTCTCGCCCCAGCGCTTCCCCGCTGCCTCGGGATCGCGGATCAGCGGCTTGAGATTCGGATCGGTCGGGATCGCGCCGAGGATCGCGGCGTCGAGCTCGCCGGCGAGCAGCATCGCGGTGATCTCCTTCCCCGCCGGTACGCGCTCGACGCCCGGCGGGTCGCGGAACTCGGCGACGTGCGGGTCCTCGAAGGTCACCCATTTGACGCGCGAGATGTCTACGCCGTGGTCCTCGCCGAGGATGCCGCGGATCCACACGCCGGTGGTCACCGAATAGGCACGCACGCCGACCCGCTTGCCGTGCAGGTCCTCGGGCCGGAGCTCGCCGCGCGCGGCGTTGTAGACCAGGAACGGATGCTGGAAGCGCGCAAGCACCGCGAAGGGCAGCAGCCGGTACGGCGTGCCGAAGCTCTTGGCGATCACGTAGGTCATGATCGCCATCTCGGCGACGTCGAACTCGTGGGTCCGCACCACGCGCTTGAAGAAGGGAGCGGCGCTGCCCTGCACCTCGACGAAGTCGAACCTGTCGGTGCGCGTCTTGAACTGCCTGGTGACCGCGTGGTCACCCATCAGCGTCTTCAGCATCCTCCTCCATCCGAAAAGGGGTCAGAGCAATTTTCCTGTAACAAGTGTTTCGCGAAAATTGCTCTGACCCCTTTTTCTTGGATTCTAAAGCGGAAGCCCGGCGTATTGCTCCGCCAGTGCGGCTTGCGCCTGCGGCGAGGCTTCCAGGATCTCCAGTTCCACTTCCTGCGCCCGCTGGTCGAATGCGCTCGCATCGGGAAAGCGGTGCAGCAGCATCGTCAGATACCACGAGATGCGCACCGAGGCCCAGACGCGGCGCAGCGCCGTTTCGCTATATGCATCAAGCAGCGCCATGGATCCGGTGCGGTAGTGCTCGGCCAGGGCGCGAGCCAGGTAGTACACGTCGGAGACGGCGAGGTTCAGCCCTTTCGCACCCGTCGGCGGCACGATGTGCGCGGCGTCGCCGGCGAGATAGAGGCGCCCGTGCTGCATCGGCTCCGCCACGTAGCTCCTGAGCGGCGCGATCGACTTCTCGATCGACGGCCCGGTCGCGATCGCGTCCGCCCAGTCGCGCGGGAAGCGCGCCTTGATCTCCGCCCAGAATTTCGCGTCGGGCCAGTCTTCGATCCTGGTGTCGAGCGGCACCTGTAGGTAGTAGCGGCTGAGCATCGGGCTCCTCTGCGACGCGAGCGCGAAGCCGCGTGGCGAATGGCAGTAGGCGATCTCGCGGAGCGGCGGCGTCTCGGACAGGATGCCGAGCCAGCCGAACGGATAGACCTTCTCGAACTCGCGCAATTTCGGAATGGCGGAGCGCGAGACCCCGTGGAAGCCGTCGCAGCCGGCAATGAAGTCGCCATCGACCCGCCCGGCCTCGAAAACAATCGACGTCCCTTCGATCCGCACATCCGCCGCCTCGGTGATGATGCGCGCGCCGCGCTTGTCGGCCGCGGCGAAGAGATCCTCCTGCAGGTTCGTCTGCCCGTAGGCGACGAATTTCTTGCCGCAGTGCCTGTGGATGTCGATGAGGAACCCGCCACCGCCCGCGCGCACGATGCGCACGCCATCGTGCACGTGCCCTTCGCGATCGAGGCGCGCGGCGAGGCCGTTTTCGCGCAGCACGTCGACTGTCGTGGGCTCGAGCACGCCGGCGCGGACGCGGCCAAGGACATGCGCGCGGCTGTGCTTTTCCACGACGATGGAGTCAACACCCTGCCGGTGCAGGATCTCGGCGAGCAAGAGCCCGGCGGGACCCGCGCCGACGATGCCGACCTGCGTCCTCAATCAGCGCGCGCCGGGAACCCGGCGGGTCTGCAGGAACTGCTCGAGCGACTCGCCGCGGAAGTGGGCGACCATCTCGGG
>DASQAW010000030.1:0-8418 GCA_035635495.1 Burkholderiales bacterium
GCAACCAGTACGATCAGGAGAGCGCCAAGGCGGCCCATGCTCGCCCTACTCTACGCGCCGCCCGTTAAAGCAGCGTGCGCAAGTTGTAGCAAGCTGTTACCGAAGCAGCAGCAGCGCCTCGGCCACCTCGAGCACGTCGTCCGGCCAGTACTCGACCGGCCGCGGGCGCAGCGCCCCGGCCTCGGCGAGGGGACGGCAGGCGAGCACCGGGTGGATCCAGCGCGCCGGGATGGCGTCGCGGCCGTGCAGGGCGCCGAGGAGCGCGCCGGCGATCGCGGCGTTGGTGTCGGTGTCGCCGCCGCGGCCGACCGTCGCGACCAGCGCTTCCTCGAATTCCAGGCTGTGCAGGCACCAGAAGGCGTTCTGCAGCGCGATCAGCACCCAGCCCGGGTGGGTGAAGAAGTCGGCCGGCGCGATGCCCTTCGCCGCGCGCTTGACCGCTTCGTGCGCCGGCCCCTTCGCGTGCGCGGCGGCCGCCTCGACCATGTCCTCGCGGCTGCCACCGTCGACGCCCGCGGCGATCGCGGCGCAATAGGCCGCACACGCCTCCAAGCAGACGGGATTCGCGTGCGTAAGGACGGAGTCGTCGCGCGCGGTGCGCGCCGCACGCGCCGGGTCGCCCGCCGCCCAGACGCCGATCGGCGAGCAGCGCATGAGCGAGCCGTTCGATTCGCTTTCGGTGGTCACGAGGCCGAGGAGCCCGCGCTCGGTGGTGACGCCGACGTCGACCGGGCGCGAGGTGAGCCAGGCGCGGTAGCCGTCGAGCACCTTCTCGGCGTCGTACTTCTTCTCGCGCACGATGCTGCGCGCCAGCGTCAGCGCCATCTCGCTGTCGTCGGTCGGCTGGCCGGCTATCGTGTGGTAGGGCCCGCCGTCGCCCAGCTCGCGCAGGCCGCCGGGATAGAGCCTCTCGATCTCCGCCGCCGGCTTCGCTTCTACGCGCGAGCCGAGGCTGTCGCCGATCACCTGCCCGAGCATCGCGCCCTGCGCGCGGGGGAGGCGTTTGTCATAGGCCCGCGGAAAACCCAGGCTGACGCGCGCTTCGCGCCGCGGCTCGGACTCGAGCTGCGCCCAGTCGAAGGCCGCGAGCTTCTTCGCCGCATCGGGAGCGCCGGCGAAGCAGCCGGACAGCCGCCGCTCGGAATTGCCCGCGAGCACTACCTCGTGCCCTTGCGCGTCGAGCATCACGCCGCCTGCCGCGCGCACGAGCGCGAGTCCGGCGGCGACGTCGTACTCGTTGACGCCGTGGATCGATACCGTGGCGATGCCGTCGCCGGCCGCGATGCGCGCCAGGCGATAGGCGATGCTCGGCATCGCGACGTAGCGTGCGGGCGCGATCGCACGCGACCAGGTCTCGGGCCTGAGCGACGACGATGCGGTGGCCCAGATGAGGCTGCCGGGCTTGATGCCGCCGTTCCTCAGGTTCGTGGCGACCGCCTTGCCGTTGCGCTGGATGCCGCCCGCGCCTTCGGCCCACGCGATCATGTCCGGCCCGCGGTCGGGCGAATCGGGCGCGTAGACGACGCCGAGGAGCGGCTTTCCCTGCTCGAGGAGCGCAACCGATATGGACGAGCCGCGCCGCCCCGCGGTGTACTCGAAAGTGCCGTCGTGCGGATCGACCAGCCAGACCCAGCCCGCGCGCGTGCCGGGGGTGACGGCGCATTCCTCTCCGCAGAATTGCGCCGGGATCAGCGCCTGCAGCTTCGCCTGAAGCCGCTCCTCGATCTCGCGGTCGAGCGGGCAGCTGCCGCGCCGGCCGCGCGGACCCTGCGGCGCGTGGAACTCCTCGCGCAGCCGCGCGCCTTCGGCTTCGACCGCCGCGATCACCTTCGGCAATGCTCGCGCAGGTGTCACGCAGGCTCCATAGAATTGTTGTTCTTGTGAAAGGATGCCATGGCTTCCATTAAAACGCCGAGCGGACTCACGATCGAGGACTTAGTTGTTGGCACCGGCGACGCGGCCAAGGCCGGACAGAGAGTAAGCGTTCATTACACCGGCTGGACCACCGACGGGAAGAAATTCGACTCGAGCAAGGACCGCAACCAGGCGTTCAGCTTCTCACTGGGCCGCGGCGAAGTCATCCGCGGCTGGGACGAAGGCGTCGCCGGCATGAAAGTCGGCGGCAAGCGCAAGCTCACCATCCCGCCCGACCTCGGCTACGGCTCGCGCGGCGCCGGCGGCGTGATCCCGCCGAACGCGACGCTGCTGTTCGAGGTAGAGCTACTCGCCGTCCGTTGATTTCCGGCGCAGGGCCTTGATCCGGCCGCGCAGCTTCTTCCCCTCCACGCGCCTGCGCTGAGACGACCGCGTCGGGCGCGTGGCGCGGCGCGCTTTAGGGATGTGCGCCACGGCGGCGACGAGCGAGTTCAGGCGCGCCAGCGCCTCGGCGCGGTTCATCTCGAGGCTGCGGTGGGCCTGCGCCTTGATCACGATCACGCCGGTGCGGGTTACGCGCTGGTCGCCCCAGCGCAAGAGGCGCTCTTTCAGGTCCTCGGGCAGAGAGGAGCGCCGGATGTCGAAGCGCAGGTGCACCGCGTTCGACACCTTGTTGACGTTCTGGCCGCCCGCGCCCTGCGCGCGGACCGCCGTCAGCTCGACCTCCGACTCCGGCACCACCATAGGGCGAATTATCGCCCGGGTGCAGGAATCGGCTCTCCGCGTGGATTCTCGAGAATCGGCCGCGAGGCGCCCGCCGCGGCGAGGCTGATGAAGAGCAGTGTGCGTTGCATGGCGTTCTCCAAATGAAAAGAGCGGGCACTGGCCCGCTCTTTTTTGCTCAGCGAAGAAACGCGCTAGTCGGCCTTCTTCGTCTCGTCGGGCTTGGTCGTGCCCGAGCTGCCGGTGGCGCCGGTGGCCGAGGGGTCGGCCTTCTGCGGTGTGCTGGACGAGGCGCCCGAGGCGGGCGCTGGCGCGCTCGAGCCGCCAGCGGCGGACGAGCTGCTCGCGTCCTTGTCGGACTTGGTCGTCGCGCCGGCGCTCGACTGGTGCTCCTTGCTCGACTTGGCCGACTTGTCCTTCTTCTGCTTGTTCTTCGCCTTGGCCTTCGTGTCAACGTCGGTCGAGGACGAAGCGCCCGCGCCGGCCGTGGACGACGCGCCCGTGTCGGCCTTGGCTCCGCTTGGGGCCGTGCTCTTGTCGCTGGCGCTGCCGCTCACGCTGGCGTCAGCCGGCTTCGACTTGACATCCGCGCTGGTGTCCGCGCTGGTCGAGCCCTGGGTGCTCGTGCTCTGGGCAGCGGCGAACTGGCTGAAAGAAACGGCCAGCAGGCCGGAAAATACGACAGGTAACAATTTACGCATCAGTTCCTCCTGGGTTGAGAAATGGACCTACCTCGTATCTAGTTGCAAACGCCGTGCCACCACGGCTTCAATGGGGTCTATCGCTTACTGGGGCGGCTCGACCGGCTGGTCGCGCGGCAGCTTCGTCGGCTTCGGCGCAACATGGTGCTTGTGCGGCCCGGCGTCGGCGTTCACCGGCCGGCGCTTTTCCTCGGGCACAGGCGCGGTGCCGCCCGCCGCGCCTTCGGCGCGGATGCGCTCCTTCAGCTTCGGATTCTCTTCCGTCGCCGATTGCGGTTGCGGTTGCGGCGCCTGCTGCTGCGCGAGCGCAAGGATCGAGGACACGAGCAGGCTGGCGATCAATAGTGTGCGCATGGGAGATCTCCTTCCTCCCACTTGCTGCAACCTTCGTTCCGGGATTCGGGGTCAGGGTCGTAATTATTCGGCTGTGGATGAGATATCCCCAGTCCAATAATTACGACCCTGACCCCGAATTCAGCGGCTGACGCGGTTGCGCCCGCCCTGCTTCGCGCGGTAGAGCGCTTCATCGGCGGCCGTCACCACCTCGCGCAGCGCCGGGCGCTGCGCGGACGGCGCGGCGACGCCGATGGATACGGTGACGGAGAGCGATTTGTCGGGTGATGCCGCGCCGCGTCGCTTCGCGCCCTCCGCGGATTGCTTCGGCCGGTCGGCGCCGCGCACCGCCATCCGGTAGCCCTCGATCGACGAGCGGAGGCCTTCGAGAGCGCGGCTCGCGCTCTCGATGTCGCCGTTCGGGAACAGCACGCAGAATTCCTCGCCGCCGTAGCGGTAGGCGACGCCGCCGCCGTTCACCTGCGCGAGCCGCCCGCCGACCAGCCGCAGCACCTGGTCGCCGACGTCGTGGCCGTGCGTGTCGTTGAACTGCTTGAAGTGATCGACGTCGACCATGCCGATGGCGTAGGTGTCGCCGACGCTGCGCAGCCGCTCATCGAGCGCGCGCCGTCCGGGGAGCCCGGTGAGCTGGTCGCGGAACGCGAGCTGATGCGACTCCTGCAGCAGCGCGACGATCAGCACGAGCCCGCTCGCCGCCATGAAGAGCGCGTAGGCGCCGGGCGAGCTCGCCCATTCGGCGGCAATGAAGAAGGTGGCGATGGCGCCGGCATTGCCGACCGGGATCGGCTTGAAGTCGGGCCACGTGCGCCACACCGCCGTAGCGAACGCCGCCGCGCAGACGAGCCGCCCCACGAGCGGCGTCGGCGGCGAGCGGAGCGACCAGTTGTCGGAAGACCACTGGGGATGAGACGTGCCAAGCCACCAGACGAGGCCCGCCTCCGCCGCGAGCAGCGCGAGCCAGCCGTACGACGCGCGGTAGCGCGCGCCGCGCTCGGCGTAGAGCATCACCAGCACCGCGTTCAGCGGCACGAGCACGACGACGGCGGTGTACACCGCCTTGTTGTGGAAGTACTGCCACCCCGCGTACCCCGCGAGGAGAGATAGCGCGATGACGAACGCGCGCCCGCGGTTGAACCACCACGCGAGCGCCACTGCCGCGACCAGCGGTACATACGGCCCGATGCTGCGCAGCCCCGCGAGCGAGGGCGGCAGCGACCGCCCGGTCCAGACGAGAAACGCTCCCACCGCCAGGATCCCGCCCGGGACCCACAGCGGCCGCAGCGCTCTCAGATTTTCACTCACCTAGCCTATCGGGGCGGAAGCCGACATCGGCGAGCTTGCCGCGCTGCGCACGCTTGCCCATGTGCTCGGCGAGCTGCTTCGCATCCAGCGTCTCCACCGCGCGGTTCTTCCGCTTGATCCCCGACACGGCGAGCGATTTGCCGTCGGTCACCGCCACATCGGCCAAAGTGACGCCGTCGGGCAGTGCCAGCAACTGCACACCGACGCCGCCGTTCGGGCGCTCCGGGATTTCACCGATGTCGAAAAGCAGCAGCCGCGCATCCGACGACAGCGCCGCGATGTACTTGCCCTCGCCGACCCGCGCCGGCGCGCGCGCCTGGGCGCCTTCCGACACGGCGAAGAAGTCCTTGCCCTGCCGCGTCTTCGACTCGAGGTCGCCGAGCTTGCAGAGGAAGCCCAAGCCCGCGGTCGAGTTCATCAGCAGGCGCTGGCCCGGCTCGGCGCTGGCCATCCACACGATGGCATCGGAGCCGGAGTTGACCAGCGTGTTCACCGGTGCGCCGTCGCCGCGCCCGCTCGGGATGTCGGCCGCGGCGATGGTGAAGGTCTTGCCCGAGCCGGCGAGCACGATCACCGCGTCGGTGGTCTTGCACTCGAGCGTCTGCGCGAGCGCGTCGCCCTCCTTGAACGTGAGCGTCGAGACGTCGAGGCCGTGCCCGGTGCGCGCGCGCATCCAGCCTTTGCGCGAGAGGATCACCGTCAGCGGCTCCTCCACCACGGTTCTCTCCACCTGCGCGCGCTCGGCGGGCTTGATCAGCGTCCGGCGCTCGTCGCCGTACTTCCTGGCGTCCTCCGCCAGCTCCCTGGTGACCAGCTTCTTCAGCTCCTTCTCGTCGCCGAGGAGGGTCTTCAATTCTTTCCGCTCAGCTTCCAGCGCCTTGCGCTCGTCGTTCAGCTTGATGCCGTCGAGCCTGGTGAGCTGGCCGAGCCGCAGGTTGACGATGTCCTCGGCCTGCCTTTCCGAAAACTTGAACCGCTCGCGCAGCTTCTCCTTCGCCTCCGCCGGATCCTCGGCCGCGCGGATAATCTTGATCACCTCGTCGATCTTGGCGTAGGCCTTGATGCGGCCCTCGATGATGTGGAGGCGCTCCTCCACGCGATCGAGGCGGAACTGCGTGCGCCGGCGGACCGTTTCGCAACGCCACTCGCCCCACTCCCGCAGCACATCGACGATGCCTTTCGTCTCCGGCAGCCCATCCAGCCCGAGCCAGGTGAGGTTCACCGCGTAGCGCGACTCGAGCGACGTGTGCACCAGCAGCGCCGCCATCATCTCCTCGGGGTTCTGGCGCGAGGTGCGCGGCTCGATCACCAGGCGGAGCTTGGATTTCCGGTCGCTCTCGTCGCGCACGCCCTCGACCTGGTCGAGGATGAACTGCTTCAGCCGCTTCTGCTCCTGCGTCACCTCCTTCTTGCCGAAGCCGGGCTTCGGGTTGGCCAGCGCCTCGATCTCCTCCATCACCTGGCGCACCGACACGCCGTGCGGCAGCTCGGTGACCACGATGCGCCACTGGCCGCGCGCCAGGTTCTCGCGCTCCCACTTGCAGCGCAGGAGCAGCGAGCCGCGCCCGGTCTCGTACGCCTGGCGGATTTCCTCCGCCGGAGAGATGAGCTGGCCGCCGCCGGGGAAATCCGGCCCCGGCAGGATCTCGAGCACATCCTCGAGCTTCGCGCGCGGATGCTTGATCACGTGCGCCGCGGCCTCGGCCACTTCCTTCAGGTTGTGCGACGGGATGCGCGTCGAGAAGCCGACTGGGATGCCGAAGCTGCCGTTCAGCAGCCCGAAGGGCAACCGGGCGGGCAGAAGCGCGGGCTCTTCGAATTTGCCGTCGTAGTTCTTGACGAAATCGACGGTGCCCTCCCCTATTTCCGCCAGCATGAGCTCGGCGAACCGGGACAGACGGGCTTCCGTATATCGATAGGCGGCCGCCGCATCGCCGTCGCGCGAGCCGAAGTTGCCCTGGCCGTCGATCAGCGGGTAGCGCATCGAGAAGGGCTGCGCGAGGTGCACCAGCGCCTCGTAGGTCGAGGAGTCGCCGTGCGGGTGGTACTTGCCGAGCACCTCGCCGACGTAGCGCGCGCACTTGGCGAATCCGGTGCCGCCCGCGTCGCCCATCGCGTAGAGGATGCGGCGTTGAACGGGCTTCAGCCCGTCGGCGATCTCGGGCAGCGCGCGCGCCTTGACGGTCGAGACGGCGTAGCCGAGGTAGGCGTGCGACGCGTGCTGCTCGATCGGCGCCGCTTCGTCGCCGTTATCGGGGGTAAACAGATCGGGTGTGCGAGTGTCTTCCATAACCTCTTAAATGGGGACAGACCCCATTTCTCTCATTTGGGGGACTCGAAAAGATCGAGTTGTTTGTCGGCCATCGCGAGGGCCAGCTCCACGGCTTTCTTGGCACTGTCGAGATCCTCGACCGTGCCGGCCCTGCCGGCCGCTTCCCATGCGTAATGACTTTTATCGAGCAGCGAGACCCTGCCGAGCTTCTGCTTGCCGAGCCAAAGGACATGACCCTTGTAAGCGCGTTCCCAGACTGGCTTGGTTTTGGATTTTTTCTTCGCCGCCATAGATGAAAACGTGGTCTGTCCCTGATTAGACGTCGGCCTCCACGGTCTTCCAGTGCTCGCGCATCCAGTTGCGCCGGCCTTCGGCTTCGCCGGAGTCCATCAGGAGCTCGAAGGTGGCGCGCGCCTTGTTCAGCTCCTTGGCGTCGAGCTCCATGCGCACCAGGCGCCGGGTGTCGGGGTTCATGGTCGTTTCCCAGAGCTGCTCGGGGCTCATCTCGCCCAGGCCCTTGAAGCGCGAGATCTCCCAGCTGCCTTCCTTCACCTTCTCCTTCTTCAGCTGCGCCAGCACTTCCGCGAGCTCGTCATCGTCCAGGCAGTACACGCGCCGTGCCGGCTTGCCCTTCCCTTGCGACGGGATCTCCATCTTGTACAGCGGCGGCTGCGCGACGTAGAGGTGGCCTGCCGCGACGAGCTTCGGCGCGTGCATGAAGAAGAAAGTCAGCAGCAGCGCCTGGATGTGGCCGCCATCGACGTCGGCGTCGGTCATCACGATGATCTTGCCGTAGCGCACGCCGTTCACGTCGACCGCATCGTCGATGCCGTGCGGGTCGACGCCGATCGCGGTGGCGATCGCCTGCAGCTCCTTGTTGGCGAGCACCGTGCGGCTGTCCTTCGACATGGTGTTCAGCACCTTGCCGCGCAGCGGCAAGAGCGCCTGCGTCTCCTTGTCGCGCGCTTCCTTCGCCGAGCCGCCGGCCGAGTCGCCTTCCACCAGGAATAGTTCGTTCCTGGTCACATCGCCGGAGGCACAGTCGACCAGCTTCCCGGGCAGCGTGGCGATGCCGCTGGACTTTTTCCTCTCCACCTTCTTGCCCTTGGACAGCCGGGCGAGCGCCTGCTCGATGGTCAGCTCGACGATCTTCTTGCCATCGTCGGGATGCTGGCTGAGCCACAGCTCGAA
>DASQAW010000031.1:0-4699 GCA_035635495.1 Burkholderiales bacterium
TAGCCATGGCCGCGCGGCGTGGTCCACATGCCGGTGCCCTCCCACACCGCATCGGGCGCGCCGTTCTGCCGCATCTGGCGCACCGCGATGTCGTAGTAGTGCTCCTGCCCGGGCTTGCCGGGCTCGGGTGCATTGCGCGCCGCGGCTACCGACGAGGCATGCACGTAGGCCGGATGCGCGCCGTCGAGGTGGTTCTCGAGCATCAGCTTCCAGTTGCCGTTGTAGGCGTGCTTGAAGACGCCGCCCGCGACCTCGAGCTCGCCGCCGGGCGCGCG
Source organism: Burkholderiales bacterium (assembly GCA_035635495.1). Lineage (GTDB taxonomy): Bacteria > Pseudomonadota > Gammaproteobacteria > Burkholderiales > SG8-39 > SCGC-AG-212-J23. The sequence goes on from DASQAW010000031.1 coordinate 276, forward strand.
GTCGACGAGATCGTCGAACGACGCTTTGGTGGGACCGAGGAACTCCGCGAGGCTCGGCCCATCGGCGGCGAGCGAGGCGAAGATGAAGCCGCGATAGTTCTCGACTCGCGGCACGGCATGCAGCCGCAGCTCGCCGAGCTTCCCGGGCGCATAGCCGGCAGAGAACGGCACGGCCTTCAGCTCGCCCGAGCGGTCGTAGCTCCAGCCGTGATAGGGACAGACGAAACGCTCGGCGTTGCCGCGGCCTTCGGCGCAGACCATCGAGCCGCGGTGCGCGCAGCGGTTGACGAGCGCGCGGATGGAGCCGTCGTCCTGGCGCGCGACGATGACCGGCTCGCGGCCCATGAGGGTGGTGAAGTAATCGCCGGCGCGCGGCACCTGGCTCTCGTGCCCGAGGGCCAGCCAGGCGCGGCCGAAGATGCGCTCGAGCTCCAGCTCGAAGATGCCGGGGTCGGCATAGACGGAGCGGTGCACGCGGTCGGACTGCACCAGGAGCGCGAGGCGCTCGCGATCAAACGCACCCATAGTCGATATGGTAAAGGTAACGGATGAGCGCGATCGCGCTGGAGGTCTCCGGCCTCCGCAAGTCCTACACCAAGAACGGCCAGCCGCTCCAGATCCTGGATGTCGAGCGCTTCGCCGCGCGCGAGGGCGAGTTCATCACGGTGATCGGCCCGAGCGGCTGCGGCAAGAGCACTTTCCTGCACATCATGGGCGGGTTCATTCCCGCGGAGGCGGGCAGCATCCGTGTCTATGGGACCGAGGTCAAAGGCCCCGGTCCCGACCGCGGCATGATGTTCCAGGAGTTCGCGCTCTTCCCCTGGAAGACCGTCGCCGGCAACGTCGCCTGGGGCCTCGAGGCCCAGGGAGCGCCGCGGTCGCACATCGACCAGGTGGTCGCCAAGTACCTGGAGATGACCGGCCTCGCCGACTTTCGCAACCACTATCCGGCGGAGCTCTCCGGCGGCATGAAGCAGCGTGTGGCGCTCGCGCGCGTGCTGGCGTTCGATCCCAAGGTGCTCCTCATGGACGAACCCTTCGGCGCACTCGATGCCCAAACCCGGGAGACCATGCAGGAGGAAGTCACGCGCCTATGGGAGCGCACGCAGAAGACCATCGTCTTCGTCACCCACGACATCGAGGAGGCGGTCTACCTGGGCGACCGCGTCGTGGTGCTGAGCGCGCGGCCGGGGCGCATCAAGGAAGAGGTGAAGATCGACCTGCCGCGGCCGCGCAGCCTCGAGATCAAGAAGTCGATGCAGTGCCACGAATACCGCAACCATGTCTGGGACATGATCCGCAGCGAGTCGCAGCGCGCCAAGTAGGCGCGCGTAACCTATGTCCGCTAATTTTGCGACCCTTGTGCGCGTGTTGAGGAAATCGATATTGGCGATGGGGCTTGTCGCGCCGCTGGCCGCCTGGGCTTTCATCAAGCCGGTGCGCGTCATTGCTCCCGAACTCGAAGGCCTCACCTGCGTGGACCGCGTATGCGTCGACGATCCTTCGCGCCTCGCCGAAGCGGCCACGCTCTATCGAGATGCGCTGCAGTTCGTTCAGGCGTCGGTCGGCGCGTTCCAGGCAGAGCCGCGGGCGGTGTTTTGCGCGACGGCGGCCTGCTCGAGGAACTTTGGCTTTGCGCGCAGTCAGGCGTATACGGTTGGGACGGCCGCCATCGTCATCAGCCATCTCGGATGGCGGCCGTATTTCGTCCGCCACGAGCTTATTCATCACCTTCAGAACGAGCGCCTGGGCAGCCTGCGCACGTGGCTCTTCAAGCCCGTGTGGTTCAGGGAAGGCATGGCCTACTCGCTCAGCCGCGACCCGCGCCATCCGCTGCCGGAGCCGCTCCAGGGATACCGGTCGCAGTTCGAGGCCTGGTTCCAGCAAGTCGGCCCGACCCGGCTTTGGCAAGAGGCGGAACAGCTATGAAGGTCTTCAGCAAGAAGGGCGGGAAAGTCCGCCTCGACGACATTTCGGCCGAGCCGCCCGACGGCATGACGCCGGAGAAGGCCGAGAAGCGCTCCAGGAAGCTCGGCGCGCAGCTTTTCGACCTGCAGGACGCCATGTGGGGCGCGAAGCTGCACGCGTTGCTCGTCGTGCTGCAGGGACGCGACGCGGCGGGCAAGGATGGCACCATCAAGCACCTGTCCCACAGCCTGAACCTGCGCGGCGTGCAGGTGGTGTCGTTCGGCGTGCCGACCCTGGAGGAGCGCCAGCACGACTTCCTCTGGCGCGTGCACCGCCATGCCCCGCGGCTGGGCGAGCTCGCCCTCTTCAACCGCTCGCACTATGAGGACGTGCTGGTGGTGCGGGTGCACGACCTCGTGCCGAAGAAGGTGTGGAAGCCGCGTTATCGGCACATCGCCGATTTCGAGGAGCTCCTCGCCGAGCACAGGACGATCGTGCTCAAGTATTTCCTGCACATCACGAAGGACGAGCAGAAGAAGCGGCTGCTCGAGCGCGAGGCGCAGCCGGAGACGGCGTGGAAGGTCAATCCCGAGGACTGGAAGGAGCGCGAGTACTGGGACGAGTACACCGAAGCCTACGAGGCCGCGATCTCCAAGACCGCGGCGAAGCGCGCCTCGTGGACCGTGGTGCCCGCGAACGCGAAGTGGTACCGCAACCTGGTGGTCCTCGAATCGATCGTCGACGCGCTGAAGCCGTATCGCGACGAGTGGATGGAAAGGCTCGAGCAGATCGGCAAGGAAGCCAAGGCGGCGGTGCGCGAGCTGCGCGCCCGCTGAACGATGATCGAGCTCCGGCTAGCGCACCGCGACGATCTGGAGACGCTCGTCCCGCTGGTGATGGCCTACCACCGGTTCGAGGAGGTGGACATGCCCGAGCCGGTGGTGCGCGAGGCGGTCGCGCCCCTGCTCGGAGGCAGCGATCACGGCCGCATCTGGCTCATTCACCATGAGGGCAAATGCGCGGGCTACATAGCGCTGTGCCTCGGGTACAGCATCGAGTTCGCCGGCCGCGAGGCGTTCATCGACGAGCTCTATTTGCACGAGCAGTATCGCGGGCGCGGCATCGGCCGCGACGCGATCCAGGAGGTCGTGCGCCAGGCGGCCCCGCTCGGGGTGCGCGCGGTTCATCTCGAAGTCGGCCGGGAAAACGAAACCGCGCAGCAGTTCTACTCGGCGATGGGCTTCGCGCCGAGGTCACGCTACTTCCTGATGACGCGCTATCTAGACGGCAAGGAGTGAGCGCAGCGCGCTCGATCTGGGCGTTGACGCTGGTCGCGCTGCTCGCGGCCGGCTGCGCGACGCAGCCTCCGCCAGCACCGAGCGGCGAGTTTCCCAACGAGTCGCTGACCGTGGGCAGCGTAAAGCGCGAGTACCGGCTCTACGTGCCGCCCAGCGCCAACACCGGGCGACCCGCGCCATTGCTCGTGGCTTTCCACGGCATGCTGGTCGACAGCAAGGATGTGATGCCGAGGTACACGAAGCTGAATGAGACCGCGGAGCGCCACGGCTTCATCATCGCGTACCCCCAGGCCCTCGGCGGGGTCTGGGGACTGTTGCCGGACCGGGTCGACGCCGACGTCGCGATGTTCGATGTCCTGGTCGCACGGGTCTCAGCCGCGTACCGCGTCGACCCGACCCGCATCTATGTGCTGGGCATGTCGAACGGCGGCTACTTCGCGCACCTGCTGGCGAAGGAGCGCCCGAGCGTGATCGCTGCGGTGGCGTCGCACTCGGGCCCGCTCGGCCTGCAGACGCTGGGCGGCGTGAATGCGGCGCGCAAGTTCCCGGTGCTCATCGTCCACGGCGGGCAGGACTGGATCTTCGCTCCCTGGATCGCGCGCGAGAACGCCGAGAAGTACCGGCGCGAAGGCCACGAGGTCGAATACGTCGAGCTGCCGGCGCTCGGTCACGCCTGGGCGGCCGATGCCGACATCAACGAGCGGATCTGGCGCTTCTTCGCGGCGCATCCACGCGCCGTCGCCCCTTAGTCCATATCGCGAAAGGACAACCATGCTCGACCTTAGCCTCGACACCACGCACTCCATCGTTCACCTGCGGCCGAACGCACCGCTCACGAAGCAGGATTTCGAGCAGCTCGCGAAAACGGTGGATCCCCACATTGAAAAGACCGGCGGGCTCGCCGGCCTGGTCATCGAGCTGAAGGCGTTTCCCGGCTGGGAAAGCCTCGGCGCCATGGCTGCGCACTTCCGTTTCGTGCGCAATCACCACAAGCGCGTCTCGAAGGTGGCCGTGGTGACCGACGCCAAGCTGGGCACCGTCGCCGAGAAGCTCGCCTCGCACTTCGTGGCGGCCACTATCAAGCATTTCCCCGCGGGCCAGGCGGAGGCCGCGCGGCAGTGGATCATCGGCGGCGCGGCGGGCTGAAGGATCGCTCGGTCAGCGCGGCGCGGCGATTTGCCGTTTGCATTCCTCCGGCACGGGCGCCGGCGTGCCATC
>DASQAW010000032.1:0-9839 GCA_035635495.1 Burkholderiales bacterium
GCCGCCGACGACAAGACGGGCGCCGGAAAGGATGGCTTCGAGGCGGCGTGGGAATTCGCCAACGGCCGCCGCATCAAGTATCCGAGGCGGCGCCTCGAGAAGCCGCTGCTCGTCAATCCGGAAGCGTTCGAGTGGCTCGACCTCGCGGGCTTTCCCGGCGTGCGCAGCAAGCGCCTGTGGGATTTCGGCAGCCGCGCGCTCGCCTGCTCGCTCTATCAGCTCGGCGAGGGCAACGCGCTGGCTCTGACGGGCGCGCAAACGGTGTTCGTGCAATCCGGCGCGGGGGACATCGGCCAGCTGCACTTTGGCAAGTACGACGTGCTCCACTTGGCGGGCGGCGAATCCGCCCGGATCGAAGCGCACGCGGAAACCGCGCTCCTCGTCATGCCGCATCCCGTCTTCCCGCAAACTGCCACTCGCAGCGCGGCCGCTGCGGAACTGGAGCACTCGTGAACATTGCCCACGCCGAAGCCACGCCCTGGGGGCCCGCCCGCAGCGTTCGCGGCGGCCGCATCGTCTTCAAGGAATTGTTGCTGGGGACGGAACGGAGCCCGACCAATTTCTCCCTCATCCTCGCGGACACCGACGTCACGTTCAAGTCGCCGCGGCACCGGCACAACTTCGACCAGCTCCGCATCACCCTTGAAGGCTCTACCAATTTCGGCCCGCGCCACAACATCGAGGTCGGCGACGTGGCGTACTTCCCCGAAGGCACGCACTACGGGCCGCAGAACCAGGAGCTCGTCGGCAAGGGCAGCCTCGCCATGGTGATCCAGTTCGGCGGCGCCTCGGGCAACGGCTACATGAGCCAGCGGCAGCTCTTCGAAGGCCAGGAGAAGATGCGCACCTTCGGCGAATTCGAAGGCGGCGTGTTCAGGCGCAAGGTCGCTGCGCCCGACGCGCGGATCAACCAGGATGCGTACGAGGCGATCTGGGAGTACCAGAACGGCCGCCCGGTCGAATATCCGAAGCCGCGCATGACCGAGCCGGTGCACTTCCGCGCCGCGCACCTGCCCTGGCAGGAGGTGCAGGGACAGCGCGGCGTCTACTGGAAAGAGCTCGGGAGCTTCACCGAACGCACCATCCGGCTCGCCTGCCTCAAGCTCGATGCGAACGCGGTCTACCAGCCGCAGCCGCAGCCGCAGGAACAGATCGTTTTCATCACCGACGGCTCCGGCCGCCTCGGCTCCGGTGAGGATTGGGCGAAGCACACGGCGATCCATCTCGCGCCGAGCGAGGCGCCGACGATGACCGCCTCGGCGGCGACCGAAGCGCTGATTCTTTTCCTGCCGCGCTTCTGACAGCGATGCGCCTCGGTGCGCGCGCCGCTGCGCTGCTGGCGCTTGCGTGGGCGCTGGCCGCTCAGGCGCAGACGTATCCAAGCAAGCCGATCCGCCTGCTGATCGCCGCGTCGCCCGGCGGCGGCACGGACGGCATCGGCCGCGTCATGGCCGAGGCGCTTTCGGCCGGGTTCAAGCAGCCGGTGGTCGCGGAGAACCGGGGCGGCGCATCGGGCATGATCGCCTCGGACCTGCTGGTGAAGAGCGCGCCGGACGGCTACACGATCATGATCACGCAGAACGCGCACGTCACCAACCCGGCGCTCTTCAAGAAGCTGCCGTACGACACGTTCAAGGACTTCACGCCGATCGCGCCGCTCGCCCGCTCGCCGCTCGTGCTGATCGCCGCCACCGGTACGGGCGTGAAGACGGTGAAGGAGCTGCTCGATCTCAGCAAGCGCGACCCGCGCGCAATGAACTTCGCCGCCGCCGAATCGTCGACGCGCCTTGCCATCGAGCAGCTCGCCGAGGCGACCGGGATCGCGATCACCTCGCTGCCGTACAAGGGAACGGGACCGGCGGTCGCCGACGTCGCCGGCGGGCACGTCAACTTCAGCGTCACCACCATCGCCTCGGTGCTGCCGTTCAGGGGCACCGGCAAACTGAACATCGTCGCCGTGATGGCCGGCGAGAGGACATCGTTCCTGCCCGACGTACCGACGCTCGCCGAGCAGGGCCTGGCGCGGGTGGACGTCCGGGGCTGGTGGGGCATCTTCGCGCCGCCGAACATGCCGCCCGCGCTGGTCGAGCAATTGAATGGCGCGATACGCACGGTGCTCAGCACGCCGCCGGTGCGGCAGAAGATCCACAACTTCTCCGCCGAGGTCTGGCTCGGATCGCCGCAGGAGCTGGAAGCGTTCATCCGCAGCGAAGTGCCGGCGATCCAGGCACTGGCGAAGAAGGCGGGCATCGAGCCCGAGTAAGCCTTGCGCGACTACTGGCTCTCGAAGCTCTTCTTCGACCTGCAGTCCCCGGCGCTGGGCGCGGAGTTCCGCGCGAATCGGCAGGCCGTTCTTTCTCGGTATCCGCTGGACGAGCGCGTGAAGCAGGCGATCGCGGCGAACGATGTGCCGTTCCTGGCGCAGAGGACGAACCCGTACCTGCTGCGCTACTACTTCTTCGCCACCGGCATGAAGGACGACGAGTTCATCCGCCGCCTGAACCATGGCTAGCCTGGTCGGCGCGTTCGCCGCGAGCCACGGGCCGCTGATCGTGCGCGAGTGGCAGCGCGTGCCGCCCGAGCAGCAGCGGCGCATGAGCGACGCCTACCGCGAGCTCGGGCGCCGGCTGACGGCGGCGAAGCCCGATGTCCTGATCGTGGTTTCGCCCGACCATTGGTCGAACTTCTTCCTCGACAACTACCCCGCGGTCTGCATCGGCGTCGGCGAGGCGAACGAAGGCCCGCCCGAGCCGTGGATGAAGGATTTCCCGCACCGGACGCTCGCCGGCCATCCCGGCCTCGCCATGCATCTGGTCGACGAAGCGCTGCGCCAGGGCTTCGAGCCCGCCGTGTCGCATCGCCTCAAGCTCGACCACGGCTCGTGCATCCCGCTCTGGCGCATGGAGCTCGAGCGCCTGCCGAAGATCGTGCCGATGCTCGTCAACAGCATCGAGCCGCCGATGCCTTCGCTACGCCGCTGCTACGACTGGGGGGTCCAGTTGAGAACCGCCATTGAGAGCTATGCGGAGCCCCTGCGCGTCGCCATCCTCGGCACCGGCGGCCTATCGCACTCGATCGGCGAGCCGACGATGGGCGCGATCTACGACGACTTCGACAAGGAGACGATCAGGCTATTTTCTTCTTCGGAAAAATCATTGATTGACTTCCTGGACAGGAAGCTGCCCGCGTCCGGTAACGGCTCCGAGGAAGTGCGCAACTGGCTCGTGGCGCATGGCGCCGCCGGCGGGCGCGGCTTCGAGCTGGTCGACTACCTCGCGGTGCCGGCGGTGATCGTCGGCTGCGGCTTCGCTTCCTGGAGGATCTGAGAAAAAGGGGTCAGAGCAATTTTCCTGTAACTACTGACGCGCGTAGGTGTTACCGGAAAATTGCTCTGACCCCTTTTTCCGCTATTCGGGCTGGATGCCCGCCATGCGCGCCTGCTCGGCGTAGGCCTTGATCTCCGACTGGACGAACTTCTTGAAGTCGGCGGGCGAGTCGGCGACCGGCTCGACGCCGACGTTGGCCAGCCGCGTCCGTACCTCGGGGTTCTGCATCGCGTAGCGCACTTCGCGCCAGAGCTTGTCCACGATCTGCGGCGGCGTGAGGGCCGGGGCGAACATGCCGAACCAGCCGCCGTCGTGCTTGTACTGCGGCAGCCCCGCCTCCGCGGTGGTCGGGATATCCGGGAACGCCGGGTGGCGCGCGGCGCCGGTCCACGCGAGCACGCGCACGCGGCCGCTCTTGAAGTGCGGCATGAGCGGCGCGGGCGAAGCGAACATCGCCTGCACCTCGCCCTGGGCGAGCGCCGCGGTCGCCGGGCCGCCGCCCTTGTAGGGGATGTGCGTCATCTTGATGCCGGTCATGTGGTCGAACACCTCCATCGCGAGGTGCCAGGTGTTGCCGACGCCGGGCGAGCTGTAGGCGAGCTGCGTCCCGGGCTGCCTGGCGTAGGCGAGGAAGTCCTGCAGCGTCTTCGCGGGCACCGCGTTGGCGACTGCGAAAAAGAGCCCGCCGTTGCTCACCAGGTTGGTGACCGGCGTGAAGTCCTTCTCCGTGTCGTACGGCAGGCTCTTGTACACCGCCGGGTTGATGACGAAGCCCGACGAGTAGACGAGCAGCGTGTAGCCGTCCGGCGCGGCCTTCGCCACGGTGCTCGCGCCGACGATGCCGTTCGCGCCGCCCTGGTTCTCGACCACGAAAGGCTGCCCGAGCTGCTGCTGCAGCTGCGCCGCCACGATCCGCGCCACGGTGTCCGGCCCGCCGGTCTGCGCCGCGACCACCACGCGTACCGCCTTGCTCGGGTAGCTCTGCGCGTGCGCCGCGGTCGCTGCCGCGCATGCGAGAGCCAAAGCGATCCACCTGCTCATGCTTCCCTCCTCCGGTCTTCTTCTGCGTAGGGCGCTGGCGCGCCCTTCGGAATGATGCCACTCGGGTTCACCTTCTTCACCGACCAGTAGCCGATCACGTAGTAGCGCGGCTTCACCGTCGCCGCGATCCCCGGCATGCGGTACAGCTCGCGCAGGTAGCGGCTCAAGTTGGGATAGTCGGCGATGCGCTGGCGGTTGCAGCGGAAGATGGAGAAGTAGGCAACGTCGAAGCGCACCAGCGTCGGGAACAGCCGCCAGTCGGCTTCCGTCGCCTTGTCACCCACCAGGAACCGATTGCCGCCCAGGCGCGCTTCCAGCCCGTCGAGCGCGGCGAACAGCGCGTCGTAGGCCGCGTCGTACGCCTCCTGCGAGCGCGCGAAGCCGCAGCGGTAGACGCCGTTGTTGATGCGCGTGTACACGAACTCGTTGATGCGGTCGATCTCGCCGCGGAGCTCGGGCGGGTAGTAATCGGTGTCGTCGCCCGCGATGCCCTTGAACTCGCTGTTCAGCATGCGGATGATCTCGGAGGACTCGTTGTTCACGATGCGCTTCGTCTTCTTGTCCCAGAGCGTCGGCACCGTCACCTTGCCGGAGTAGCGCGGGTTCGCCGCGGCGTACGCCTGGTGGAGGTAACGGAAGCCGTTCACCTTGTCCGGCGTGCAGTCGGGGAATTGCGGGTTCGCCTCGAAGGTCCAGCCCTGCTCGCGCAGGCCGGGGATGGCATAGGCGACCGTGAACGCAGGCTCCAGCTTCTTCAGCGCCAGGAAGATCAGCACGCGGTGCGCCCAGGGGCAGTTCCAGGCTATGTAGAGGTGGTAGCGCCCGGCTTCCGCCTTGTAGCCCGACGACCCGTCGGCGGTGATGCGGTCGCGGAAGACGCTGTCGACGCGCGTGAACTCGCCGCGCGCGCTCGTTTCGTGCGCGAGCTCCTCCTCGCGCCAGCGGCCCTCGATCAGGACGCCCATACCATCTTCTCCACCTGCGGCCACGGATCGGGCTCGAGCTTCTCGAACGGCGCCTTGTCCTCCGGCCGCATGCGATCGAGCAGCTCCTTGTTCACCGACGGCCGGTTGCGCATGCGCTCGTACCAGGCGTCGATGCGCGGCAGCGGCTCCCACACCCGATGCAGCTTCAGGAGATCGAGGCGCAGGATGTAGGGAATCACCGCCGCGTCGGCGAGCGAGAAGCCCTCGCCCGCCAGCCACGGTCCGCGCTCGAGCGAGGCGTCCATCATCTTCAGCAGCTTCTCGTGGTAGCCGAGCGCGTCGCGCACGTACTTCGATTCGAGCCCCTTCAGCGCCACGTCGCGCTTGTATTCCGTGCGCTGCTTGCTCGGCGACTTGGCGAGGCGCTGCTCGATCTCTTCGCCGCTCAGGCCGGCGAACCAGGGTCGGAACGCGGTGGCGAAGGTGAGGATGGTGCACGAGTTGTGCACGTACTCGTCGATCAGCTTGTTGTACATGCGCACCGACATGCGCAGGTACGGATCCTTCGGCATCAGCCGCGGATTCGCGAACGCGTCGTCGAGGTAGTAGAGGATCACCGACGACTCGATCACCGGCCGCCCGTCGTGCACGAGGGTCGGCACCACGGCGTTCGGGTTCAGCTTCATGTACTCGGCATCGAACTGGTCGCCGCGGAGCGTCATCAGGTGCTCCTGGTACTCCAGGTTCTTCTCGGCGAGCACGACGCGCACCTTCTGCGCGCAGACGGAATTGACGCTGTGGTAGAGCTCAATCATTGATGGTGGCCGCTATTCTCTCCGCTGTCAGGGGCAGCTCGCGCACGCGCACGCCGAGCGCGTCGTGCAGCGCGTTGGCGATCGCCGCCGCCGTCGGACCCATGGTGCACTCGCCGGCGCCGACCGATGGGTGATTGTTTTTCAGCAGGTGCACCTCCACCGGCGGCGCTTCGCTGAAGCGCAGGACCGGATAGTCCTCCCATCCTGCCACGCCCGGCCGCCACGCCTCCTTCAGCGTCCAGCTCGTCGCCTGCACGCAGCCGCCTTCGATCTGGTTCGCGACGCCGTCGGGGTTGACCGGCAGGCCCACGTCCACCGCCGCGACGAGGCGCGTCACGCGTATTTCGTGCGTCACCTCCACGTCCGCCACCACGGCGCAATAGGCGCCGAGGTTCTTGTACTTGGCGAACGCGATGCCGTGTCCCCTGCCCTCCTTGCGCTGCCAGGCGTTCCAGTGCGATTTGCGCACCGCCTCCTCGATCACGGCGCGACCCCGCGGGTCCATCAGATGGCGCAGGCGGAACCCCGCCGCATCGTCCTCGCCGGCGAGCTCGTCCATGAACGATTCGATGGCGAAGACGTTGCCAAAAGCCCCGAGCGAGCGCAGCGACGAGCCGCGCACCAGGGCGTCGCGGACGTAGTGGTGCATCACCAGCAGGTCGGGAAATTCGTAGAGCGGGATCGCATTGCGGTGCGCGCCGCCCGCCGGCAGCGCCGGATCGGTGGCCGGCGCGCGCTCGAACGGCTGCGCGATCTCGCCGGCGGCGACGAGCACCGGCTTGTCGGCGCGGCCGGGCCGGTGCGTGTGCCCGTTGCTCCAGAGATCGTGCCGCCAGGAGACGATGCGGCCCTCCCCGTCGACGCTCGCATCGAGGGCGATCACCATCGCCGGCCCGTAGGGCTCCCAGGCGAACTCGTCCTCGCGCGACCATTGCAGGCGCACCGCTCGCCCCTTCGCCATCCGGGCGAGCAGCGCCGCATCCAGCGCCACGTCGTCCGCGCCGTTGTGCCCGTAGCATCCCGCGCCTTCGACGTGGTGCACCACGACGTGCTGCTCATGCAGGCGCAGCACCATCGCCAGCTCGCGCCGCAGGCCGAAGATGCCCTGCGTGTGCGACCAGACCTCGAGCTTGTCGCCGTGCATGCGCGCGAGCGCGCACGACGGGCCGATCGAGGCATGGGCGATGAAGGGCTTGCGGTATTCCGCCTGCAGCCGCTTGATGCCGCGCGCCTTCGCCGCCGGGTCGGCCTTCTCCTTCGCGACGTTGTTCTCCGCGGCGTGCTGCTTCAGCCACGCATACATGTCGGCCGGCAGTGCCGTCCCTTCCTCCCATCGCGCCTTCGCCCGCAGCTTCTTCGCCGCCTCGATCGCCTCTTCCTCGCGCCCGGCGAGCACGCCGACGAAATCGCCGTCGCGCACCAGGCCGGGATGGTCCGGAATCGCCACCAACTTGGCGAAGGGGCGCGGCGGCCGGATCACCCGCGCATGCAGCATCCCGGGCAGCGTCATGTCCTGCACGTAACTCGCCCGCCCGGCGATCTTCGCCGGCAATTCCAACCGCGGCGCGCTGGTGCCGACCACCTTGTACTCGGCCGGCGGCTTCTCGGGCGCGTCGGCCGGAATGTCGGAGCCTGCCACCTCGAGCTCCCAATAGGACGAGCGCCCGGATTTTCGGAGCAGGGTGCGGAGCTCCGCGCACGCCTTGCGCAGGCCTTTGCCGCCGTCCTGGATCGAGAGGCTGCCCGAAGTGACGCCTTCGTCGGGGCTGTGGGCGGTGCTCGCCGGCAGGATCCTGATCCGGTGGAGCTCGACGCCCAGCTCCTCCGCCGCGATCTGCGCGAGCGCCGTGCTGATGCCCTGCCCCAGCTCGACCTTGCCCGTGGCGATGCTCACCGTGCCGTCGCGCTCGAAGTGCACGCGCTGCGTGAGCCGGCGCGCATCCGATAGCGGCAGCGGCGTGTCGGCGGGCTTATTCATGGGCAGCGCGCATCACGGCTTTCACCACGCGGTTGTGCGAGCCGCAGCGGCAGAGGTTCTTGTCCAACGCACTTCGGATCTCTGCCGCCGAGGGAGAAGGGTTTTGGGCAAGCAAAGCGGCGGCGGCCACCGCGATGCCGCTCATGCAGTAGCCGCACTGCGCCGCCTGCTCGGCGATCAGCGCCTTCTGCACCGGATGCAGCTCGCCGTTCTTCCCCAACCCTTCAATCGTGGTGATCTGCTTTCCCTCGACCGACCAGATCGGCAGGTCGCACGACGCCATCGGCCGGCCGTCGAGCAGCACGAAGCAGGCGCCGCACTGGCCGCTGCCGCAGCCGAAGCGGCTGCCGACCAGGCCGAGGTCGTTGCGCAGCACGTAGAGGAGCGGCGTGTCGCGGTGCGCCTCGACCTTGCGGCCGATTCCATTTACCTGGAGCTCAAGCATGGCCGAGCAGCCTCAACACGTTGTCACGCTCGATGGCGCGCACATCGGCGGCGCTGAAGCCGTAGCTCGTGACGCCGGCGATCTCGTCCGCGGCGCGGCGGAAGGGATAGTCGGTGCCGAGCACGACCTGCGACACCGGCACCAGCTTCAGCAGCGCGGCGAGCGCGCCGGCGTGGTTCGCCTGCGCGGTGTCGTAATAGAACTTGCGCAGCTCGGGCACGACGCCGTTCGGCAGCCTGCTCCTGTCCTTCATGTTCGCTTCGGCGACGGTGAAGCGGCTGAGGAGGAACGGCACGGTGCCGCCGCCGTGCGAAAAGATCCAGCGGATTCCCGGGTAGCGCACCGCGGTGCCGCTGAAGAGGATGCTGGCCATGGTGCGCGAGGTGTCGGTCGTGTACTCGATGGTCGAGGTCGAGACCTCGGTATTGAGGTTGCGGCAGCAGGCCGCCTGGGTCGGATGCGTATAGATCACCGCCTTGCGCCGCTCGAGCTCCTGCCACACCGGCGCGAACGCGGCGTCGCCGAGCCAGCGATCGCCGTAGCTCGTCATCAGCGCTATGCCGTCCGCCTTCAGCGTGCCGTAGGCGTACTCGATCTCCTTCAGGCTGCCTTCGGTATCCGGCAGCGGGATCGCCGCAAACAGGCCGAAGCGCCCAGGATGGTCGCGCACCAGGCGCGCGCCGTAGTCGTTCGTCGTGCGCGCGAGGCGCCGCCCCTCCGCGACGTCGCCGAACCACACGCCCGGCTGCACGAGCGAGAGCATCGCCGTGCCGATGCCGGCGCGGTCGATCTCCTCGAGCGAGCGCTGCGGCGACCAGTCCGGCGCGCCGCTGCCGCGGCGCTCGGCGATCGCCTTCATGTATTCCGGCGGCAGGATGTGATGGTGGACGTCGATGCGCGGAGCGCGCGATGGCGCCTGGGCCCACAATGGCGTTACGCCAAGGGCGCCGAGAACGGTGAGGAAGTCGCGGCGGTTGATCACAGCTTGAGAAGACGCCGGGCGTTGCCAAAGTAGATCTTACGCTTGTCGCCTTCCGGCAGATTCAGCGATTCGATCGAGCGGATGCCCTCGCGGATGAACATCGGCCCGCCTTCGGGATCGAACGGGCAGTCGCTCGCGAACACCACCTTGTCGACGCCGAAGAAGGCGATGCCGCAGGCGAGCGGCGCCGCCGCGCCGCCGAGCACCGTGTCGCCGTAGAACATCCTGAAGTACTCGATGGGCGGCTTGCTCAAACGCTTCAAGACCTCGGCCTCGTCGCCTTCGGCCGAGCGCGAGCCGAGCTGCGCCCAAAGCGTCTCGGCGCG
>DASQAW010000033.1:0-2345 GCA_035635495.1 Burkholderiales bacterium
TGCTGCGTACAGGATGGCGCCGGCCGCGTCCTTGCGGGTGGTTTCGCCGCGGTCGAGCGCCTGGCCGACGGCATAGACATACGCGCGACAGGCGGAGAACGTGGTGTACATGTCGGCGAGCTTGCCCTGCATGAGCTGGAACTCGCCGATCGGCTGGCCGAACTGCTTGCGCTCGTGAACGTAGGGAAGCACCGCGTCCAGGCACGCCGCCATGATGCCGAGCGGCCCGCCGGCGAGCACGGCTCGCTCGTAATCGAGGCCGGACATCAGCACCTTCACGCCGTCGCCTTCGCGGCCGAGGATGTTTTCCGCGGGCACTTCGCAGTCGCGGAACACCAGCTCGCAGGTGTTCGAGCCGCGCATGCCGAGCTTGTCCAGTTTCTGCGCGGTGGAGAAGCCTTTCATGCCCTTCTCGACGAGGAAGGCGCTGATGCCCTTGTCGCTGGTCTTGGCATAGATCACGAGGACGCTGGCGTCGGGCCCATTCGTGATCCACATCTTGCTGCCATTGAGGACGTAGCGCTCGCCGCGCCGCTCGGCTTTCAGGCGCATGCCGACCACGTCCGAACCCGCGCCGGGTTCCGACATGGCAAGCGCGCCCACGTGCTCGCCGGAGACGAGCTGCGGCAGGTATCTGCGCTTCTGCGCGTCGCTGCCATTGCGGCGGATCTGGTTCACGCAGAGGTTGGAGTGCGCGCCGTACGAAAGACCGATCGACGCCGAGGCGCGCGAGATTTCCTCCATCGCGATGATGTGCGCGAGGTAGCCCATCGCCGTGCCGCCGTACTCTTCCTCGACGGTCACGCCGAGCAGGCCGAGATGGCCCAGCTTGCGCCAGAGGTCGGGCGGGAATTCGTTCGCGCGGTCGATCTCGGCCGCGCGCGGCGCGATCTCCTTGGCGGCGAAGTCGCGCACGCTGTCGCGCAGCATGCCGATCGTCTCGCCGTGGTCGAAGCCGAGGAAGCTCATTCAGGGTGGTCCGGCGTGCCGGCGAGCATCATGAGGGTCTGCTGCATGGTGGCGACGTGCCTGCCATCCCGAGCGTACACCTCCGCGCGCGCCACGGTGAGGGTGCGGCCCGCTTTCACCACTTCGCCGCGTGCCGTGAGCGAGCTGGTTCCCGGCGCGAGGATATTGATCTTGTATTCGACGGTGACGAGCGAGGAGTCGGCGGGCATCAGCGAATAGGCGGCGTAGCCGCACGCCGTGTCGGCGATCATGCCGATGATGCCGCCGTGCACGAAGCCCTTCTGCTGCGTGAGGTCGTCGCGGAAGGGCAGGGTAATCTCCACCGCGCCGGGCGCCACCGAGCTCAGGCTGGCGCCGATCAGCGCCATCGCCTTCTGGCGGCCGAAGCTGGCGCGGATGCGGGTGGCGAAATGAGGGTCGGCGGGCGCGTTCATCGAGCCTCGGCAAAAGCACCAGAGCGTACTTGACGTTTACGTAAACGTCAACCGCGCCTGAGCTGCTTGCGCACCTTCTTCTCGAAGGCCTGGATCTCCGAGAGCTGTGCCTCGATGTCGGCGCGCTGCTGCTGCAGGCTGGCCTTGTGCGACTCGAGCACCGCGAGAAAGCGCTCGAGCTGCGGCCGCTCGTCGCGCCCGGGCTCGTACATGTCAATCAGATCGCGGATCTCGGAAAGCGTGAATCCCAGCCGTTTGCCGCGCAAAGTCAGCTTGAGGCGCGTGCGGTCGCGCGGCGAATAGATGCGGCGCTGGCCGTCGCGCCGCGGCGCAAGCAGCCCCTGGTCCTCGTAGAAGCGGATGGCGCGCGGCGTGACCTCGAACTCCTTCGCCAGCTCGCTGATGGAGAACTCGGTGCGCTCCTCGCCGCCCACCGCTAGAAGGTATGCTGGTACTGCAGGCCGAAGATGTGGATCTTCGCGCTGTAGGTGCCGTTGACGACGCCCTTGCCGGTGGCCGCCTGGTTGTTGTTGATGTCGGCGTCCTTCACGTTGACGTAGGTGTAGCCGGCGTCCAGCTTGCCGTTGCGCGAGACCTGGTACGCGGCGCCGAAGGAGAGCCACGTGCGGTCCTCGTCGGGCAGCCGAACGCTGCGCACAGCCGCATTGGGCACCGGGGACTTGTCGAAGGCCACGCCGGCCTTCAATAGCAGTGCACCGCTCAGCCTGTAGTTCGCGCCGGCCGAGAAGCGCCAGACATCGTTGAAATTGAACGTCAGCGTGTCGAGCGTGGCGCCGTTCTGGGTACCGCTGGTCCGCTGCAGCGGCAGCTGCCGGATCCTGCTCCAGTGGGTCCACGTCGCGTCGGCGAGCAGCTGCAGGCTCGGGCCGAGCTCGTGCACCGCGCTGATGGAAACGCTGTCCGGCGTCTTCAGGCTCAGCT
>DASQAW010000034.1:0-22926 GCA_035635495.1 Burkholderiales bacterium
CGCGGTGGCCTTGGCGACCTGGCCGGGATCGGGGACGTCGGCGGTCAGGCTCAACTGGGGATCGGGCAGCAAGCCGGCCGCGAACGCCTGCGCATGCCAGATGCCCGCGTCGGCCCGCGCCGTCCGCAGGTCGGGGTTGTTGACGACCGCGAGCATCGCGACCTCGGTGAAGTCCAGCCCGTCCGAGGGGTCGAACCGGTGGGAAGCGAGCTCGGGCCGCGGCATCTGCCGGGCGTCGATCGTGAGGTCCGGAATGCGGTGTGGGAGGGTCGAGCCGGGGTCGAGCGGCTGCGCCCGATAGCGGACGCAGCCTGGCAGCAGCGCGACGGCCACGACGATACACCACGTTCTCACGATCCATTTGCTCCTTGTCCGATAACGCGCCAAACACGTCGCCCACGGATCAGGCTCTGCCCGCCCTAGAGCCCTCCTGTGTCTCGGACAGGAACCAGGTGCGGCGCTCCGTCTCGTCGATCCAGATTTCGATCAGGCTGGCGGTGGCCACGTCGTTGTGCTGCTCGCAGACTCCGTGCGTCTCGCGCAGGTATCGCGTCAGGAGCTGGTTGTCCCCCATCAGCTCCAGGAGCATGTCCTTCGGGCTGACGCGCTCGGCATGGCTGTCCTGCAGCCGCTGGTGGCGGGAGATGTCCCGAATCGAGCGGAGCGTGGTGCCGCCGAGCTTGCGCGCCCGCTCCGCGATGGGGTCGGTCATGGCGAAGATCTGGTCGGCCTGCTCGTCCAGCAGCAGGTGGTAGTCGCGGAAATGCGGCCCGGAGATGTGCCAGTGGAAGTTCTTGGTCTTGAAGTACAGCGCGAAGAGATCCGCCAGCAGGATGTTGAGCGCGCCGGACAGGTCTTTCGTCGCCTCGGCGCCAAGGTCGGACGGGGTCTTCAGTTGCGCGGAACGGCGGATCTTCGCTTCCTCTGCGATCATGGGCGTCTCCCGGTGGGTTCGAGAATGTCTCTGGATGCTAGCTGGCGATTATGTCAGTCACGGCGACAGGCATGTGACAACGGTAACGATTCGCTCCCTTAGTGCTGCAAGGCGCGCGCCATGCTCGCCGCCAGGTCGCGCGCCGAGAGCGGCTTCTTGACGACGACGTCGGCGCCCACGCCGACGGGCACGCGCGGCACCACGCCGAGGGCGTCGGCGAGGCCGCCCTCGCGCGCGTCCCTCGGCGCCACGCCGAGGTAGCCGCTCATCAGCACCACGGGAATCGTCTCCCGGATCCCGCGCACCTCGCGGATCAGCGCCGTACCCGACAGGCCCGGCATGCGCTCGTCCGTGAGCACAGCGTCGAAGTGCTGCGGATCGGCGCGGAACGCGGCGAGCGCGGCAGTGCTGGAGGTGAAGCCGACCGGGTCGTAGCCGAGGCGCTCGAGCGTCTCGGTGGCAAGGCGCACCAGCGGCTCTTCATCGTCCACCACCAGCACGCGCTGCCCTTCGCCGCGAGGCAGGGGACGGTTCTCGTCGGCTGCCTTGGCGGGCGCGTCGCCGGTGCGCGGCAGGAAAACCGTGAAGCTCGAGCCCTTGCCAAGGTCGGTGGCGACGTCGATCGCGCCGCCGACGTTGGTGACGATGCCGTGCACCAGCGACAAGCCCAAGCCGCTGCCGACGCCGACCTCCTTGGTGGTGAAGAACGGATCGAACATGCGCTCGAGGACGTCGGGCGGAATGCCGGTGCCGGTGTCCGCGACCTTGAACACGATGTAGTCGCCGGCAGCGATCGCGCCGACGGTCGCCGTCCGCGGCGCTTCGAAGCGGATGGTTTCGAGCGTGACGCGCAGGACGCCGCCTTGCGGCATCGCCTGTACGCCGTTGTTGGCCAGGTTCATCACGACCTGGTGCACCTGGGTGGAGTCGCCGAGCATCGCCGCGCGGCCGGCGCGCAGGCGCGGCGCGATGGTGACGTTTTCGGGCAGGCTGGCGGCAAGCTGGTCGAGCGCCTCGCGCACCACCTCCTCGACGTGCACGGGCACGCGCTCGCCGACGCCGCTGCGGCTGAAGGCGAGGATGCGCTCGACCAGCGCCCGGCCGCGCTCGCCCGCAGCCATGATGCTGTCGAGGTCGCGGCGCAGGCGCGTGCCGCTCTTCGCGTCGCGCATCGCCATCTCGCCGTAGCCGAGGATCGCGCCGAGGATGTTGTTGAAGTCGTGCGCGATGCCGCCGGCCATCGTGCCCATCCCCTCGAGGCGCTGCGCCCGGCGCAGCTCGCGCTCGAGCTTGCTCATTTCCTCTTCGGCGTGCTTGCGCTGCGTCACGTCCTGCATGAAGCCGACCATGCGCGCCGGCTTGCCGTCGCGGCCGACGAACACCCGCCCCTTGGCCTGCAGCCAGTGCACCGAGCCGTCGAGATGCACCACGCGGTATTCGGACGCCACCTCGCCGGTGCTGAGCGCGCGCTTGATCGCCTCCTTCACCGCCGGCCAGTCCTCGGGATGCACCAGCTTCTTCCACATTTCAAAGCTGCCGTCGTAGGTGCCCGGGGCGAAGCCGTACATCGCCTCGAGGTCGGGCGACCAGCGGTTCTCGCCTTCGCCCGCGCCCATCCTCCATTCAAAAGCGATCGCGCGCGCCGACTTCTGCGCGAGCTCGAGCATCTCCTGCCGCGAGCGCAGGTCGTCCTCGACCTTGCGGCGCTCGGTGACGTCGAACATGAAGCCGATCGAGCGCAGCGGCCTGCCCTCGGCGTCGAAGAAGGCGCGGCCCTTCTGGTTCAGCCAGCGTACCTTCCCGTCCGGGTGCACTACGCGGTACTCGACGTCGACCTTCCCGGTCTCGAGGGCCTGCTGCATCGAGCTCTTCACCCGCCCCCAGTCGTCCGGATGGACCAGGTTGCGCCAGGCCTCCACGGTGCCGTCGTAGGCGCCGGGCGGCAAACCGAACATCGCTTCGAGCTCGGGCGACCAGCGGTTGACCGCCGGATCGGCGCGATTTCTCCACTCCCACGGCACGGCGCGCGCGGCCTTCTGCGCGAGTTCCAGCATCTCCTGGCGCGAACGCAGCTCCTCGCCGATGCGCCTGCGCTCGGTGATGTCGCGCGCCACGCCCTCGTAGCCGCGGAAGCGGCCGTCCTCGTCGAAGAGCGGCATGCCGCTGACGCTGATACAGCGGACGCGGCCGTCGTCCTCGACGCGCGAATATTCGAAGTCGCGGAAGGGCTGGCGGGCGGCGAGCGCCGCGCGATGCTCGTCCCAGGAAGAGGACAGCGGCGTGTAGGGCAGCTCCCAGCGCGTCTTGCCGATCGGCGCCTGCGACCCCGAGAAATGGATGAAGCGCAGGTTTTCGTCCTGCTTCCAGTACCAGTCGGCGGAGAGCTCCGTCAGGCTGCGGAAGCGCGTCTCGCGCTCGCGCAGCGCCTCGACCGCCAGCTTGCGCTCGGTGATGTCGCTGACGACGCCGATGACCCGCTCGGCCACGCCCTCCGCGTCGCGCAGAATCTTCCAGCGGGCCCGGATCCAGCGCGCCTCCCGGGCCGGGCCGCGCAGCAGGCGGTACTCGAACTCGTTCTGCAGCGCGCTGCTGGCGAGCACTTCGCGCGTGATCTGCTCGAGGCGCGCGCGATCTCCAGCGTAGTAGCGCACCCGCGCGACCATGTCGCCGCGCGTGTGGAACTGCTCGTCCTCCGGCAGGTCGAGCAGCTTCATCAAGTGCGTCGAGGCGAAAATCTCGTCGGTCCGCACGTCCCAGTCGAAATGCCCCTCTTCCGAGGCTTCCATGGCGAGCGCGTAGCGCTCTTCCGACAGCCGCCGCGCGTCCTCGGCGAGCTTGCGCGCCGTGATATCCGTGGTCGCTCCGGTGACGCGCAGGGGACGCCCGTCTTCCCCGCGAAACACTTTTCCGCGGGAGCGCAGCCATCGCAACTCGCCCGGGCGCACCTCGAAGGACACCTCGATGTCGTACGTTTTCGCCGGGTCGGCAATGGCCGCCTGCAGCGCCCCCTCCTGGCGTTCGCGCTCGCTCGGGCTCAGGGGCTGCCGCGCCTTCCACGCCTCGCGGTCGGCAAACGTCTCGTCCAGCCCAATGCCATACAGCTCCCGGAAGCGCGGCGAATGGAACACCTGGTGCGTGACGAGATCCCATTCCCAGTGGCCCGCCTCCGTGGCTTCCATCGCACGCGCATAGCGCGCCTGGTTCTCGCGCAGCGCCTCCTCCGCGAGCTTTGCCTCGGTGATGTCGGCCACCACGCCCGTGCGTCGCCGCGCGCGGCCTTCGGCGTCGCGGATCACCTTGCCGCGCGTCCTGAGCCACCGGACTTCGCCCGACGGCCGCACGATGCGGTACTCGAACTCGTAGCGGTCGGGGCCGCCCTTGGCCTCGACCGCCTTGAGAGCGGCGAGGTAGCGCTCGCCGTCCTCGGCATGGAACTGGAAGCGCTTCAGGTAGTCGGTGCGGCTCGCGAACCGGGTGCGCGGGGCAAAGCCGTAGATCTCGTTCAGGCGCTCGGAGATGTAGAGCTGGTCCGTGTCGAGGTCGACGTCGAAGTGCCCCTCGTCCGAGGCCTCCATCGCCAGGCTGTAGCGCTCCTCGCTCGCGCGCAGCGCGTCCTCCGCGAGTTTCCGCTCGGTGATGTCGATGAGCGAACCGGTGAAATGCGTCGGCCTTCCCTCGGCATCGCGATGCGACCTTCCAGTGAGCCGCATCCAGCGCAGCTCGCCGCTCTTCAGGATGACGCGGAATTCCTGCTCGAAGCGCGGCCACATCTCGGCGATGTGCCGCCGCGCCGCGGCGATGTAGCGCTCGCGGTCGTCCGGATGGAACGGAATGCACGCGAGGTACGCTTCGCGGCCGGCGAACTGCAGCCCGAGCGGGAGCTCGAGCATCTCGCGCTGCCGGGCGGACACGAACATCTCGTCGGTGGCGACGTTCCATTCCCAGTGGCCCGCTTCCGCGGCGTCCATCGCGCGCGCGTAGCGCTGCTCCGAAATCCGCAACGCCTCCTCGGCGCGCCGGCGCTCGGTGACGTCGCTGCTCGATCCCGCCCAGCGCACGACCTTGCCGTCGGCGTCGCGGAAGCAGATGCCGTTCAGGTTGTGCCAGCGCGTCTCGCCGCCGTTCAGCACGCGCAATTCCATGGTCAGGCGCGAGCCGGTGCCGGCGAAGAGCTCGCGGACCGCCCGCTGGTACTTCACGCGGTCGTCGGGATGAAAGGGCGCCTGCCGCATGAAATCGTCGCGGCCGGCGAAGGTCGTTGCCGGATCGAAGCCGCCCATCTCGAGGAACCTCGGCGAGACGTAGAACGCGTCGTTCGGCACATCCCAGTCCCAGAATCCCGCCTCGGCCGCGGCCATCGCGCGCTCGTGGCGCTTCTCCGACTCGTGCAGCGCCTTCCCGGCGTACATGCGCTCGGTGACGTCGCGACCGACGCCGCGGTAACCGAGGAAGCGGCCGTCGGCATCGAAGCGCGGCTCGCCGCTGATCTCGTAGAAGCGCTCCTCGCCCTGCTCGATGCGCGACACCGCGAAATTGAGGAAGGGTTTGCGCGCGGCAATCGTCGCGCGATGCGCGCTCCAGGCCGCCTCGTCCGGCGAAACGTAGTTCAGCTCCCAAGGCCGCTTGCCGAGCTTGGGCTTGTTGCGCGGCCCGCGATAGGCCGCGCCGTGCTCGAGCGCGGTATAGCGGTGCTCGGCGTCGGTCTCCCAGAAGAAGTCGTTGGACAGCTCGGTCAGGCTGCGGAAACGCGCCGCGGAATCCCGCAGCGCCGCCTCCATCGTCCTTCGCGCGGTGACGTCGCGCGTCGCACCGGTCCAGCGCACCACCGCGCCCGAAGCGCTGCGCGTCGCCATGCCGCTCGTATGCAGCCAGCGCGTCTCGCCGTCGCGCAGGATCGCGATCTCCATGTCCATGCGCGCCGACCTGCCGGCGAAATGCGCCTCGACCGCCGCCTGCCACTTCTCGCGCTCGCCCGGCGCGAACGGGAAGCGCGCAAGAAATTCGCTGCGGTCCGCGAACGCGCTATCGGGCGGCAAGCCGCACATCTCCAGCATGCGCGGCGAGGCGTGGAACGCGCCGGTAGCGAGGTCCCAGTCCCAGAAGCCTTCCTCGCCGGAGCTGAGCGCGATCGCGTAGCGCTCCTCCGAGCGCTGCAGCGCGGCGTTGTCTTGCGCCATGGCATCGGCGTTCCGGCGGAGCGTCGTGCCCCAGCCCACCGCAAGGCCGGTGATGGTGAAGGTGACGAAGCGCGGCAGGTCGAGCCAGCCACCGGTCAGCGGGTAGCTGATCTCGATCAGCTGGGGAAGGACGAGGGTCGCGATGAGCGCGGCGAAGAGCCCCGGCCCGACGCCGCCGAACCAGGCGGCGGCGATGACGCCGAGGATGAAAAGGCCCGTGGGATGGAGGAAGGGTCCCAGGGCCGAGAAATGCAGCAGCGCCGCCGCCGCGATCGCGATCGGCGCCAGGGCGTAGTGCAAAGCCTTCAGCGCGTCGCCGCGCGCGGTCACGCGCTGCCTTCTACGGACTCGCGCACCGCGGCGAGCAGCTCCTTGCGGGTAAACGGCTTGGGCAGCACCTTTTTGACGCCGAGCCGGCGCGCCGCCTCCACGGACCCGGCGAGACCGCGCCGGAAGCGCGCCGAAAGGACCAGGATCGGGGCAGCATACACCGCCTGCCACGAGCGGATGAGCGGCTCCGCCGCCTGGGGAGTAGGGACGTCGGCGATCACCAGGCACGGGACCTCGGGCGGTGGGTCGCTTCCCTTGCCCGGATTGCGCGGCGCCACTGCATAGCCCGCCTCGCCGAGCCAGCGTTCCAGCAGGTTGCGGATTAGCGCGTCCTCCTCCAGAACAACCACATAACCTTTTCGATTCACGTAGTTCCTTGCATTTGGCTCGTTATCTAACGATCCGAGGACGCCGCCCATGTGAAGAGTCGGCGACGGAATATGGCAATTGCCATGATCGGCCGGCCGGGCTGTAAGGCTTGGGCAAGGGTCGGCGGGGATGCTGCAAGGCGAGATGGACGAGAACGGCCCCACCCTGCCCGCGGATCACGTCGAGCAGCTCCTCGATGCGGCGCTCGAGCAGACCTTTCCGGCGAGCGACCCCGTGGCGGTCGACGTGCCGCGACGCACCGAGGCGGTGCCGGCGCCAGTGCGACAACTGCCATAAAAGTTGCCTTTCATTTACATCTGCTTGAACAATGGCGGCTTCAACGTCATGCTCAAATGAATGAAGCGGACTCGGCATACTTGGGGGCGAGTCAAGTGAGCACCGCTCACGTGCTCGCGGTGGACGACGATCCGTCGGTGCGGCAGATGATCGTCGACTACCTAGGCGACAACGACATCCGCGTCACCGCGCTCGCCAGCGGCAAGCAGATTGCCGAAGTGATGGCGCGCGACACGATCGACCTCCTGGTGCTCGACCTGCGCCTGCCGGGCGAGGACGGCATGGAGATCGCGCGCAGATTGCGCGAGGAGACCGCGGGGCTGCCGATCATCATGCTCACCGGGCGCAAGGACGAGGCCGACCGTGTGATGGGGCTCGAGCTCGGCGCCGACGACTACCTCACCAAGCCTTTCTCGCCGCGCGAGCTCCTCGCGCGCATCCGCGCGCTGCTGCGGCGCAGCCGCTCGCAGCAGACGGTGTCCGACAGCCTGCAGAAGATCCGCGCGTACCGCTTCGCCGGCTGGGAGCTGAACGTGCGCCTGCGCCGGCTGACGTCGCCCAGGACCGGAACCGTCCCGCTCACCAACACCGAGTTCAATCTCCTGGCCGCGTTCCTCGCCGCGCCGCAGCGCGTGCTGTCGCGCGACCAGCTCCTCGGCCTCTCGCGCCTGCACAACGACGAGGTGTACGACCGCTCGATCGACACCCAGGTCGGACGCCTGCGCAAGAAGATCGAGCCGCCCGACGAGAAGACCCAGCTCATCCGCACCGAGCGCGGCGCGGGCTACGTCTTTACCGCCACCGTCGAAGTCGTCCGCTAGCCGAGCAGCAGCCGGATCGTCCGGTCTATCTCGTCGTACGCGCCCTCGCCGGCGTGCTGGAAAACCAGCTCGCCGCTGCGGTCGATCAGGTACGCCGTCGGCCAATAGCGGTTGCGATAGGCGTTCCAGGTGGCGAACTTGTTGTCCTGGGCGACCGGGTAGCCGATGCCGTGCCGCTGAATCGCGCGCTTCACGTTGCTCGAGTCGCGCTCGAAGGCGAACTCCGGCGTGTGCACGCCGACGACGGTCAGGCCGCGGTCCTTGTACTTCTCGTACCACTCGACGATGTGCGGCAGCACGTGCACGCAATTGATGCAGCCGTAGGTCCAGAAATCCACCAGGACCACCCGCCCGCGGAGCCCGGCGATGGTGAGGGGCGGCGAGTTGAGCCAGGTGTCGATACCGACAAAGTCGGGCGCGGCGCCGTAGCGCGCGGCCATCGTGGAAAAAGGCGCCGCCAGGGCGAGGGACATTGCGATCAACGCTTCGCGTCTTTTCATAGCATGAACGGTGATTCCGGAAGGAAGTTGGAAAGCCAGGCCGTGGCCAGCGTGTCGAGCTGGAACGCCATGGCGACTGCGATCACGATGACGAGCACGCCGAACGCCTGCTGAATCCGGCGGGTGTACGGAACCACGCGCCGAACGCTCGTCGTGGCGTAGCGCCCGCCATAGGCGATGGCGAGCATCGGGATGCCCGCGCCCAGCGCGTAGCAGGCGAGGAGTACCGCGGCCCAGCCGAGATTGGTGGCCGTCGCGACGAGCGTCAGGATAGAGCCGAGCACGGGTCCCGCGCACGGCGTCCACAGCACGCCGAGCGTCATTCCGAGGAGGAAGCCGCCCGCGTTTCCCGTGCCGGCTCGACCCGAGAAGGCGGCAGCCCGCGTCATGACGCCGCCGAGCCGTTCCGTGAGCGCCTCGAACGGGCGCTTCCAGAGCATCAGCACGCCGAACGCGATCAGCCCGAAAACGGCGGCGTCGCGCAGCACGCCGGCCGATACGGGCAGCGCCTCTGAAAACGCCCCGAGCAGGAGCGCCGCGACCGAGAACGCAAGCGCGAAGCCGAGCGCGATGAAGAGCGGCCTCGAACGGCTCGACTGTGCGACCGACGCTCCCAATACGATCGGCGCCATCGGCAGGACGCACGGCGCGGCGATGGTGAGCAGGCCCGCCGAGAAAGCAAGGACGATCTGCAGCATGGGATTTCCCGGCGGGCGACGGCGCTAGTACGCCGAGCTCGGCTTGTCCATCTTGTCCATCTTGTCCGTCTTGTCGGACTTGTCCGTCTTCTCCATCTTGTCCATCTTGTCCGACTTCTCCATCCGGTCCGCCTTGTGGCGCTTGGTGGACGGCTTGCTCATGGCATCGCGCTCCACCGCGTCGTGCTTGCCGTCGCCCATCCGGTCCTGCGCAAACGAGATCGAGGTGCCGAGCGCAAGGCACAGGGCGGAGGCGATAAGGGTCATGCGTTTCAAGTTGAGGCTCCTTTTGGCTGGTAACGGCGAATGCCGCTACTGCGGCTTATGTCGAGCCTGAACTCCGTTCCTGACTCGTGAATTTATTCCGCCGCAGCCGTTACAGGTGTAACCCGCCCCGCCGCGCGTGAAACACACGGCCCATGCGGCGCTCGCAGCATGCACCGCATGAAGCATCTTTTCATCGCAGCGCTCGTGCTCCTCGCCGCGTGCACCGACCTGGGCCGCGGCTCCCGCACGCTGCAGCAACTCACCCCCGGCACCATCGAGGACGTCGAGCCGGTCGAGCTTCGCGATCCCGCGCCGGCGGACGGCGAGGATGTCGAAGACAACGACGAGGCGCCTCAGTACGGCGACCGGCTGATCGTGCGGCTGAATGACGGGCGGACCATCTACATGGTGTACACCGGCCCGCGCCACTTCCACTCGGGGCAGGTGGTGCGCGTGCACCTGAGCGACAACGCGATCTTCGTTCTCTGATTTGTCTCGACTGAAACACAACGCCCCCGCTCGCGAAACGCGGCTGTAACTGCTCCGGCCGACACTTCGACGGTGAATTTGAAGCGTCGAATGTCGATCCTCACCCACATACTCGCTGTCCTGCGCGCGCGGTTTCTGACCGCGCTGGCGGTGTTTCTCTCCCAGCCGCTGAAAAGCTACAGTCCGGCGACGAGGGCGGATCCCGCCTCGCTGCGCGCAGTGCTGCGTAACGGCGACGTTCTGCTGAGCGAAGGCAATACGCGCGCCGCGGCGCTCATCAAGCGCGTGACCGGCTCGACCTGGTCCCACGTAGCGATGTACGTCGGCCCCCTCGAAGACGGCTCCGATCCGCGCTGCGTCGTCGAGGCCGACATCGCGGAGGGCGTCCGGGCGATACGCCTGTCCGAGGTCGAGGGCCTCAACGTGCGGGTCCTGCGACCCATCGGCCTGAGCGACGCGGCCCGCGGCCGCCTCGCCGAATGGGTGGTCAGCCAGATCGGCGGCGAATACGACCTGAAGCACGCGTTCCTGCTGGCGAGGAAATTCCTGTGGCTGCCGGCGAAAGCGCGCCTTGCGCCCGCGGCGAGCAGCATGTCGGAGAGCGCGAAGCGCTTCATCTGCTCGAGCCTGCTGGCGAACGCCTTCGCCCTCGTCGGCCATCCGATCCTGCCGACCGACCACCGCTATGTCATCCCGCGGGATTTCGAAAGCGCATCCGTATTCGAGGTGGTCAATTGAGCGCGGCGGCCAACGCGGCGGGCTTCCTCTATCTCCAGGGCAAGCGGCCCGAGGCGGAACCTTCCGCCGACGCCGCGCAGACGACCGCTCCGTCGCCGGCTGCAAACGACTCGCGCCAGCCGGCGCGCACGCCGACGGTCAGCTACCGCAAGCGGCGCGCTTACGCCTTGCCGTCGGTCTGAAAAAGGGGTCAGAGCAATTTTCCTGTAACACCTACGCGCGTTAGTAGTTACAGGAAAATTGCTCTGACCCCTTTTTCGTGCATCACCGCCGCGAAGCCTGTGGCGCGGGCGGAGCGAGCTGGTCGCGGATCGGCAGCTGCCGGATGCGCTTGCCGGTGGCGGCGAAGATCGCGTTGGCCAGCGCCGGCGCGATCGGCGGCACGCCCGGCTCGCCGACGCCGCCCAGCGGCCGCTCGAAGTCCGAGCCGATCAGATGGATGCCGATCGCGCGCGGCGCCTGGTTCATGCGCGCGACCTGGTAGTCGTGGAAATTGCTCTGCACCACGCGGCCGGCCTTGAAGCTGATCTCGGAGAGGAGCGCGTTGCCCGCGCCCATCACGCACGCGCCTTCGATCTGCGAGCGCACGCGCTCGGGATTGACCTGCGCGCCACTGTCCATCGCGAGTTCGATTCTGGGGATGGCGATCTCGCCCTTCTCGTTCACCGCGACCTGCACGACGGCGGCGACGTAGGTGACGAAGCTGTAGTGCGCGGCGATGCCGAGCCCTTGTCCCGCGGGCAGCTTTTTACCCCAGCCGGCCTCGGTAGCCGCCGTCTCGATCACCCGCCGCAGCCGGCCGGTGTCGAACGGATAAAGCGCGGGCGACTCGGTGTAGTTCCAGTTGTCGCCCATCGTGCGCGGGTCGATGCGCCGGTCCGGGCCCAGTAGCTCGAGCAGGTAGTCCTTCGGATCGCGTCCCGCCGCCGCCGCCAGCTCGGCGACGAACGACTGGATGGCGAAGGCATGCGGGATGTTGGAGACCGAGCGGTACCAGCCGATGCGCGCGTGCGCCTCGGCGGGCGGATTCTCGACGCGCAGGTTTGGAATGATGAACGGCACGTTGACGAGGCCCATGCCGCGCTCGGGCGGCGATTCGTGCTCCACGCCCGGACCGAACGTCGAGCTGATGCTCGGCGCGACGCTGCGATGCAGCCAGGCCACCGGCTTGCCCTGCGTGTCGAGCCCCGCTTCGAGGTGCTCGACCGACACGGTGTGGTAGTAGCCGTGCTGGACATCGTCCTCGCGCGTCCAGGTGACCTTGACCGGGGCGCCGTCCATCGCCTGCGAGAGCAGCGCCGCTTCGACGACGTAGTCGGGCTTCGACTTGCGGCCGAAGCCGCCGCCGAGCAGCGCGACGTGGACCGTGACGTTCTCGAACGGCAGCTTGAGGTGATCGGCCACGCGCTGGCGCGTGACCTGCGGCGCCTGCACCGACGTCCAGACCTCGCAGCGGCCGTCGGCGATGCGCGCCGTCGCCGCCATCGGCTCCATCGGCGCCTGCGCCATGTGCGGGATGTAGTACTCGGCCTCGACACGGCGCGCCACGCCTTTCATCACGGCGACGGCGTCGCCGTGGTTGCGCACCACTTCGCCGGGGGCGCGCGCGGCCTGCTCGAGCGCCGCGCGATAGCTCGCGGAATCGTATGGGGCGTTGGCACCGTCGTCCCAGTCGATCTTCAGCGCCTTGCGGCCCTGGATCGCGGCCCACGTGTTGCGCGCGATCACGGCCACGCCGCCAAGCGGATGGAACTCGGAGGGCGGCGGCGTGCCCGGGATCTCGACCACCTTCACCACGCCGGGCACCTTCGTCGCGGCTTCCGCGTCGTAGGACTTGACCTTGCCGCCGTAGACCGGCGGGCGGGCGACGACGGCGTAGAGCATGCCGTCGACCACGGTATCGATGCCATAGGCGGCGCGTCCGCTGACGATGTCGGCGCCGTCGATTAGTCCTACCTCGCCCTTGCCGATGTAGCGGAACTGCGCCGGCTGCTTCAGGCGCAGCGACCCGCGCGACGGCACGAAGAGGCGCGACGCGTCTTGGGCGAGCTCGCCGTAGCCCAGGCGCCGGTTGGTCGCCCGGTGGACCACTTCATGGTTCGCCGCTTCGACCTCGGTCATCGGCACGGCCCAGCGGGCGGCGGCGGCGCGCTCGAGCATCTGGCGCGCGGCGGCGCCGGCGCGGCGCATCGGCATGAAGAAGTGGCGCATGCTGCGCGAGCCGTCGGTGTCCTGGTTGCCGAAGCTCGCCTCGTCGGCGTTCGCCTGGCGCACGCGCACGCGCTGCCAGTCCGCCTCGAGCTCGTCGGCGAGAGCCATCGGCAGGCTCGTGCGCACGCCCTGCCCCATCTCCTGGCGGTGGCAGATGATCGTCACGGTGCCGTCGGTGTCGATATGGACGAAGACCAGCGGGTCGTCGACCCAGCCGTGCGGCATGGAATCGGCGCCGTACTTGGCCGCGGGAGCGGCCGTCTTGCTTTGTCCGCAGCCGACGACCAGGAGCAGTCCTGTGGCGCCCAGCGCGCCCAGGAAAGCGCGGCGGCTCATGTTCTCGATGATCATGACTCGCTCGCCTTCTTGATCGCCGCGCGGATGCGCGTGTAGGTGCCGCAGCGGCAGATGTTGCCGCTCATCGCCTGGTCGATATCGTCGTCGCTCGGCTTCGGCGTCTGCTGCAGCAGCCCCGCCGCGGACATGATCTGCCCCGGCTGGCAGTAGCCGCATTGCGGCACACCGACTTCCAGCCACGCCGCCTGCAGCTTCTTGCCGACGGCGTCGGAAGCCATCGCCTCGATGGTGGTGATCTTCTTGCCGACGACCGTCGACACCGCGGTGATGCACGCGCGCACGGGCTGCCCGTCGACGTGCACGGTGCACGCGCCGCAGAGCGCCATGCCGCAGCCGAATTTCGTTCCGGTCATGTGCAGCACGTCGCGCAGCACCCAAAGAAGCGGCATGTCCGGCTGCGCCTCGAAGGTGTGCGCCTGGCCGTTGATCACGAGTTGCATCGAGCTCTCCTAGAAGTCGAAGGCGCGACTTTGGCGGCGTCGCATCACGCGATCGTTTCCCCCGGGTTGCACCTGTAACCCGGCCTTTCGGCTCCGTCCTCGCTCGACTGGGTCGTTGGATCGCCGGCATTGATGTATCAGCTGTAATCGGCTGCGAAACGGTCCCGCCATGCGCCAGCCCCACGATGGGCGCATGAAGATCGGCATAGCAGGCACCGGCCGCATGGGAACCGCGATCGCGCTGCGGCTCCTCGACAGAGGCCATCAGGTGACGGTGTGGAACCGCACGCTGGACAAGACGGCGACGGCCGCCCGCGCCGGCGCTTCAGTCGCCGCGAGCCCGGCGGCGCTCGCCGCCACGACCGACCGGATCATCACCATCCTCACCAACGCGACCGCGCTGCAAGCGGTCTATACGGGCGTCGACGGCCTGCTGTCGGTGGACGTGCGCAACAAGCTGTTCATCGAGATGAGCACGGTGCGCGGCGCCGACCATCGCGCGCTCGCTCCCCGGGTGGACGTGAAGGGCGCGTATTTCCTCGAATGCCCGGTCAGCGGCACCGTGCAGCCGGCGCGCGAAGGCAAGCTCGTCGGCTTCGCCGGCGGCACGCCGGTCGCGTTCGCCAAGGCGCAACCGCTGCTGCAGCACCTCTGCCGCCGCGTCGAGCTGATCGGGCCGATGGGCGCGGGCGCGAGCATGAAGCTCGCGGTGAACCTGCTGCTCACGGTGTTCTGGCAGGCGCTCGCCGAGGCCTGCGGCCTGATGCACGAGGTGCCGATGTCACCTGAGAGGCTGATCGAGCTCTTTGCCGACACCAATATCGGCGCCGGCATCCTGAAGGCGCGCGGCGCGCTGGTCGCGGCCGCCATCAAGGGCGAGCCCGCCGGCCCCGCGAGCTTCGACATCGATTTCATGCGCAAGGACCTGCGCGAGATGCTGCAGGAAGCCGCAGCACTCGGCATGCGGCTGCCCGCCGCGGCGGAGACCCTGGCATGCTTCGACCAAGCCGCCGCCGCCGGCGCCGGCAAGATCGACGCGACGCAATATCCTGCCTGGTGGCTGAGCTCGGCGAAGTGCGAAACGCAGCCGTCCTGACGCTCAGAGCACGCGGCTGAACCAGAGCAGCGACAGCGCCGCCGATACAAGCGAGAGCGCCGCCGCGAGCCCCGCGAAGAGCGCGGTGATCTCGGTCTCTTTCTTCTCCATGACCAGCCTCGAGTTCAGGCCCTGGTAGATCCGCTTCAGGTCGGGCGCGTTGCCGGCGAAGAAGTATTCGGCGCGCGTGAGATCGGCGATCACCTTGAGCGCGTCCTCGTCGAGGCGCACCTGGATCGACCAGCCCTCGCCGGCGAGCACCTGGCCGTCGGCCGTACCGACGCCCACGGTGAAGACGCGCACGCCGCGCTGCGCGGCTACGCGCGCCGCGTCGACCGGGTCGGGCCCGACGGTGGTCTGCCCGTCGGTGAGGAGGATGACCACCGCTTCCTTGTACGAGCCCGGCGGCACCGGGACGGGCGGAGCCTTCTTTTCCCCGCCGAGCGCGACCGGCGCGCCGTCGCCGGTCCCCGGCCCGAAATCCTGGTCGGGGAAGATCGCCTTGAGCGAGGCGAGGATGCCGCTGCCTACGGCCGTGGCGTAATCGGGCTGCAGCGAATCGATCGCCGCGTAGAGGTCGTCGCGCTTCGTCGTCGGCGCCTGGACGATCGCCGCGCTGCCCGCGAAAGCGACGAGGCCGACGCGCGTCGAGCGCGGCATGTCCTTGACGAACGTCCTGGCGGCCGCCTGCGCTGCCGCGAGCCGCGTCGGCTTCACGTCATCGGCGCGCATGCTGCCGGAGATGTCGATGGCGAGCACGACCGTCTCGTGCTGGCTCGGCAGCGTCACGACCGCCGCGGGCCGCGCCAGCGCGACCAGCATGGCCGCGAGCGCCCCGAGGAAGAGCGCGGCCGGGATGTGGCGGCGGATCCGCTGCGGGCGTCCCATCGCCGCCTTCACCATGGCGAGGTTCGGGTAGTGCAGCGCCGCCTTGCGCTTGCGGCGCAGGATCAGGATGTAGAGCGCCACCGCGGCGGGCAGCAGGAGCAGAAGCCACAGCGCGTTCGGCCAGAGAAAAGTCATTTGCGCCTCCTCAACCGGGCAAAGCGGAGCAGCGCGTCGAGCAGCGGCTCCTCGGTCGACAGCTCGAGCCGCTCGACGCCCGCCACGGCGAACGACTCGCGCATGCCGGCCGCGCTGCTTGCCGCCATCGCGGCGTAGCGCCGGCGGAAGGCCGGGTCGTGCGTGTCGACGAAAAGCTGCTCGCCGGTCTCGGGGTCCTCCAGGCTGACGATGCCGACATCCGGCAGCTCGCTCTCGAGCGGGTCGGAGATGCGCACGGCAATCGTCTCGTGCCGCCGCGCGAGCTCGGCGAGCGGTTTCTCCCAGCCCGGCTGGCTGATGAAGTCCGAGACCACGAACACGAGCGAGCGGTGCTTGAGGACGGGCAGCGCGCCGGCGAGGAGCTCGCCGAGCTTGGTCGCGCGCGAAGGCGCCTCCGTGCGCTGCATCATCTTGTGCAGGAGGTGCAGCACGTGGCGCCGCCCGGCGCGCGCCGGGATCATGGTCTCGACGCGATTGCCGTAGACGAGCGCGCCGATGCGGTTCCCGTGCCGCGTCAGCAGGCGCGCCAGCGCGGTGACGAAGCCGGTGGCCACCGCCTGCTTTTGCATGCGCGCGCCGAAGTCGGTCGATGCGGAGAGGTCGAGCAGGAACCACGCGGTGAGGTCACGATCCTCGTGGTACTCGCGCACGTAAGGCGTGTTCAGGCGCGCCGTGACATTCCAGTCGATGCGGCGCACGTCGTCGCCCGGCTGGTATTCGCGCAGGTCCGCCAGGTCCAGGCCGCGGCCGCGGAACAGCGTGCGGTAGTCACCGTGCAGCACGCCGTCGAGACGGCGCAGCACCGTCCACTCGAGGCGGTGGAGGATCCGCTCAGGATCTCGCGGCGACGGCGACTCGCGCATGGCTCTGGAGCGGCTTGCTCGGCGCGCGGACCTTGGCGAGCAGCGTGCCGACGAGCTCGTCCGCGGTAATGCCCTCGGCCAGCGCCTCGTAGGAGAGGACGAGCCGATGGCGCAGCACGTCGGGGGCGAGGTCCACCAGGTCTTCCGACAAGACGTAGTCGCGCCCGCGCAAAAACGCCAGCGCCCTGGCGCATTCGATCAGGTGAATGCTGGCGCGCGGACTCGCGCCGTAGGTCAGGTACTTGTCCGGCTGCCGCGTCGCCGCCGCCAAGCGCACGGCGTACTGGATGAGCGCAGGCTCGACGTAGATCTTGCGGCACTGCGCCTGGAGCTCGCGCAACTGATCGGTGGTGGCGACAGACATCGGCTCGTGCGCCGGCCCAGTGACCCGCTCGACGATGACGAATTCCTCTTCCTCGGTCGGGTAGCCGACCAGCACCTTCATCAGGAAGCGGTCGACCTGCGCCTCCGGCAGCGCGTACGTCCCTTCGGTCTCGATCGGGTTCTGGGTCGCCATGACGAGGAACGGATCGGGCACCTTGTGCGTCTCGCCGGCGATGGTGACCTGGTGCTCCTGCATGACTTCCAGCAGCGCGCTCTGCACCTTGGCGGGCGCGCGGTTGATCTCGTCGGCCAGCAGCAGGTTGCAGAACACTGGGCCCAGGGACGTCGAGAAGTCGCCGGTCTTCTGGTTGTAGATCCGGGTGCCCACCAGGTCCGCCGGCACGAGGTCGGGCGTGAACTGGATGCGCCGGAACGAGCCGCGCACCGTCGCCGCGAGCGTCTTCACCGTCAGCGTCTTCGCCAGCCCGGGGACGCCCTCGACCAGCAGGTGCCCGCCGGCGAGCATCGCGACCAGCACCCGCTCGAGGAAATGGTCCTGCCCGACGACGGTCTTCTTGACCTCGTAGAGCACGCGCTCCATCAGCGATGCGTTGGTCATGGTTCCTCCCTAGAACGGCGGCAGGCCCGCGCCGCGCGCGGCCATCTCGATCGGCACGGCAAAGGCGATGCCGGAGAAGGCACCCGTGTTGCCCGGCGCGAGGATGGCGCTGACGATGCCGATCACCTCGCCCGATGCGTTGACCAGCGGCCCGCCCGAATTGCCCGGGTTGGCGGCGGCGTCGAACTGGATCAGGTTGCGCAGCTGGTGCTGGCCATCGGCGGACACGTACTCGCGCTTCAGGCCCGAGATCACGCCGGAAGAGACCGACGGCCCGATGCCATAGGGAAAACCGACCACGGTCACGTGCTCGCCCTCGACCAGTTTCTTCGCCGAGCGCAGCGTCGCGGCCTTGAGGTCGTCGGGCACCCGCACGGCCTGCAGCACCGCGACGTCGTTCTCGGGCTGCGCGCTGATGACCATCGCCTCGGCCTCGAGCCCGCTCTCGAACATGACCTGCGCGTGATCCGCGCCGCGGAGGACGTGCAGGCTGGTCAGAATGACGCCGCGGTTGACGACGACGACACCCGTTCCCGTGCTGCCGTCGGCTCGCACGCGAACGATCGATGAGCGCACCGCCTCGTAGGAGCGCGTCGCCGGCGAGGGCACCGGCTTCGTCTCGAGCGTGCGCGCCACCGCCGCATCGATGTCCTTCTGCGTGAGGCGCTGCGGCTGCGGCGCGAGCGCCGCGTGCCCGAGCGTGATGCCGAGGGCGACGAATGCACCCGCCACCAGAAGGAGCGCCTTCTCGTAACGCGCGCAAGCCTTGCGCCAGAGGGACAAGTTCATGCCTTAACCCTGCGGCCGGTTCGTGTCGGCAGCGTGTCGGCTCCTGTTGCAGCTGTCACGCCGCGGATAAACCAAAGTCGTACTCCCCGCTACCCACGGCCAATGTTCGCCGCCCGCGGCGAGCAGCAAAGTTCGTGTCGGCCGCGTGTCGGTGCGTGACCACCGTCACGCCGACCGCGGCGCGCCGCCATCCGGCGGCGATGCGCGCAGCGCAACGTGGCTGCCACAACCGAGGAAACGTGAACATCGCTTTACGCATCGCCGGCGTTGCCCTCGCGCTTTTTGTCTGCGTGGCGCGCGCCGACGAGCCGGTCTTCCCCGGCCTGTCGCACACCGATGTCGAGCGCTTGAACGAGCAGCTGCAGGAGGACGTCGTCGCGCTCGGCGCGTTCGCTCGTTCGCGTGCCAAAGGCATGGCGAATGGCGCGTCGCGCGAGCGGCCGGGGTCCTGGCTCGTCTATGGGCGCGTTGGGCCGCTGCGATTCCAACGCGGCCTGGCTCCGCAGAGCGAAGGCTTGCGCTTTAGCCTGCTCGGCGGCAGCCCCGGCCCCGCGCTCCCTGGCAGCCGCATCAGGATCGGCATCTACCGCCGATTCGACTGATCGCCTGACACTGCGCCGGCCGCGCGGCGCGTGTATGGCAATTGAAACCGCCGCGGCGCCGCAACGAAATGCGGCCGACACATCGGCCGTCGACACTGCGAGCCGTGGGCCACCTCACGGTCGAGCAGCAGGTTTTCGTCCAATACCAGATTCGCAACTGGGTGTTCGGACATTACGGCGCCTTCGAGCTCCTTAACGCCGCCTGGTCGGCGCACGGCGCCGAGGCGTACTTCTGGAATTGAGCGCGCGATGCTCCGCCTCGCCCGCACGAGCCCTGGCCGCATCCTCCTTCACCTGATGGCGATGTGCGGCAACGGCGCGGTTCGCTTCCACGGCGCTGGCATCCTGCGCGAATGCCGGATGATGGCTGCGCCGCTGTTACAGCCGTGACCTTCCGCCCGCCCCTGCAATCGGGCCGCGACACGGGCGACGTTCAATAACCCCATGGACTTCGAGACGCTGTGGCGCGAAGCCAGCACACGTGAGACCTACGAGACGAAGGTTCGCCTGGCGTGCTGCGGCGACGTGGTCTCCATTGGCTCGGTTGAGCTCCTAGGACTGCGCGACGCCCGCATCCAGTTCACTTGTCCGCGCTGTAATGAGCGCCACGAGTCGCCTCCCCTTCGCTGACAGGTCACCCATGAACCCAGAAATCGACGTCGCTCCCGAGTTCCTCTGCCTTTCGTTCATCGTCTGGGGCGCGCGCGCCGCGCAACCGAACCAGGTCGCGGCAAAGCTCGCGCTGCAAGACAATCAGTAAATCCATCCTCGTCGTGCTGGCCGCCGCCGGCCTCATCGCGGCGTCGCCGCCCCAGCCCGAACCCGAGCGGCCCAAGGAGGTCGCGCTCGGCAAGAAGCTCTTTTTCGAGCCGCTGCTTTCGGCCGACGGTAGCGTCTCGTGCGCCACGTGCCACGACGCCGCCCGCGCCTTCACCGACGCTCGGCCGGTGTCGGTCGGCATCCACGGCCGCGCCGGCCAGCGCAACGCGCCGACGGTCCTCAACGCGCGCTTCAACAAGGCGCAGTTCTGGGACGGTCGCGCGGCGACGCTCGAGGCACAGGCGGCGCTGCCGATCACCAATCCTTCCGAGATGGGCCAGCCGACGCTCGACGCCGCGGTGGAGGCGATCGCCGCCATCCGGCACTACCGCCGCGAGTTCCTTTCGGCGTACGGCCGCGAGATGAATGGCGCGGACCTGGTGCGCGCCATCGCCGCCTACGAGCGGACGCTCGTCTCGTTCGATTCGCCGTTCGACCGCTTCGCCGCCGGCGAGGCGAACGCGATCGGCGACGCCGCGAAGCGCGGCTGGGAGCTCTTCAACACCAAGGCGCGCTGCAACAAGTGCCACGCGCCGAGCGAGACGGAGCGCGATACCACCTACTTCACCGACTTCGATTACCACAACATCGGTATCGGCATCCTCGCGCACGATGTGGCGGGCGCCTGGCGCACGGCCGAGCGCGAACTCGCCGCCGGCACGCTCGAATCGGTCGACCACGCCGCGATCGGCTCCGAGCTCTCGGTGCTCGGCCGCTTCCTCGTCACGCGCAAGGACGCGGACACGGCCGCGTTCAAGACGCCGGGCCTGCGCAACGTTCTCGTGACCGCGCCGTACTTCCACGACGGGTCACAGGCGACGCTCTGGGACGTGATCGACCACTACAACAAGGGCGACGGGATCAAGGACGCCTGGCTCGACGAGGACATCGAGCCGCTCGCGCTGACCGAAGGCGAGATCGACGACCTGGTCGCCTTTCTCGCCTCGCTCACGGGCGCGGAGTATCGCGAGCTCGGCGAGCGCGAGCTCGCCCGGCAGCAGGCGCTCGCGCGGACGACCCGCCCTCAGCGCGATACGGCGAGAGCCTTCGGCCCCAAGCCGGCGCGCTACCCCCGATCGACGCTGTAGCCGCC
This sequence comes from Burkholderiales bacterium, assembly GCA_035635495.1. GTDB lineage: Bacteria > Pseudomonadota > Gammaproteobacteria > Burkholderiales > SG8-39 > SCGC-AG-212-J23. Next base: position 20,878 of record DASQAW010000034.1, read on the forward strand.
GGGACCGAAAGCGAAGGCCATGAGGAAGCCGCCGGCGATCGAGATGTTCTTCCAGAAGTTGATGTAATCGCCCATCCGGGCGGCGGCATCGGTATCGGCCCAGTACGCGTGGAACAGGATCCCGGTCGCGACGGCGAACACCGCCAGGATCATGGACGCCCAGCGCGTCTTCCAGCCGACGAGCAGCAACAGCCCGGCGCCGAGCTCGACCGCAACGGCGATCGCCGTCTCCAGCGCCGGCAACGGCAGACCGCGCGAGGCGATGTACGACACCGTGCCGCCGAAGGCCATGACCTTGCCGACGCCGGACAAGAGGAAGAGGAGGACGAGCAGCACGCGCGCGACGAGCGCGGCGAGGTCGCGGGTCATGTCAGTGGAGCGATTCGAGATAGGCGATGAGCGCCGCGCGCTGCTGCGCATCCGACATGCCGGAGTACGGCATGTGGTTGCCGGGGACCTTCTGCTGCGGGTTGGCGATGTAGGCGTCCAGGTCCTGCGCCGTCCAGGTCAGGTTCGAGTCCTTGATCGCGCGGCTGTAGTTGAACCCCGCCACGGAGCCGGCCTTGCGACCGACGACGCCGAAGAGGCTCGGGCCGACGCCGTTCGTGCCTTGCGTCGTCGAGTGGCAGGCGGCGCATTCCTGGAACGCCTTCCGGCCTTGCGCCGGGTCGCCGGCGCCGAACGCGGCGTGCGCGGCGGCCGCAAGCGAGATTGCAACGATCGTTTTCTTCATTGGATTTGCACCTGGGTTGGGGCGCCCGGCTTGTCCGGCGTGCCGGGCGCGATTACCAGGTAGCGACGTTCGGCCGGAGCATCGCTCTGCACGATCTGGCGGATGGGCCCGACCGCGTTGACGATGGCCGCTCCTGCGGGATTGGTGGTGAACGCCGACAGCGGCTCGAGCGCGCCGCTGCCGTCGGGCCGCGAGGCCAGCGCCAGCACATAGGCCTGCTTCGGTGCAAGACCGCTCACTGCCGCCTGCAACACCTGCGTCAGGCCCTGGTCGAACAGGGTCGCGCTGGTGGGCGCCGGATCCGCTGCGTCCGCGACCGGCGCGAGCGACAGGTGCGCGGCCTGGCCGGCGATGCCGAGGGGCTGCAGGCCGGACATGCCGTCGCCTTCGGGGACCGCGTTCGGCACGTAGACGATCGCCTGCGCCGCCTGGCCGATCGGGATGGTGGCGATGACCTCGTTGGCGAGCGTATCGATCGCGGCGAGCGCGTCGGCATTCTCGAGACCCACGTACACACGCGTGCCGTCACCGGAGGGCCAGACTCCGTGCGGCAGCTTGCCGACCGGAATCGTGGCGACCTGCGTGAAATCGTCGGTGCGGAAGACCTTCACCTGGTTCAACGCGCCCACCGTGACGTAGGCGAAAGTGCCCTTGGCGTTGCGCGCGAAGTTGACGTGGTTGGTGATCGGGCCGGTCGCCAGCGTCTTGAGCGGGGCGAAGGGCGGACGCGCCTGGAACACCTGCACGCGGCCGGTGTCCTTCAGGGTGAACCAGACCTGCGCGCCGTCGGGCGTCGCGGCGATGTTCGGACAGAAGGGACTCTCCTGCTTGACCCTGCCGACGATGCGGTGGTCGGCGACGGAGATCACCACGGTCTCGGGATTGAAGGACGAGCAGACATAGCCGTACTTGCCGTCGGGCGAGAAGATCTGCATGCCCGGACCGGCGGGCGTGACGATGCGCGTCTTTTCGCGGTACGTCTTGCCGTCGAGCACCGCGACATAGTTTTCCCCGCGGACCGTGACCCAGACTTCGCGGCCGTCCGGGGTGAAGAATGCTTCGTGCGGCGAGCGTCCTACGTAGGTTGTGTGCTTCACCGCATTGGTCGCCGTATCGATGAAGGTCACCGAGTTGGAGCCGATCGAGACTACGGCGAGCGTCTTGTGGTCGGGCGAAAAGCCCATGCCGTGCACCAGCACCTGGCCCCTGTAGAGCGGGCTCAGGTTGCCGGGCTGCGGATCGCCCAGGCGGATGACGCCCAGGAGCCTGTTGGTGGAGGGATCGGTCACCGAGACCGTGTTGGAGAACTGCTCGGC
>DASQAW010000035.1:0-3204 GCA_035635495.1 Burkholderiales bacterium
CGCCACGGCGGAAGCTGCGATTCGCGCTGCAGCAGGGAGCGGAACACGACGCCATAGCGCTTGAGCAGCGTGCGCGCGACCGCTTCGACGTCATCCGTCTTCTCGGCCGTGAGCAGCGCCCAGCGCCCCGCCGTCTCGATCAGGCCCCTGCGCTTCTCCTGCGGTGCAAGCAGCGCCCGCAGCCCCGCAAAGCTATCGGCGGTGGCGACGCCAGCGCCCGCGAGCTCGGCGAGTCCGCGCTCGACGAAAGCCGGCAGCAACCCGGTCGCCTTCACCAGCTCGTGGAAGAAGGACGCGCCGCGTTTCTCCAGCACTTCGCGCACCGCTTTCGCCTCCGAGGTGCAGTCCGCGCCGGGATCGGCCGCGGCCTGCCAGATGTTGGCGTGCTCGCGCAAGAGGAGCGCGATCGGCGAGCTGCGCAGCGGCGCGCGGTTGCCCGGCGTGAGGCGTCCCCACGCCACGCGGCCGGAAAGGCAGAGCTGGTCGAGCTGCTCGGAGCCGTAGTTCGCGACTCGCGCGGGCAGCACGTCGTATTCCCAGCCCGCCGCGGCGAGCTCGAAGCCTTCGAGCTGCTCCACCACCGCCGCCAGGCCTTCGGCGCCCTGCACCTGGTCCTCGCCCGCGACGTGCTGCCAGTGGAAGAGGAAGCGCAGGAAATCGGCGGCGCTGACGGGCTCGATCTCTGCCCGTAGCCGATTCAGCGTGTAGCGATGGATGCGCGCCAGCAACCGCCGGTCGCACCACTCGAGCTCGACCGTGCCGGGCGTGAAGCGTCCGCGCAGGATGCGGCCTTGCGTCTCGAGCGCTTGCAACGCGATGGCAGCGTCCGGCATGTCGAGCTGGTGCTCGGTGACCGGGCCCAGGACCTCCAGTCGGCTGGCAATGATCTCCAGCGGCTCGTCGTCGGCCCGCTCGAGCGCCAACCACGCGTCGCCGCGCTTCACCGCCCTTTCTCCCAATGTCTGCAAAAGGGCCGGCCAGTGCGGCGCCAGTTCCGGCTGCTTGATATACCCGGCCACCATCAGCGCGTCGTACATCTCGTCGGGCGTGTTCGCGACCGGCCACGCTTCCTGGCGCACACGCTCGATCGCCGCGGGATCGAGCGCGCCGAGATCGTCGGCATTGCGCAGCTCGGTGGCGCGCCGTGTGTACACCGCACGAGTCCGCCGCTCTTCCAGCGGCGCGTCGTCGAGGAACGTGTAAACGGCCGAGTTCAGCAGCTCGTGGCTCAGCACCGATGGCTCGGGCAGGTCGCGCGCCGCGGTCTGGATCTCGCCGGCATAGAGGCGCTGGAGCTCGGCTTCGAGCCCGTGGACGTCGACCGCTTCCTCGAGAGAATCGCGCAACGCCTGATTGACCAGCGGATGGTCGGGAATCTCGCGCGCGCCCTGGATGTTGTCCTGGCACGCCGCGGCCTCCGGGAACGCTGCCTGGAGCAGATCCTCGGCGTACATGCGCTGGAGCTGGTTCGGCACGCGGGCGCCGGCGCGGTTGCGCGGCACGGCGAGCGCGAGCGTGGTGCTCCAGCGCCAGCGGGTCTCGAAGATCGGCGACTGCAGGAGCGCCTGCGTCAGCGTCTCGCGCACGGTGTTCGGATGGAGGTAGCGGAACACTTCCTCCAGCGGGAACGAATGCTGGCTGCCGAGCGAAAGGATGATGCCCTCCTCCGTTGCCGCCGCCTGCAGCTCGAAGTTGAAGCCCTGGCAGAACTTCTTGCGCAGCGCGAGTCCCCAGGCGCGGTTGATGCGGCTGCCGAAGGGCGCGTGCAGCACGAGCTGCATGCCGCCCGACTCGTCGAAGAAGCGCTCGAGCGCGATGTGGTCCACCGTCGGCACGAGCCCGAGGCTGCGCTTCGCCTCGGCGAGATAGCGCGCGATCTGCTCCGCCGCCGAGCGCGAGAGGCGATAGTCGCGCTCCAGCAGCTCGACGGCGCCATCGAGCTCGTCGTCCTTGCGCGGCTCATCGGGTCCCGGCAGCTCGAAGTCCACCGCAGCGCGCAGTTGCGACACGGCGAGGCTCATCTCGTCCGAGCGCGCCGGCGCCTCGCCGAGCCAGAACGGCATCGACGGCGGCTGGCCTTGCGCATCCGCGACCCGCACGGTGCCATTGCCGATCCGGAGAATGCGCCACGAGGTATTGCCGAGCTGGAACACGTCGCCCGGCAGCGATTCGATGGCGAAGTCCTCGTTCAGCGTGCCGACGAAATGGCCTTCGGGCTCGAGGATCACGCGGTAGTCGAACACCTCGGGGATCGCGCCGCCGTTGGTGATGGCGCTCATGCGGGAGCCTTTGCGCGCCCGCAGCTTGTGGTTCAGCGAATCGTAGTGAAGGAGCGCCCCCCGACGTCCACGCCGGGTGGCGTAGCCGCGAGCCAGCATCTCGACCACGTCCATGAACTGCGCCTTCTCCAGCTTCCGGTAGGGATACGCCCGCCGGCAAAGCTCGTAGAGCGCCTCCTCGTCCCATTCCTCCTCGGCCGCGGTCTCGGCGACGATCTGCTGCGCGAGCACATCGAGCGGCTGGTCGGGCACGCTCACGCGGTCGAGCTCGCCGTCGTACACCGCGCGCACCATGGCCGCGCACTCGATCAGGTCGTCGCGCGTGAGCGGGAAGATGCGGCCTTTCGGCGTGCCCTTCACTGTGTGTCCGGAACGCCCCACGCGCTGCAGGAACGTGGCGATGCGATGCGGTGACGAGATCTGGCAGACCAGGTCCACGTGCCCGATGTCGATGCCAAGCTCGAGCGACGCCGTCGCCACCAGCACTTTCAGCTGACCATTTCTCAGTTTTTCTTCGGCTTCGAGGCGCACCTCCTTCGCCAGGCTGCCGTGATGCGCGGCCACGTTCTCCGGCCCCAATCGTTCGGATAGCTGGTGCGCCATGCGCTCGGCGAGGCGCCGGGTGTTGACGGTAATGAGCGTGGTGCGGTGCTCGTCGATGAGCTGCACCAGCCGCCGGTAGATCTCCGCCCAGACTTCGTGCGACATCACCGCTTCGAGGGGCGAGCTCGGCACCTCGACCGCGAGGTCCATCTTGCGGCGGTGGCCGCGATCGACGATCGACACCGGCCGCGCCGGCGCCAGGAACTTCGCCACCTCCTCGATCGGCTTCTGCGTCGCCGAAAGGCCGATGCGCTGCAGCTTGCGTCCGCACACCTGGTCGAGGCGCTCGAGCGAGAGCGCGAGGTGCGCGCCGCGGCGCGAT
>DASQAW010000036.1:0-3483 GCA_035635495.1 Burkholderiales bacterium
TGCGCGTCGAGGTGCAGCTAAAGGGTGGGAAACAACTCGAAGCCGCGCAGGACGCGCCGCGCGGCAGCGACGAGCAGTTCGCCGGCACGGCCGACATCGTCGCCAAGTTCGAGAAGCTCGCCTCGCGCGCGCTGCCCGCGAGCCGCGTGGCCGAGCTGCGCGACGCGGTGCTCGGGCTGGAAGAGCTGCGCGATGCCGGGCAGCTCGCGGCGCTGCTGGCTCAGTAGCGGCCCATGCCGCCGCCGGCGGGCTTCGGCGCGGCGGCGTCTCCCGGCGTCGCACCGCCGGCGCGCCGCTCCATGTCCTGGATCTTCTCGATCTCGGCGGCGTGGTCGCGGCAGTCGGCCTTCCGCGCCGTGAGCTCGGCGTCGACCAGCTGCCGGTGCTCGGGCTCGACCATGCCGGTGTAGCAGACCTCGGCGGTCGACATGCCCTTCAGCTTCTCCGGCGTGGTCGTGCTGGCGCAGGCGGCGAGGATGAGCAGCGGGAGGATCGCGGTGGCGCGCATGGCGGGCTCCTGATTGGGTGCGCGATTGTCGCACTACAATCGGCGAAGGAGGAGACACCATGATCCAGGTCGCTGTTCTCGCGACGCTACTGGCGATCGGCTCGAGCGCGCTCGCGCAGTCCTATCCGTCGAAGCCGATCCGCCTGATGATCGGCTACACCGCCGGCGGCTCGGCGGAAGCCGGCGCGCGGCCGCTGGCGCGCGGGCTCGAGCCGCTGCTCGGCCAGCCGCTGGTCTTCGAATACCGTCCCGGCAACGCCGGCGGCGTGGCGATGGAGGCGATCGCCAGGGCGCCCGCCGACGGCTACACGCTCTACTACTTCGACAGCGGCCCGCTCACCGTCGCGCCGCACGTCGGCAAGATCGGCTACGACCCGTTCAAGTCGTTCACCGTGCTCGGCCACGTCTGCGGCAGCGGCAGCCTGCTCGTCGTGCATCCGTCGACGCCGTTCCACAGCGTCGCGGAGGTGATCGCCGCCTCGAAGCGCGAGCCGGACAAGTGGAGCTACGGCACCTCGGGCGTGGGCGGGCCGCACCATCTGTCCGGCGAGTACTTCAAGAGCGTCACCGGCGCCAATCTGCTCCATGTGCCTTACAAGGGCGGCGGCCCGGCGATGACCGACCTCATGGGCGGCCAGATCCCGATGCTCTTCTCCTCGCTCGGTCCCGCGGTCGGCGCGGTGAAGAGCGGCAAGATCCGCGCGCTCGCCGTGACGTCGCTCTCGCGCTCGCAGGCCTTCCCCGACGTGCCGACGATGGACGAGGCGGGCATCAAGGGCTTCGACTCCACCGCCTGGTACGGCGTGCTCGGCCCGGCGGGCCTGCCGCAGGAAGTGATCAACAAATGGACGCAGGTCCTCGCCCGGGCCGGCGCGGACAAGGCGGTGCTCGACCCGATCAACGCCACCGGCTGCGACACCGAGATCCTGTCGCCGGCGAAAACGGTGGAGCGCATCAAGGCCGACCACGACAAGTGGGGCCGCGTGGTAAAGGAAGCTAATATTCGCGCCGAATAAGAATTGGTGACAGTCACCATTTAAGGGGGAACCATGCAGGGAAGAATGTGGCTCGCCGTCCTGGCGATCGTGGGAATGAACGCGCATGCGCAGGCGCCGCTCGAGCGCGGCAAGTATCTGGTCGAAGGCATCCTGACCTGCGGCAACTGCCACACGCCGCGCGGGCCGAAGGGCGTGCTCGACACGGCCAACCGCCACGCCGGCGGGCCGCAGGTGTGGGAGACCGCCGAGTACAAGGTGCGGCCTACGAACATCACGCCCGACAAGGACACGGGCATCGGCAACTGGAGCGCCGCGCAGGTCAAGGCGGCGATCCGCGACGGCACGCGGCCGAACGGCCAGCAGATCTCGCCGCAGATGCCGTACGGCTTCTACAAGATCTTCACGCCCGCCGATCTCGACGCAGTGGTCGCGTACGTGCAGTCGATCCCGCCGGTGTCGCGCAAGGTCGAGGCGCCGGTCTACAAGGTGAAGCAGATGGTGGTCGACATCCCGTCGGGCGCGGAGAAGCCGATGGCGGAGAGCGCGATGAAGGATCCGGCGCAGCGCGGCTTCTACCTCGCCACCATCGGCCACTGCATGGAGTGCCACACGCCGCTCGTCAACGGCCACCGCGACTTCAGGAACGCGCTCGGCGCGGGCGGCGAGAAGTTCGAAGGCCCGTGGGGCGTGAGCCTGTCGCGCAACATCACGCCCCACAAGCAGAACGGCATCGGCGCGTGGAGCGACGCCGAGATCAGGCAGGCGATCACCAAGGGCGTGCGCAAGGACGGCTCGAAGCTGCGCCCGCCGATGGGCTACGACTGGTACGCGACGATGACCGATGCGGATCTCTCCGCGATCGTCGCCTACCTGCGGACCATTCCGGCGCGCTAGCTCGCGCGGATTTCGTAGCCGAAGTTGCGCAGGCAGGAGTACATGGTCGCGTTGTAGGCGGCGACCTTGTCGGCGGGCTTGAGCTGCTGGCCGGCGGCCTGCTCGGCGTACTGGCGGCACTGCGCGATGTCGCGCTCGGCCTGCTCGCGCGTCGCACCCGCCTTGTAGATCGTGGCCTTTTGCGCCGTCGGCGGAGGCGGCGCCACCGGCGCGCTCGCGACCGGCGCTTCGGTGCCGGGCCGCAGCAGCCATTTGCCGCTTTCGTAGATGAGCACGCCGCCGGCGAGTCCCGGCGTCGGCGCGCGCGGTCCGGTCAGGGCCGCCGCGGAAAGCGAGAGCGAGCCGTCGGCATTCACCGTCAGCGTGCCGGCGGGGTTCGTCTGGATGCGGGTCACGATCGAGCGAACGCTCTCGCCCGGCTTGAGCGCAAGGAGCGGCGTCAGGTCGAGCGGCGCGTTCTGCGGCGCCGTGAGGACGAGCCGCGACGAAGGCTCGGCCGCATCGACGATGACGACGCTCGCGCCCGGCGCGAGCAGCAGGCCGTCGGCGGCGAGAGCAGCGGCGCAAAGGGCGAGCAGAAGGCTGAGGGCGACGAGCGCCTTGGACACCGGCGCATCCTACCTAAAGATGGGCGTTGGCCGGCGCCGAGCGGTGCCACAGCGCGGCGCGCAGGCGGTAGCCGGTGGCAATCGTGAGGACGAGTCCGAGGCCGCCGTAGAGCACCGTCGTGGCGGAATAGCCGAAGCGCTCGATCAAGGGGCCGGCGAGCAGCAGCCCGGCGGGCAGGCCCCACACGGCGAGCATGCGGATGCCCATCACGCGGCCGCGCATCTCCTCGCTCGCCGAGCGCAGCATCACCGCCGCGAGCGGCGTCATGCAGAAGCTCTGCACCAGGCCGGCGATGAAGAGCAGCACGAGCCCCGTCGCCAGGTGGTGCGTCTGCCCGAAGAGCAGGATCGCCACGAACCAGGCCGCGGCACTGATCAGCATCGCGCGCCCGGCGGCGAGCGGCACCCGGCTCGCGCTGACGATCACCGAGCCGAGGAGCGCGCCGGTGGCGAACGCCGCGGCGAGGTAGCCGAG
>DASQAW010000037.1:0-3360 GCA_035635495.1 Burkholderiales bacterium
GCGACCCATTACTATCAGGGGCAGCCGGAGCTGCTCAGGCAGGCGGTCGAGACCTGTCTCGGGTGGATGGCAAAGCAGCGGTTAATCGACTAGGAGGGGGACCATGAAGCTTTTTGCATTGCTGGGCGCGGCGCTGCTGGCGTTTGCCGCGCAGGCGCAGGACACCATCAAAATCGGCGTGATCACCGACCGTGTCGGCGTATCGAAGCCCTACTCGGAGCCTTCAACCGAGGGCCTCGTCTTCGGCGCGAACGAGATCAACAAGAAGGGCGGCATCCTCGGAAAGAAGATCGAGCTCCTGATCGAGGACGACCAGTCGCGTCCCGACATCTCGGCCGCGCTCGCGCGCAAGCTTATCGACCAGGGCGCGGTATTCATCCTGAGCATGTCGCTCACGCCGGCAACGCAGCAGCAGCAGACCGTCACCATGGAAGCGAAGACGCCGCAGATGACGCCGATGAACTCCGGTGACACGCTGACCACGCAGCTGCCCAATCCATACTTCTGGCAGACCGGACCGCTCGGCTCGATCCAGATCGCGACGCTCCTCGCGCACGCGCGCTCGAAGAACCTGAAGCGGGTGGCGCTGGTCACCGACAACTCGGACCTTGGCCAGCTCATCGCCAAGTTCTTCAAGAGCGGGCTGGAGAAGTCGGGCATCCAGGTCGTCGCCGAGGAAGTCGTCGCGCGCGGCGCGACCACGGCGACGCCGCAGATGCAGAAGGTGCGCGCGGCGAACCCGGACGCGATGTTCCTCGCCGGCGTGCTGACTGCCGAGAACGTGCTCATCTTCCGCGCCTACCGCGAGCTCGGCCTCAAGATGCCGATCCATTCTTCGTACAACCTCTCGGTCCCGGTCTACATGACGGTGGCGAAGGGACTCATCGATGGCGTCACCTTCGTCGACGCCTACGATCCGGACAAGCCGCAGGTGAAGGCCTTCGAGGTGGCGTACAAGAAGGAGACCGGCAAGGATCCCTTCAACATGCACGGCTACGGCTACGACGGCATCATGCTGGTGGCCGAGGCGATCAAGCAGGCCGGCACGCCCGACAAGGAGAAGATCCGCGCCGCCATGCAAAGCATCACCTATGAAGGCGTGATGGGCGCGAAGGGCATGAAGTACAGCTTCCCCGAGGGCAAGCGCACCGGCTTCGATCCGAACGGCATGGTGGTGCGCGTCTACGAGGGAGACAAGCAGGGCCGCGTCGTCTACACCGGCCAGAAGTAGTTGCAGGATTTTCTCGAGCTCGCCGTAAGCGCGGCGGCCTCGGGCTGCGTCTATGGCCTGATCGCGCTCGCCTACCTGTTGATGATCCGTCCGACCGGGATCATCAACTTCGCGGTGGGCGAGTGGGCGATGATTGCCGCGTTCGGCGGTTTCCTGCTGCTGACGAAGTACGAGTGGCCGTACCCGCTCGGCATGGCGGCGGTGCTCGCCTTCATGCTCGTGCTTGGCTGGGCCACCGAGCGCATCGCGGTGCGGCCGCTGGTGGAGAAGGGCGCGCCGCTCCTCGCGCCGATCCTTGCGCTCCTCGGCATGCTGGTGGTGTTCCGCGAGGCGATCTCGGTCAGCTTCCCACCCGATCCGCATCCCGTGCCGTTCCCGTTCGGGCTCGGCCGGCTCGAGATCGGGCCGATCGGCGGCAGCTACCAGAGCTTCTTCATCATCGCCGTCACGCTGGTGGTGTTTGCCGGAGTGTGGCTGTTCTTCGAGCGCACGGTGGCAGGGAAGGCGTTCGAGGCGGTGGCGCTGCACCGCCGCGCTGCGGCGCTGATGGGCATCAATCTCTCGCGCGTCACCGCGCTCTCCTTCGCCGCCGGCGCCGGCGTGGCCGGGCTCGGCGGCCTGCTCGTGTCGCCGAACATCTCGGCGCACTACCTGATGGGCATCCCGCTCGCCATCCAGGGCTTCACCGCGCTCGTGATCGGCGGGGTGGGACGAGTGGAAGGCGCGCTGCTCGGCGGCCTGGTCCTCGCTTTTGCCGAGCAGCTCACCATCCGCTATGCGCCCATTCCGTCGGGATACGCGCAAGGCGTGCCCCTGCTTCTTCTCATGCTGTTCCTGGTTGTACGTCCTACGGGATTGCTGAAAGCGAAGACATGAGGAATTCGGGCCGCCCCCCTGTCAAGGGGGGAAGCGAGCTTGCGAGCGGGGGGTTGGATTCTCGGAAAAACCAACCCCCCGCTGCGCCTTCGGCTCACGGCCCCCTTGACAGGGGGCCAACAGAAAGATGAACGCGCTGCTTCGCGGCCTCGGGGCCGTACTACTCCTTTCGGGCGCCGCTTTCTTCATGGGCGACTACCACAACGATGTGTACCGGAAGCTCCTGCTCTGGGTGACGCTCGCGCTCGGCTACAACTTCCTTTTCGGCATCTGCGGCCAGGTCGCGTTCTCGCACTTCGCCTTCTACGGCATCGGCGCCTATTCGATCGTCATCTTCTTGTTCCAGGCGCACCTGCCTTTTCCGCTCGCCGTGCTGGCGGGCATCGCGCTTTGCATCCTGTTCGCGCTGGCAGTGGCGATTCCATCGACGCGCCTCGAGGGTTTCTATCTGGCGTTAGCGACGCTGGCGCTCGGCCAGCTCTTCATCGTGGTGCTGAACGAAGGCGGCACCGTCACTGGCGGCACCGGCGGGATCGCGAACTATCGCCTGCCGGAGATCTTCGGCATGCGGGTGCGCGGACCCTGGTACACGGCGGTCATCGTGCTCCTGGTGGTCTTCACGTATTCCATCTTGAAAAGGCTCGACGGCTCCTGGTTCGGCCGCGCCTGCCGCGCGGTGCGCGACAACCCGGAGGCGGCGGCAGCGATGGGCGTGGATGTGGCGCGCACCAAGGTGATCGCCTTCACGCTGACCAGCGCGCTCGCCGGACTCGCGGGCATGGTCTACGCCTTCGTCGACAACACGGTGAATCCGCCGATCTTCGGCATCGAGAACGCGTTCCTGCTTCTTTTCATGGTGATCGTCGGCGGCGCGGGCCGCCATGCCGGCGCGGTGATCGGAGCGGTGCTGCTGTTCCTGCTGCCGTTCTGGCTGGCGCCGATCGTCGGGCATCACCAGGCGCTGGTGTTCGGCCTGCTGGTGGTGGCGGCGATCCTGTTCCAGCCCGGCGGCCTGATTGGCATATGGGATCGATTCTCCAGGTCGAGAAGCTGACCAAGCGCTTCGGCGGGCTCACCGCCGTGGCCGCGCTCGACTTCGAGGTCAACGAAGGCGAGATCCTCGGCATGATCGGCCCGAACGGCGCCGGCAAGACGACCACCTTCAACGTCATCGCCGGCACCTATCCGGCGACGAGCGGCCAGGTGCGCTTCGCCGGCGAGCCGATCCTCGGCCTGCCGCCGCACCGCATCGC
>DASQAW010000038.1:0-1920 GCA_035635495.1 Burkholderiales bacterium
CCCCATTTATCCGCCTGAACGGAGAATGCCCGCATGCGTTCCTTCGCACCGCTTCGCCACCTCCTCGCCATAGCGGCCACAGTGGCAGGCTGCACGGCCGTCGTCTCCAACCTCGACACCACGCCGACCAACGATCTCCCCAATCCCTATCGCAGCGTGGCGCCGTGGGGCAAGCTCCCCGAGGGCCGCAAGTGGGGCGCGCTCAACGCCGTGGCGGTGGACCGCGACGGGCGCTCGCTCTGGGTTGCCGACCGCTGCGGCGCGAATCCCGACGTGCCGCCGGGCGAGTCGCCCTTCCAGTACGACAGCTGCGCCGGCTCGGACTGGCCGCCGGTGCACAAGCTCGACAGCGAGGGCGACATCGTGAAGAGCTTCGGCGCCGGCCTCTTCGTCTTTCCGCACAAGATCTACCAGGACCGCGACGGCAACATCTGGGTGGTCGACATGCGCGCGATGAATGCGCGCGAGCGCGCGAAGTATCCGGACGCGAGGCCCGCCGGCCACACGGTGGTCAAGTTCGATCCCGACGGGCGCGTGCTGCTGACCATCGGCACGCCCGGCGTCGCCGGCGACCCGCCGCGCGCCCTCACCGAGCCCTGCGCCGTGGTGGTCGCACCGAACGGCGACATCTACATCGCCGAGGGCCATTCCGGCCAGCAGCCCAAGCCCCCGAACACCGTGGCGCGCATCTCGCGCTTCGCGGCCGACGGCACCTTCATCCGCTCCTACGGGCGCCTGGGCTCAGGCCCCGGCGAGTTCAGGACGCCGCACGACATGGCGCTCGACGAGCGCGGGCGGCTGTACGTCGCCGACCGCGGCAACCACCGCATCCAGATCCTCGACCTCGGGGGCAATTACCTCGGCGAATGGAAGCAGTACGGCCGCCCGAGCGGCGTGGCGCTCGCCGGCGGGCTCGTCTACGTCGCCGACTCCGAGTCGAACGGCGTCGCGCCCAACCCCGGCTGGCAGCGCGGCATCCGCGTCGGCGATGCTGCGAGCGGGCGCGTGCTCTACCGCATCCCCGATCCGCTCGAGCTCAAGGGCACGAGCGCGGCCGAGGGCGTGGCGGTGGATGCGATCGGCAATGTGTACGGCGGGGAGGTGGGCCCGCGACAGTTGGTGAAGCATGTGTGGCAGCGGGCGAACTGACGACTAAGCAGCGCTCTTGGTCGTGAAATCGGGGTCAGGCACCGATTCGATATGGGGACCGCTCTAGAGCGGAATTTCGCGGTACCGGCCCGGGGCGATCGAATTCAGCTCTTCAGCTATGCGAGGTGCAATGCTCTGCAGTAGCGGCCAACTGGTCGTCGGCAGCACAAGGATGGCGATGCGCCGGCCGGTCAGATTCTGTTGACTCGGCAGGTTGCGATCCGTCGTGATGAGGACATGGAACTTCGGCTCCGCCATAGCGAGAAGCTCGCCGTTGCTCAGCTCCGACCAGCCGAGCTCGAATGCCGTGCTTACTTCATGGCCGTGGAGATGGTCGCGCAGCGGCGCTGGAACACCTTGATCGAAAAGGACGCGCACTAAGGCGCGCGGTCAGGCCGCCTGCGCGCTGCGCGCGGCATGCTCGAGCACGCCGTCGACCTGCTCGCGCGTGACGCCGGGAAACCAGCTCAAGAACTGCTCGACCGTTGCGCCGCCTTCGAGATTCTCGAATAGCGCACTCACCGGCACGCGCGTGCCGCGAAACACCCAGGCGCCGCTCAGCTTCGCGGGATCGCGCTCCACGGAAGGGCAGGTGGTCCACTCAAGCATTGCCTGATTCTAAGCCTTACGACCACTGCACCGCGACCTCGACGCCGCGGTAGAGCTCTTCGAGCCCGGCGGCTACTGGCGCGACTGCCGATCCGTCACGCCGAGCGTATGAGGAAGAACCTGGAACACCAGATACCGGTTCTCTGAGCGGTAACCGTGCCG
>DASQAW010000039.1:0-3085 GCA_035635495.1 Burkholderiales bacterium
TAGCGATATTCGCCACGGACGCGTTGGCCGGCGCAGCATTTCCCCAGCTCGCGCGCAGGTAGTTCACCAGATCGGCGATCTGCTGGTTGGAGAGCTGCGCGGCAAAGCCCGGCATCGCGGGATACTTGCCGCGCTTCGGAATGCCGCCCAGGATCACCTTGAAGACATTGCCCGGGTCTTGCGCAGTCACCACCGGATTGCCGGCGAGCGGCGGAAACCTTCCCGGAATGCCGCGCCCGTCCGCCTGGTGGCAGCCCGTGCAATAGCTGGCGTAGACCGACGCACCGCGCTGCCGTTCGGGATACAGGATCTGCCGGCCGGCGCGCAACGTGGAATCGGCCGGCAGCGACTTGAGGTATTCCGCGATCGCCGCGAGGTCGGCAGCGGTCAGATGGCTGGTGCTGTTTTGCACCACTTCGGCCATCGGGCCGAGCACCGTCGTCTTGCCGCCGTAGGTGCCGGTCTTCAGGTAGGTGGCAATCTCGGCGGCGGTCCATGTCCCGAGGCCGGTAGCGATATCCGAGCTGAGGTTCAGGGCGAACCAGCCGTCGATGCCCGCGCCGGTGAATTCCTTGTCTTTCTCGATGGCACCCATGCTGTTGCGGGGCGAATGACAGCCGCTGCAATGGGCGAGGCCCTCGACCAGGTAGGCGCCGCGATTCCATGACGGGGGTTTTGCCGGATCCGCCTCGTAGGTGCGCGCAGTGAAGTAGAGCTCGCGCCAGGCCGCCATCGACAGGCGCTGGTTGAACGGGAAGCGCAGGTGGTCGACGTCGACGGCATTGCGCACCGGCTTCACGGTCCGCAGGTAGGCATAGATCGCGTCGCTGTCCTGCCGCGTCATCTTCGTATAGAAGTCGTAGGGCATCGCGGGATACATGTATTCGCCGCGCTTGTTCAGGCCGTCGTGCATCGCGCGATAGAAGTCGTCGGCCGACCAGCTGCCGATTCCGGTCTCCGCATCCGGCGTGATATTGGGCGCCAGCAGATAGCCGTACGGGGTGTCCAGGCGATAGCCTCCCGCGAAAGCCGCTCCGCCGGTCGCCGTATGACACGAAATGCAGTCGCCCGCTTGCGCCAGGTATTGGCCGCGCGCGACCTGAGTCTGTTGCGCGTTGGCTAGCGTTACCAAGCCGCAAAGCGCAATCACCATGCTGAGAATGCGGAACGTCATGGCGCCAATCTACGGCGCCGCCATGTGAATTTGGCTACGGCGGTGTTTCACCGGTAACCCCGCTGCCGGGCCGCGAAACGCGACCGCCATACGCGCGGATCAGCATTCGGACCGTGCGTATGCTTTTGCTGACGATCGTTCTCTGTGCCACCGCGCTCGGGCAGGCGGCCTGCGGCGAGCGCAGCCAGGCCGAGACCAACCTCGAGCCGTGGGACAGCCCCGAGGCCGGCGGCGCCAAAGCCGCGTGGCAGGAGCACATCAAGGACCGCATGCGCAACCAGAACGACTACGACAGCACACGATAGGAGCCCGCCGAAGATGGGCAGCCGCGCCAAGTTTCTCGACCTCAACATGGAATTCGCCGCCATTCCCGGCACCGGCCTCGAAGTCTCGCGCATCGCGCTCGGCACCTGGGCCATCGGCGGCTGGAAGTGGGGCGGCAGCGACACGATGGAATCCATCTGGACGATCCACGCCGCCCTCGACCGAGGCATCACCCTCATCGACACGGCGCCGGCCTACGGCTTCGGCCACTCCGAGGAGGTCGTCGGCAAGGCGCTTTCCGCCCCGGGACTGCGCTCGCGCGCCGTGATTGCCACCAAGGTGGGCCTGGAATGGCGCGACGGAGCGCTGTTCCGCAACGCGAGCCGCGCGCGCATCCTGCGCGAAGTGGACGAGTCGCTCACGCGCCTGCGCACCGACTACATCGATATCTATCAGGTGCACTGGCCCGATCCGCTCGTGCCGATCGAGGAGACGGCGTCCGCCATGGCCGAGCTCTACCGGCAGGGAAAGATCCTCGCCGTCGGGGTCAGCAATTTCTCGGTCGAGCAGATGGAGGCCTTCCGGCGCGTGGCGCCGCTGCACGCGCTGCAGGCGCCGTACAACCTGTTCGAGCGCGGCATCGAGAGGGAGATCCTGCCGTATTGCCGCAGGAACCGGATCGCGGTGCTCGGCTACGGCGCGCTCTGCCGGGGACTGCTCTCAGGGCGCATGCGGCGCGACACGGCGTTCAGCGGGGACGATCTGCGACAGAGTGACCCGAAATTCCGGCAGCCGCGCTTCGACCAGTATCTCGCCGCCGTCCAGCGTCTCGAGCTGCTCGCCCAATACCGCCACGCCCGGCACGTGATCCATCTCGCGGTGCGCTGGATGCTCGATCAGGGCGTCACCGCCGCGCTCTGGGGGGCGCGCCATCCCAGCCAGCTCGGGCCGGTCTCGGACGTGGGCGGCTGGTCGCTCGGCGCCGACGTCAAGGCCGACATCGACCGCGTGCTGCGCGAGCGGATCACGGATCCCGTAGGACCGGAGTTCATGGCGCCGCCGGCCCGGAACACGGTGTTACGGCCGTAACAGGCGCGAAACATCGGCGACACCCGCCCTGTTTAGGGTTGCGTTGTCACTCTTGCATGGAGCGGCAACGACCATGGGCACGCAGCATATCCTTGCGATCGACGACGACCCGGCGATGCGCGAGCTGATGTCCGGATACCTGGCCAGCAACGACCTGCAGGTGACCGCGGTCGCGACCGGCGCCGAGATGGCGCAGACGCTCTCCGAGCGCGTCATCGATCTCGTGGTGCTCGACCTGCGGCTCGCCGGCGAGGACGGCATGCAGCTCGCGCGCAGGCTGCGCGCGGAATCGGAGGTGCCGATCATCATCGTCACGGGCAAGAAAGACGAGGCCGACCGGGTGATGGGCCTCGAGCTCGGCGCCGATGACTACCTGACCAAGCCCTTCAGCCCGCGCGAGCTCCTGGCCCGGATCCGCAGCGTGCTGCGCCGCTCCCGGCTCGCGCGCGAGCTGCTGCCGCAGAAAAGCATGCGCAACGCCCGCGGCTATCGCTTCCTCGGCTGGGAGCTCAACGTCGGCACCCGGCGGCTGACCTCGCCCGAAGGCGAGCGCGTCGG
>DASQAW010000040.1:0-3599 GCA_035635495.1 Burkholderiales bacterium
TTGACCGCGTCTGCCCACAGGCTCATGACCACCATGCCGTCGGAGCTGCGCACCCCGCCCCAGCTGCCGCGCACGTCGTTGAGGTACACGCCACGCGCTTCGAAGGCCTTGCCGCGCGCGATCAGCCGGCGTGTCTTTGCATTCTTCGCTGATACCGCGCTGCCCTTGCCGGCGCCTTTGGGCAGAGAACGAAGCGCTTCATCGCACAGCGTCACTACCTCCTGCTCGCCCAGGTTTCCGGCGTTGGCGCGCAACTGCTGGATTTCCTGCTTGTTGAGGTTGCCGATGCGCTCCCGGGTCCAGGCGGCGGAGCGTCGCGCCCTGAATGCTTCCTTGCCTGCCTGCATGACCGATCCTGTTCCGAAGGACAGCGAAGCGAGGGATCAGCAGGGATTTGCCGGTGAGCCTGGGCTCCGTGTGGCTTACTCATTGATGTATCACATATTTGGACCCAAAAGCCAACGAATCGTTCGACCCTGGGAATAAAGCTCTTTCGCGCCGGTCGCAGGCCGGCGCAAGCCTCATACTGGCTGCATGGCTAAAGAAGACATGCTCACCATGGACGGCGTCGTGCAGGAAGTGCTGCCCAACACCCAGTTCCGCGTCGAGATGGCGAATGGCGCGAAGGTGCTCGCCTATGCCTCGGGCAAGGTGCGCAAGCACCGCATCCGGATCCTCGCCGGCGACAAGGTCTCGCTCGAGATCTCGCCGTACGACCTGACCCGCGGCCGCATCAGCTTCCGGCACAAGGACGAGCGCCCGGTGCCGGCCGCGGCCCCGCGCCGGAACTTCTTCAAGAAAAGGTAATTCCCTGGGCCGATAGCGGCAGCGCCCGCACCGGCTTGCCGCCGAGCGCGAGGATCGCGTTCGCGAGCGCCGGCGCGATCACCGGCGTGGCGGGCTCGCCGACCCCGCTCGGTTTCTCCTTTGAAGCAACGATGTGGACCTCGACCCGCGGCATCTGGTTGATGCGCAGCACCGGGTAGTCGTGGAAGTTGGACTGCTCGACGCGGCCGTCCTTCAGCGTGATCGCGCCCGTTAGCGCGGCGGACAGGCCGTAGCCGATGCCCGACTCCATCTGCATGGCGATGATGTTCGGGTTGACGGCGACGCCGCAGTCGACTGCGCAGACGACGCGCTCGAGCCTGAGGGAGCCGTCTTTCTTCCTCGAGATCTCCGCCACCTGGGCGACGAAGGTATTGAACGACTCGTGCACCGCGATGCCGCGCGAGCGGCCCGCATCTTTGCCTCCGGCGAGCGGCTTGCCCCAGCCCGCCTGCTGCGCGGCGAGCTCGAGCACCGCCTTGTGGCGCGGGTGCTTGCCGAGGAGCGCGCGGCGCAGCTGGAACGGGTCCCTCTTCGTGGCGCGCGCGACCTCGTCGAGGAAGCACTCGGTGGCGAAGGCGGTGTGCGTCGAGCCGACCGAGCGCCACCACTGCACCGGCACGCCGATCTTCGGCGAGTGCAGGTCGACGGCGAGGTTCGGGATCGCGTAGGGCAGGGTGGCGGCGCCTTCCACCGAGGTGGCGTCGACGCCGTTCTTCACCAGCATCGGTTCGAACGCGGTGCCGGCGAGGATCGACTGGCCGACGATGCTGTGGCGCCACGCGATCAGCCTGCCCCGCGCGTCGAGGCCCGCTTCGAGCGAGTGGTAGTACATCGGCCGGTAATAGCCGGCGCGCATGTCGTCCTCGCGACCCCAGACGAGCCTCACCGGCGCACGCCCGCCGATCGCTTTTGCGATGGCCGCCGCTTCCAGCACGAAGTCGGACTGCGGGTTGGCGCGCCGGCCGAAGCTGCCGCCGGCGTAGAGCATGTTGAGCCTCACCTGCTCGGGCTTGAGTTCGAGGAGCTTCGCCACCACCGCCTGGTCGACGGTCTGGAACTGCTCGCCGTTCCAGATCTCGCAGCCCGCCTTTTCACTATTGGCGTCGAGCTTCACCACGCAGTTCATCGGCTCCATGCTGGCGTGCGCGAGGTACGGGAACTCGTAGGCGGCCTCGAGCGTCCTCGGCGCGTCCTTGAGCGCGCGCTCGACGTCGCCGTCCTTGCGCGCCACGGTGCCCTGCGTGACGGCGAGCTTCTTGTACTCGGCCATGATCTCGGCCGAGCCCAGGCGAAAGGCGCCGGTCTCGTCCCACTCCGCGGTGAGCGCGTCGCGGCCTTTCTTCGCGCTCCAGTAGTCCCTGGCGAGCACTGCGACGCCGTTCGTCGCCGGCGTGGAGAAGGCGACCACATCGACCACGCCCTTGACTGCTTTTGCCTTCGCGGCGTCGAAGCTCTTGAGCTTCGCGCCGAAGCGCTCGGGATGCAGCACCACGGCGGTGAGCAGGCCCGGCAGCTTCACGTCCTGCGTGAACATCGCGCTGCCGTTCGACTTGGCGCGCGCGTCGGTGCGCGCCGCGGGCTTGCCAATGTAGGCGAAGTCCTTCGGATCCTTGAGCGCAACTTCGGCCGGCACCGGCTGGTTTGCGGCATCGGCCGCAAGCTCGCCGAACGTCAGTTTGCCTTTCTGATGTTGAACCACACCTTTCGAAACGGTGATTTGCGAGGCGGGCACGCCCCATTTCTGCGCAGCCGCGGCGACCAGCATGGCGCGCGCGGTGGCGCCGGCCTTTCTCAGCTGCTCGTAGGAATTGGCGAGCGCGGTGCTGCCGCCGGTGCCCTGCGCCGATCCCCAGAAGAGATTGTTGTAGCGGCCCGCGTCGGCCGGCGCGCCCTCGACGCGGATCTGCGACCAGTCGGCGTCGAGCTCCTCGGCGACGAGCGTCGGCAGCCCGGTGTAGGTGCCCTGCCCCATCTCGAGGTGCTTCACGATCACGGTGACGGTGTTGTCGGAGCCGATCCTGACAAATGCATTGGGCGAGAAAGCGCTCTGGGCCTGAGAAAAGACTTTTCCGGGAAAGGAAACCGCGAGGACGAGGGCGCCCGACGCCTTGAAAAAATCCCTGCGGCTGACGTTGGTGATCATGCTAGCCCCCTTGAGGCGCGCTTGATGGCGGCGCGGATGCGCGGGTAGGTGGCGCAGCGGCAGATGTTTCCGGACATCGCGCTATCGATGTCGGCGTCGCTCGGGTTGCGCTTGGCGGCGAGGAGCGCGGCGGCGCTCATCACCTGGCCCGACTGGCAGTAGCCGCACTGCGGCACGTTCTCCGCGACCCAGGCGTCCTGCACCGCCTTGCCGGCCTTCGTCGCGCCGATCGCCTCGATCGTCGTGATGCCCTTTCCGGCCACCGCCGAGGCGGGCGTGACGCAGCTTCGCGTCGGCTGGCCGTCGACGTGGACCGTGCAGGCGCCGCACAGCGCCATGCCGCAGCCGAACTTGGTGCCGGTCATGTCGAGGTAGTCGCGCAGCACCCAGAGCAGCGGCGTGTCGGCCTCGGCATCGACCTCGATGCGCTTGCCGTTGACGTTCAATGCGATCATTTCAGTCTCCAGTCGGGATGCGGCCACTCTAGGGCGCTCCTGCCCCGTTGTATAGTAGGGACCGGAACGTCACCAGGTTACTGCATCAGCAAGCGGGTGCTCACGGCGCAGCTGCGCCAGCTCGAGCGCGACGGCATCGTCACGCGCAAGGTCTACGACAGCTCGCCGCTGCG
>DASQAW010000041.1:0-2590 GCA_035635495.1 Burkholderiales bacterium
AGAGCGCATCGTCAAGAAGTGGCGGCTGCAGCCGGGCAAGATGTTCCTGGTCGACCTGGAGAAGGGCCGCATCGTCGACGACAAGGAGCTGAAGGACCACCTCGCGGGCACGAAGCCCTACGCCGAGTGGATCGAGCGCATCCGCGTCAAGCTCGACGAAGTCGAGAGCGAGAAGCCGCAGCCGTACAGGTCGCGCGTGCCGCTGCTCGACCGGCAGCAGGCCTTCGGCTACACGCAGGAGGACCTGAAGTTCATCCTGCAGCCGATGCTCGCCAACGGCGAGGAGCCGGTCGGCTCGATGGGCAACGACTCGCCGCTCGCGGTGCTGTCCAACAAGAACAAGACGCTGTACCACTACTTCAAGCAGCTCTTCGCGCAGGTCACGAACCCGGCCATCGATCCGATCCGCGAGGAGCTGGTGATGTCGCTCGTCTCGTTCATCGGGCCGAAGCCGAACCTGCTGGGCATCGACGAGCTGAACCCGCCGCTGCGCCTCGAAGTGGGCCAGCCGGTGCTCGACTTCTACGAGATGGAGAAGATCCGCCACATCGAGCGCTACACCGGCGGCAAGTTCAAGTCCTGCGAGCTGGACATTGCCTATCCGGTCGCTTGGGGCCGGGAAGCGGTCGAGGCGCGCCTCGCCTCGCTCGCCGCGCAGGCGGAGGATGCGGTGCGCTCGGGCTACTCGATCATCGTCATCTCGGACCGGCTGATCGATCGCGAGCGCGTGGCGATCCCGGCGCTGCTCGCGCTCTCGGCGATCCATCAGCACCTGGTGGGCAAAGGTCTGCGTACGTCGACCGGCCTGGTCGTCGAGACCGGCAGCGCGCGCGAGGTGCATCACTTCGCGCTGCTAGGCGCCTATGGCGCCGAAGCCGTGCATCCGTACCTCGCGCTCGAAACGGTCCTCGCGTCCGCGCCCGACAAGGCGAAGGCGGTCAAGAACTACACCAAGGCGATCGGCAAGGGACTCAAGAAGGTGATGTCCAAGATGGGCATCTCGACCTACATGTCCTACACCGGCTCGCAGCAGTTCGAGGCGGTCGGCCTGGCGAAGTCGATGGTCGAGAAGTATTTCACCGGCACTGCTTCCAACATCGAGGGCATCGACGTCTTCCAGGTTGCCGAGGAGGCGCTGCGCGTGCACCAGGCCGCCTTCGACGAGCGCGACCCGGTGCTCGCCACCATGCTCGACGCCGGCGGCGAGTACGCCTGGCGCGTGCGCGGCGAGGACCACACCTGGACGCCGGATGCGATCGCGAAGCTGCAGCACGCTTCGCGCGCAAACTCCTCTACGACGTACAAGGAGTTCGCGGCGCTGATCAACGACCAGTCGCGGCGCCACATGACCTTCCGCGGCCTGTTCGAGTTCCGCTTCCCCGACAAGCCGGTGCCGCTCGAGGAAGTCGAGCCCGCCGCCGAGATCGTGAAGCGCTTCTCGACCGGCGCCATGTCGCTCGGCTCGATCTCGACGGAGGCGCACACCACGCTCGCCATCGCCATGAACCGCATCGGCGGGCGCTCGAACACCGGCGAGGGCGGCGAGGACCGCCGGCGCTACGCACCGGTCAAGGCGGGCGAATCGCTCCAATCGCGGCTGGGCAAAGGCCGCGTCGAGGTGGACATTCCGCTGCGCGAGGGCGACTCGCTCAAGTCGAAGATCAAGCAGGTCGCTTCCGGGCGCTTTGGCGTCACCGCCGAATACCTGGCGAGCGCCGAGATGCTGCAGATCAAGATCGCCCAGGGCGCGAAGCCGGGCGAGGGCGGACAGCTTCCCGGCCGCAAGGTCTCCGAGTACATCGCCGAGCTGCGCTACGCGACGCCCGGCGTCGAGCTGATCTCGCCGCCGCCGCACCACGACATCTATTCGATCGAGGACCTGGCGCAGCTCATCCACGACCTGAAGAACTCGAACCCGCAGGCGCTGATCTCGGTGAAGCTGGTCTCCGAAGTCGGCGTCGGCACCATTGCTGCCGGCGTTGCGAAAGGAAAGTCGGACCACGTCACCATCGCGGGCCACGACGGCGGCACGGGCGCGAGCCCCTGGTCGTCGATCAAGCACGCCGGCACGCCGTGGGAGCTCGGGCTCGCCGAGACGCAGCAGACGCTGGTGCTGAACCGCTTGCGCGGGCGCATCGCGGTGCAGGTGGACGGCCAGATGAAGACCGGCCGCGACGTGGTGGTCGGCGCGATCCTCGGCGCCGACGAGTTCGGCTTCGCCACCGCGCCGCTGGTGGTCGAAGGCTGCATCATGATGCGCAAGTGCCACCTCAATACCTGCCCGGTAGGCGTGGCCACCCAGGACCCGGTGCTGCGCAGGAAGTTCGAAGGCAAGCCCGAGCACGTGGTGAACTACTTCTTCTTCGTCGCCGAGGAAGTGCGCGAGCTGATGGCGCGCCTGGGCGCGCGCAAGCTGGACGACCTGATCGGCCACACCGAGCTGCTCGACACACGGCAAGGCATCGAGCACTGGAAGGCGCGCGGGCTCGATTTCAGCAAGGTGTTCAGCACGCCCAAGATGCCGGTGGAGGTGGCGCGCTTCCACAAGGAAAGCCAGGTGCACGGCCTGGAGAAGGCGCTCGACAACCGC
>DASQAW010000042.1:0-2257 GCA_035635495.1 Burkholderiales bacterium
ACCTCACGGGCGTGCTTACCGAGCTCGAGCTCGAACCCGACCAGCGCATCACCGAGCAGGTATGCATCGGCGAATCGTGCAGTCGCTGCCTGCACTCGTGTCCGCCGAACGCGGTGCTGCACTGGGGCATCGACAAGCGCGCCTGCGCCACCGAGGCGCAGGAGTTCGGCTTCATGACGATGCTGCAGTTCATGGAGCGCGTGATCGATGCCCCTGGTTCCCAAAGAAAAAACATGTTGAAGCAGCGCGAGTTGTTCGGCTTCTGGCAGGGCCTGCTGCGCGTCGTCGGCTCCTTCGGCGACTGCCCGCGCTGCCTCGCGGTGTGTCCGGTGGGCAACGACTACCACGCGCATCTCGCCGAAGTGCAGAAGGTGATTCCGGAGCGCACGCCGGAGAAGACCGCGATCCAGAAGCAGTGGCAGCAGGCGCGCAAAACCGGGAACCCCGGCGCGGGCCTGTCGGAGTGGAACGCGCGCTGGGTCGGACCCGAGGGCTACAAGGGGATGGTTGCGAAGCAGCTGCAGGAGTTCAAGCGCCAGCAGAAGGAACAGGAACGGCGTGGAGATCTACCGGAAATCGCTGACAGCAGCCGAGATTAAGGCCAAGGCGCGCGAGCTCGGCGCCGACCTGGTCGGCATCGCCGACGGCGCGCGGCTCGACACCGCGCACATCACCCAGCTCGACGGCGGCCGCGCCATCGTCCTCGCCAAGCGCCTGAACGACGGCGTGGCGCGCATCCGGCGCTGGGACGACCGGCACAAGTACTACAACGACGAGCTGGCGCTGACGCACCTGGAAGAAACGTCGCTCGAGCTGGTCTACTGGCTCGAGGACTGCGGCTACCCGGCGATCATCGTGCCGCCGACGCATGTGGATCCCTCGCGCTATGACAATCAGCCGGAGGAACACATCGAGCCGATGCTCTCGCTGCCGCATGCGGCGGTGGAGGCGGGAATGGGCACGCTGGGCCTCAACCTTCAATTGCTGACGCCGGAATACGGCCCGCGCGTCATCCTCACCGCGGTGCTTTGCTCAGTGCCGGTCGAATGCGACCAGCCGATGAAGGAAGCGCTTTGCCTCGGCCCGACCTGCGGCCGCTGCCTCAAGACCTGTCCCGCCGACGCGGTGCAGGAATGGGAGCGCGACTGGCCGGCGTGCGACCGCTTCCGCTCGCCGCACGGCTTCGCGCAGCTGTCGGAGCATTTGGAAAAGATAGTTGAGGCAGGGGACGCAGTGACCCGAAAACAGCTGCTGCGCTCCGAGACGAGCTTCAACCTCTGGCAGAGCATCCTGCGCGGCTCGGGCGTCATCACCGGCTGCCGCCGCTGCGCCGACGTCTGCCCGGTGGGCGCCGACTACGAGGCGATGCTCGCCAGCGCGCACCAGGAGATCCCCGAGAACACGCCGGCCAAAGAGCAGCGATTGGCCACCATGACCGGCAAGGGGCCGGCGTACGAGAAGCAGAAGCGCTTCATCGGCATCCTCAAGCAGATCTAGGGGCATGCCGATCACGCAATGGTGCTGGCGGTGTCGGAGAGACGCGGCGATGCTCGATGAAGACGAGTGGCAAAGCCTGGCGCCGCTGCTGGGATCGGGCGATGACTCGATCAACCGGCTGCGCCCCGCGCCGACAAGCGTATTTCGCTACATGGCGCTCGCCAAATATCAGGCGCTGACCGGGTATCGGGAAACGGACGCGAACGCGCTCTCGCATCATCGCGCCGCACTGTACGGCCCGCCTTGCACGAAATGCGGCAAGCCGCTGCGCACGCCGAGGGCGAGCGTCTGTGCGGCGTGTGGCGAGCCCGTGCGTCGCTGATCCATGCCGCTGAAGCTGCCTAAATCGCGCGCCGAGATCCGCCGCATCCAGACCGAGCGCAAGCGCTTCGCGGTCGAGCAGGCCAGGCGCGCCCCGTTCTGGCGCTCGAAGCTCGAGCACATCGACCTCGAGCGGCTCGACGATCCGGACGAATGGCGGCGCATCCCGATCCTCGACAAGGACATGCTGCGTTCGCTCACCGACCAGCAGTTCTACAACGAGTTCTGCGTGCCCGCGGCGGAGGGCATCTGCGAGTTCTGGCGCTCGGGCGGCGTGACGGGCCAGCCGCTCTTCTATCCGCGCAGCTTCCGCGACATGGACTATGGGCGCGAAGCGTTCGCGCGGACCTACGACTGCGCGGGCGCCGAGCCGGGCGATCGCGCGCACATCTCGTTCCCGATGGGCATCCATCCGGTCGGGCAGGTGTTCGCGCGCTGC
>DASQAW010000043.1:0-12161 GCA_035635495.1 Burkholderiales bacterium
GTACAATCCGCAGGCCGCCGAGCTCGCTTGGAAGCGCACGATGGAGTTTCTCGACAGGCACCTCAACAAGTAGGCATGTTCGACAACCTATTCAAGAAGGACGCGGCGCCCCTGCCAGCAGCGGCGACGCCGATTACCGAAGCCGAGCTGCAAGGCTGGCGGGAAAGGCTCCATGCGGCAGAAGGAGACGACCGCGCGCTGCTGCAATTGGCGCACCAGGCCCCTGGCGTCGACCTGAAGCTCGCCGCGCTCGCGGCGCTCACGCAGGAGGCTGCAATGAAGCAGGCGGCGCGCGAATTTCGGGATCAGGACAAGCGGCTGTATCGCGCGGCGAAGTCGCGCTGGGCGGCGGCGGTCGCCCGGCGCGAAGCCCTCGCGCAAGCCCCGGTCCTGATCGCCGCTGCGCACAGCCTGCTCGAGCAGGAGAGCATTCCGGCCAATCGCCTCGTCGAGCTGGACCGTGCCTGGGCGGCGCTGAGCGAAGCCTTGCCCGACCAGGCGCTGGCGAGCGAGTTCGCGGCGGTGCGCTCGCGACTCGGCGCGAGGGTGCGCGAACGCGGCGAGGCCGGACAGGCGCTCGCACGCTGGCTCGCCGCCGCGGATGCCGTGATCCACGCCCTGACGGCAGGGCTCGCCGGCGTGGCGGCAGGCGCGGTGGCGCCGGCATCGCCGAAGCCTTCCAGCGCGACAGCCGAGCAGGCGGCAGCCCTGCTGCAACTGCTGAACGAGGTGCCCGACGCCGCCGGCGCGGCCGGTGATCCACGCCGCACCGAGAAAATCGATGCTGCTAATCGCGCGCTGGCGCTCGCCGCGAGCGTCGTGCAGCGCGCCGAGTTCCTGCGGTCTTTGCCCGTCGCCGGCTTTGCGGACGAATCCGAGGAAAAGACGAAGATCGAGCAATGGCGCAGCTTTCCGGAGGTCCCGGACGGCGCATTGCAGGCTCTGCTCACGCATCGCTTTTCCGAGTGGCGCAATGCTTGCGGCGAAGAGCGCCGACGCGAGCGCGAAGCGCGCCGAACGCACGAAGGGGAGCTCAGCGCCGAGCGAAGGAAACGGCGCCTGGCCCAAATGCAGCGCCATGTGGAGCAGGCCGAAGCGGCGCACGCCGCGGGACAGGTCGCGGAGCTGACGCGGCTGATCACGCAGATCGACGTCGCGCTCAAGGCCGGCCCGGTGGATGCCGCGCTCACCCGGCGCATCGAATCCCTGCGCCAAGAACAGCTGCGCCTGCGCGAATGGCAGCGCTGGAGCGGCGGACAGCGGCGCGAGGAGCTGGTCGCCGAAGCGCAGGGGCTCGCCGGGATGGCCGGGGAAAAAATTGCGCTCAAGGCGCATGCCGACGCGATCGAGAAGCTGCGCCAGCGCTGGAAGGAGCTGGACAAGCTCGGCGGCGCGACCAGCAAGACCTTGTGGCTCGCTTTCGACGGCGCCTTGAAGGCCGCCTACGCGCCGGTGGCGGCGCATCTGGACAAGCTCAAGGCCGCGCGCCAGGAAAACCTCGCCGCCCGCAACCGCATCATCGACGACCTCCTCAAGGCCGGCGCAAGCCAGCCCGACTCGCGCGCGCTTGCCCGGACTCTCGAAGAGGCAAAAATCGCCTGGCGTAAATTAGGGCCGGTGGAGCACACGGTGCCGCGCGATGCCCAAAAGGGCGACCAGGCCGTGAGCGCGCGTTTCGCGGCAACCCTCCAGGCCCTGGAAGCCCCGCTGACGCAGGCGTATCGCGATGCGACCCAGGAGCGCGAGCGACTCATTGCCGCCGCGAAGACGCTCGGCGAATCCAAGCCGCTCGAGCGGGGTGCGATCGACAAGGCGCGTGCGCTGCAAGCGCAATGGCAAGCCCACGCCAAGGCCCTGTCTTTGCCCCGGCGCGAGGAGAATGCGCTGTGGACCGCGTTCAAGGCGGCCACCGATGCCGTATTCAGCGCACGCGACGCCGAGCGCGCTGCCCGCGAATCCGAAGCGGACGCCCCGATCAAGGCGCGCGAAGCGATCATCGATAGCCTCGCCGCCCCGCCCGCCGAAAATTCCGCCCGCAGCGCAGGCGACACCAAGCGCGCCCTCGCCGCCGCCGACACCTCCTGGCAAGCCAGCGCCCGAGTGACAGGGCCGCACGCCGCGCGGCTGGAAGCCCGCTATCGCGCCGCTCGCGATGCCGCGTCAAAGCGCCTGCGCGACATCGCCGACCACGTGGCGCAAGCGCGCTTCGATGCCCTCATCGCCGCGACGCGCCTATGCGACGAGCGCGAAGCCGCCGCCGAGCCCGCGCCCGACCTGGAAGCCCGCTGGAGCGCCCTCGCGGACCTCCCCGCTCCCTGGAAAGCCGCCATGGACGTGCGTTTCCGCGGCGCCGCCGCCGCGAAGCGCGAGCCCCTGGCCGATACGCTCCTCAACCTCGAAGTCGCCTGCGGCATCGACGGCCCCGCCGAGTTCGCCGCGGCGCGGCGCCTGCTCAAAATGCAGGCGCTGAAGATCGCCATGGAAAACCGCCGCCCCGGTGCCGCCGCCTCTCCCGCCGATATCGAACGCTGGCTCCTCGACACCGCCTCCACCCCGCGCCCCGACGAGCTCTCGCGCTCGCGCCTGGAAAAAATCATCGTCGCAGTCCGGGCTCGCCGCTGACGAATCACGCAAGGCTGCGGTTCGCCGTCGATACGAGTTACTTCTTCCGCGCGATGATGGCTTCGATGTCGTCCATGATGCGGTTCATGCGCTTCACCAGCGCGCTGTAGGGCTCCGCTGTGGCGAGGTCGACGCCGGCGGCTTTCACGAGCTCGTAGGGGTAGTCCGAGCCGCCCGCGGAGATGAGCTTGAGGTAGCGCTCGCGCGCGCCAGGCTTGCCCTGCAGGATCGCTTCCGCGAAGAGTGAAGAGGCGGCGATGGAAGTCGCGTACTGGTAGACGTAGAACGAGTTGTAGAAGTGCGGGATGTAGGCCCACTCGATCGCGTAGAGCTCGTCGATCTTGACCGCGTCGCCGTGGTAGCGGCGCAAAAGCTCCCCGTAGATCTTCGTCAGCTGCTCGCCGGTGACCGGCTGCCCCGAGTCCACGAGCGCGTGCACACGCTGCTCGAATTCGCCGAACATCGCCTGGCGGAAGAACGTGCCGCGCAGCTCCTCCAGCGCCGAGCCGAGATAAAGCAGGCGATCGTCGTCGCTCTTCGCCGTCTTCAGCGCGTAGTCGAGCAGCAGCGCCTCGTTGAGCGTGGAGGCGATCTCCGCCACGAAGATCGCGTAGCGCGCGTTGGGGAAGGGCTGCGCTCGATTGGAGAAGTGCGAATGCATCGCGTGGCCCCACTCGTGGACGAGCGTGGACACGGACGCATAGTTGTCGTTGTGGTTGAGCAGCAGGTAGGGATGGACGTCGTAGGCGGCGCCCGCCATGTGGGCGCCGGAAAGCTTGCGCGGGCGCGGATACACGTCCATCCAGCGGTTCTCGACGCCCTTCTTCAGCGCCGCGAGGTACTCGTCGCCGAGCGGCTTCACCGCGGCCAGCATCATCTGCACGCCCTCGTCGATCGGGTAGCTGCGCCCCGATTTCACGAGCGGCGGGTAGATGTCGTAGTACCGCATGTCGGTGACGCCGAGCATCTTCGCGCGCAGCCGGAAATAGCGGTGCAGCGTCGGCAGGTTGTCGTTGGTCGCTCTTACGAGGGCGTCGTACACCGCGCGGGGCACGTGGTTGCGGTCGAGGGCGCGCGTGATGCTGTCGGGATACTTGCGCACGTTGGTGTAGACCGTGTCCTCCTTGAGCGATCCATAGAAGGCGACGCCCATGGTGCGTTCGAACTCCTTGAACTTGCCGAAGAACGAATCCATCACGAGCTTGCGGTCGTCGCGGTTCGCCGCCTCGCGGTGCTTGGCGTAGGCGGACTGGTCGAGCTTCACCTCGGTCCCGTCCGAGAGCTTTACCGTCGGCCACGGCATGTCCGCGTTCGCGAAGCTGGTGTACAGGCTCCCCGACTGGCCCGCGGCGAGCTGGAACGAGGCGACCAGCGCCTCGCCGGCGAGGTCGAGCGTGTGCGGCGCCATCCGCAGGATGTCGTCCAGGCTCTGCCGGTAGGTGGCGAGCTGCGGCTCTTCCTTGAGGAACGCGTCGATCTTCGCGCGGCCGACCGCGAGCACCTCGGGGCTTACGAACGAGGCGGCCTCGCTCAGCTTCGAGCCGAGCACCTGGGTCCGCTGGCGCAGCGCCAGGCTCGACGACTGCCCGGTGTCCTCGGCGTATAGCTCGTTGGCGTAGACGCCGAGGCGGAAGAAGCGCTTGAGCACCTCGGACCGCAGGTCGAGGCACTCGCGCAGGCGCTTGGCGGAATCGCCGAGGTGGCCGCGGCAGGCGGCGATATCGGCGAGCTGCGCCTCGACACGTTGCGCGTCCTGGTTCCAGGCTTCGACGGAGGGGTAGAGGTCGGCGAGGTTCCAGCGGTCCTGCGAGCGCTCGGCTGGAGCAGCAACGGCGCCGACGGCGACCGCGGCCAAGGCGATGACGACGAGGGATTGCATCATTTAAGGTGCTTGGCGAGGAAGTCCATCGTGCGCTTCCACGCCTGCTCGGCGGCTTTGGGGTCGTACTTCAGCATGTCGAGCCCCTTCGAGTCGGCCGTCTCGTTGGCGAACGCGTGCTTGGCGTTGTAGCGGTGGAACTCGAACTTGACGTTCGCCGCGCGCAGCTTCTTCTCGAGTTCGTCGACGCCGCTGATGGCGAAGGCCTGGTCCTGCGTCGCCCAGTGCCCGAGCAGCGGCGCCTTGATCTTCGAGGCGTCGACGTAGTCGAGCGGGGGATAGCCGTACCAGATCACGCCCACGTCCATCTCGGGGACGTTGACCGCCGAAAGCACGGTGAGCGCGCCGCCCATGCAGAAGCCGGTGACGCCGACCTTCGGGCTGCCGGTCTTCTTCAGGTACTGGACCGCGCCGCGGATGTCCTGGGTCGCGGCGTCGGCGAAGTTGAGGCCGGTCATCAGGTGGGTCGCTTCCTTCGCGTCGACCGCTGTCTTGCCGCGATAGAGATCGGGCACCAGCGCGCGGTAGCCGGCCTGGGCCAGCTTGTCGGCGACGCCCTTGATCTGCTCGTTGAGGCCCCACCACTCCTGGATGACGACTATCCCGGGCGCCTTTGCGCCGCCCGCCGGCTCTGCGAGATAGCCATTCACTGATTTGCCGTCCGGCCGGTTGAAGCTCACCGTCTTGCCCATTGGGTCTCTCCTCGCTCGTGGAGGCGGCATCTTCGCAAACCGGCGGTCCCTGTTTCAACTGTAGTTCGACGTTAAGCGCACTTAACGCGTCGCGGCCGCAGGATTGGCCCCCCCAGTTCGCCAAGTACGGGTACGAATGTTCTAGCGCCGCGCGGCGCGGATCACGTTGCCGAGCAGCGCGCCGACGCAGCCAAGGAGCAGCACGAGGCCCGCAGCCAACCCGGGTATCGTCCAAGCGACGAAGGCCGCCAGCGCGACAATTGCGAGCAGCGCGAGCGCGAGCATGCCGTCGTCGACGAAAAGCTCGAGCAGGACCTTCACGCCGCGGCCCTTGCGGCCGGGCGCGCGAGCCTGACCGCCGCCAGCGCCGCGATCAGGAGAAGCGCGCCGAAGCCGAGGATGGCAAGGTCCTCGCCCGGCCACGGCACGCCGAGGCCTTCGCCGGTCCAGAAGATGCCGAAAGCCGAGAGCATCACGCCGACGGCAAACTTGAGCGTGTTCTCCGGGACGCGCGCGAGCGGGCGGTGAATGACAACGCCGACCGCGGCGACGAGCACGCAGGCCGCAAGCGCGCCGATGCTCGCGGGGACGAGAAGCCCGCGTCCCGCGCCGACGGCAATCACCACGAACACCACCTCCAGTCCCTCCAGCAGCACCGCCTTGTAGCTGGCGAGGCCGGCGAGCCAGTTCAGCCGGTCCGTGTGCGCGCGCAGCTCGGCGGTCTCGGCGGCGAACGCCTCCTCCTCGTCGTGCAGCGCGATGACGCCTGCCGCGCGCAGGATCGCCTTGCGCAGCCAGCGCATGCCGAAGAGGAGGAGGAGAACGCCGATGACGAGCTGCAGCGCATGCAGCGGCACGCGATCGAGGAACGGGCCGAGCAGGAGCACGATCAGCGCGAGGGTGGCTGTGCCGGCGAGCGCGCCGAGCCCGGCCGGTTTCCAGCCGCGTACCGTGGCTACCGAGAGCACGATGGTCAGCGCCTCGACCGCTTCGACGAGCGAGGCGAGGAACGCCGCCAGCACGGCGGCCGACGCGGCGGGCGTCAGAAGCACGAGCGCACCACGCCGCCGTCGACGCGCAGCGCCGCGCCGGTGGTCGCCGACGAGAGCGGGCTGCAGACGTAGGCCACCAGGTTCGCGACTTCCTCCGGTTCGGCGAAGCGCTTGATGAGCGAGCTCGGCCGCAGCGTCTCGAAAAAGCGCGTCTCGAACTCGGCGAACGACTGCCCGCCGCTCAGCTGGCCGACGAATTCTTCGACGCCGTCGGAGCGCGTGGGGCCGGGCAGCACCGCGTTCACCGTGACGCCGGTGCCGGCGCAGCTCTCGGCGAGGCCGCGCGACACCGCGAGCTGCGCGGTCTTGGTCACGCCATAGTGGATCATCTCCGCCGGGATCTGGATGGCGCTCTCGCTGCTGATGAATACCACGCGGCCCCAGTTGCGCTGCTTCATCGCGGGGAGATAGGCGCGCGCAAGGCGCACGCCGCTCAGCACGTTGACCTCGAAGAAGCGCCGCCAGTCCTCGTCGGGGATCTCCTCGAAGGCCTTTGGCTCGAAGATGCCGAGGTTGTTCACGAGGATGTCGACGGTGGGCACGCGCTCGAGGAGCGCCGTGGTGGCCGCAGCCGTTGCCAGGTCTCCGGCGAATCCCTCGACCTCGGCGCCGGGCGCGTGCTCGCGGACGCGGCCGAGGGCCGCATCGACCGATGCCTGCGAGCGGCCGTTGAGGATGACGAGTGCCCCCTCGCGCGCCAGC
The DNA here is from genome assembly GCA_035635495.1 of Burkholderiales bacterium. Taxonomy (GTDB): domain Bacteria; phylum Pseudomonadota; class Gammaproteobacteria; order Burkholderiales; family SG8-39; genus SCGC-AG-212-J23. The sequence continues at coordinate 6,948 of DASQAW010000043.1, forward strand.
GCTGCGGCGATAGCGAAGCCGATACCTTTGGTCGAGCCGGTGACCAGCGCCAATTTGCCGCCTAATCGCAAGTTCATGACCTGGCCCTATGCATTGAACGCTCCATGTTGGGTGGTCGCCTTTGCCTGGCCGCGACAGCGCGGCCGTGCACGGTTACAGCTGCAACCTAGCGTCCCTCCCAGCGCAGCGCGCCGAATCCGGGCTCGCTCTGCCACTCGATCTCCTCGTCTGAAAGCCACGCGCGCTCCCACGGATGGTCGAGCTGGCTCTCGTACGCCGGCCGCTCCGCGCGCACGCCCGCGTCCCATTCCGCCATGTGGCGCGCCTCGGTCGCATCGACGCGAAAGCTGAAGCCGAAGCCGACGCGGCCGTCGGGCGCGACCACGCGCGCGACCAGCACCTCCTCGCCGGTGGCGAGGCGCATCGAGTGCACGTGAACGAAATGCGACTTCATGACTCGCCGCTGTCCTGTCGCGAGAGTCGCGCCAGTTCCTCGTAAACGGTCCGCCGGTCTCCGACGGCCAGGATTCGGATCACGCGCGCGCCTTCCAGGATGCGATAAACGATTCGATACCGCCGGACGCGGAACTTGAACAGACCTTCGAGCGCTTCGTGCAAGGGCTCGCCGGCTCTCGGGTTCAGCGCCAGTGCCCGCACGGCGGATCGCACCGAACGTTTGAGTCCAGGGGACAGATGACTGACGACCTCAGCCACATCCGGCGGGATCTCGGCTCGATACCGCGCCACTACTTACGCGACTTGCGCCTGCGCTTGGCCGGGACCAGCGGCTCGCCAAAAACGTCCTCGAATGTCAGCCCCTTCTTGCCGGCGGCGAAATGTGCCTCGCTCGCGCGGATCTGGCGCATCAGCTCCGGGTCGCTCAGCACGTCGAGCGTTTCCTTCAGCCGCTCGTAGTCGGCGTAGCTCACCAGCATCGCGGCGGGCTTGCCGTTGCGCGTGACGATGATTTCTTCCTCGAGCTCCTCGACCCGGGTGACGAGTTCCGGCAGCTTCGCTTTGACCTCGGAGATGGGCAGGATCTTGGCCATCGCGCATTAGACCATAATTCTGGTCTGATTGAAAGCGCCGCGACGGGAGGTAAGATGCCCGCATGAAGCCGCGCATCGCCCATATCGCCGGTTCGAATGCCACGGTGACCAATTCGGCGGCGCTCGTGACCAGCAACAAGGCGCGCGCGAGCCGCGGCCTCGCGCTGCTGCGCGACGAGAGCGGCCAGCCGATCCGCTTCGATGCGCTCAGGCCCCAGCGCCTCGCCAAGGCGGTGAAGCTGTACGTGGAGCAGTTCAGCGCCCATCCGCTCGAGCGCGACGCGGCCGAGCTCTACGGCCCGCCCGACGGCTATCTCGACGCCGCGGGCAATTTCCACCCGCGCCGCACGGGCGCAGCCGACATGCCGGTGTACGAGGTGACGCTCGAGCCCGCGGACGGGCTCTATCCGCTGCCCTATATGGCAGTGCAGGCCGACGGCCGCGCCTGGGAGGACGACGGCGCCGAGCCGCTGGCGCCGCCCGAGCGCTCGCGCCAGCCGTTCTATCCGAGCGGCGAGCGGCTGTTCGAGGAGATCGACCGCCTCGGCTACGACGGCCACGGAAGATCGAGCCTCATCGCTTCGCGCGCCGAGATCGACTTCTATCGCGTCACGCCGCCGGGCGGCTACAAGAAGGGCGAGCCGCCCGAGGTGATGGGGCGCGACTTCTTTCCCTACCGGCCCTATCACCTCGCCGTGTCGCCGCCGCGCCCGGCGCTCGCGACGATCACCAACGAGGTGCAGCGCATCCTCGCGAGCGGCAAGTACGCGGGGGCGATCTGGACGCAGGGCAGCCCGCGCATCGAGGAGACGCTGTACTGGCTGAACCTGCTCATCGACACGACGCTGCCGATCTGCGGCAACTCCTCGCAGCGCGTGCACGGCATGATCGGCAACGAGGGCGACAAGAACCTCGTCGACTCGACCGAGCTCATCGTCTCGCGCGCCTGGGCCGACGAGCAGGGCCGCAACCGCCTCGGCGTGGTGCTGGTGCAGGAGCAGCGCATCTTCGCCGCGCGCGACGTGCAGAAGGGCGACGCGCGGCCCGGCGGCTACGTCGTCACCGGCGGCCACGGCGGCATCCTCGGCGCCGTCGGGCACGAAGGCCCGCCGACGCTCACCTACATCCCCGCGCGGCGCCACACCTGGCAGTCCGAAGTGAACCTCTCGCGCCTGCCCGCTGCCGTGAAGGACGCCGAGGGCGCGCTGCTTGGCGCGGCGATTCCGAAAGTCAGCATCGTGAAGGAGGCGAACTACTACGCCGAGGACGAAGACGCCGAGGACGACGCCGATCTCCAGGCGTTGATCGAGCGCAACGCTCGCCGCTACCCGCTCGCGGGCTTCGTGCTCGAAGGCCACTCGCCGTACGGCACCGCCGCCTCCGCCTCGCGCACGCGACTGCTGAGGACCGCGGTGCAGCGCGGCATGCCGGTCGCGATCGTCGGCCGCGGCAACAACGAGGGCTTCACCGCGCCGCAGGGCCCGTTCATCGGCGGGCGCAACCTCACCTCGACCAAGGCCCGGCTGCTCCTCATGGCCTGCCTCTTGCGCTTCGGCGCGCCGCCGGCGGGCGATCCGCAGAACCTGCTGGCGCGGTACCAGCAGGTGTTCGACACGCATTGATGAGCCCGACGCTAATCGTGCGCGGTGCGCGCGTGCTCGATCCGCTCGCGCCCGAGCCGCGGCCGGCAGTGCGCGACATCGTCGTTACCGGCGAGCGCATCACGTCTGTCGGACAAGACATCGCCGTGCCGCCGGACGCCCGGGTCGTAGAGGCCAAGGACATGCTCGCGATCCCTGGCCTGGTCAGCGCGCACTACCACTCGCACGACACGCTGCTCAAGGGCTGCTTCGCGCCGATGCCGCTCGAGGCGTGGCTCCTGCACGCGGTGCCGCCGAATTATCCGCAGCGCTCGCGCGAGGAGGTACGCGCGCGCGTGCTGATCGGCGCGCTGGAAGCGCTGAAGTCCGGCATCACGACGCTGCAGGACATGGCGACGGTGCATCCGTTCGACCCGGGCGAGGTCGACACCATCGCGCAGGCCTACGACGACATCGGCATCCGCTGCGTGTTCGCGCTGCAGGTGGGCGACGTGCCCGGCAGCCGTCCTCTGCCCTTCTGGAACGAGCTGATTCCGCCCGAGCTGCGCGGCGGCGCCACCGTGACCGTGCGGCGCGGCGGCAGCGCGCGCGAGCTGATCGAAAGGATCGAGGGCGAGCGCCGGCGGCACGCGGACCGGCATCCGCGGATGAGCTGGGCGCTCGGCCCGGCGACGCCGGAGATCTGCTCGGAGGAGTACCTCGGCCTGCTGGCGGACCTCTCGCGGCGGGAGAACCTGCGCGTGTTCAGCCACGTCTATGAGTCGAAGGGCAACACCGCGATCGCGCGCCAGCACTACGGCGCCGACGGCGGCTCGCTCATCCGCCATCTCGCGCGCGTCGGGCTGCTGAACGAGCGCTTCACGCTCGCGCACGGGGTCTGGCTGCGGCCGGACGAGATCGAGCAGGTGGCGCGCGCCGGCGCGCATGTGGCCCTCAATCCCTCGTCCAACCTGAAGACCCGCAGCGGCGTCGCCCCGGTGCGTGCGTATCTCGACGCCGGGGTGAAGCTCGCGCTCGGCACCGACAACTCGAGCTGCTCCGACGCGCAGAACATGTTCCAGGCGATGAAGCTGTTCGCGCTGCTGGCCGGCGAGGGCGGGGAGAAGGCGTTTGCCGCCGCCACGGTCGGCGGCGCGCAGGCGCTCGGGCTCGGCGATAAGGTCGGCCGCATCGCGCCGGGACGCAAGGCCGACATCGCGCTCCTCAGCCTGCGCGACCCGGCCTTCGTGCCGCTCAACGATGCGCTGCGGCAGCTGGTCTATACCGAGCCGGGACGCTCGGTGCGCCACGTCATCGTCGACGGGCGCCTCGTGATCGAGCACGGACGCGCCACGACGCTCGACGAGGATGCGCTCTATGCCGAGGTGGAAAGGCTCATGCCCACGCTGCGCGCCGACCTGGAACAGATTCGCAAGCGCAACGAGCGGCTGATGCCGTACGTGGAAGAGGCGCACCTGCGAACCAGGGCCCTGGACCTCGGGCTCGACCGCTTTAGAACCCAATAGAATCGTCCGCATGCTGAGCAGGGAAGACAACGAACTGCTCTCCCGCATCGGGCCGGGGACGCCGATGGGCGACCTGGTGCGCCAGTACTGGCAGCCCGCGGTGCTGTCCGCCGAGATCCCGGAGCGCGACGGCCCGCCGCTGCGCGTGAGGCTGCTCGGCGAGGACCTGATCGCGTTCCGCGACACGAACGGCCGCGTGGGCCTGCTCGGCGCCAACTGCCCGCATCGCGGCGCGCCGCTCTACTTCGCGCGCAACGAGGACTGCGGCCTGCGCTGCATCTACCACGGCTGGAAATTCGACGTCGAAGGCCGCTGCCTCGACACGCCGAACGTGCCCGGCGACCGCGACATCCGCAACAAGGTGCGGGCGAAGTCCTACCGCGCGGTGGAGAAGAACGGCATCGTCTGGGCCTACATGGGGCCGCACGACGAGGCGCCGGCGCTGCCGGATCTCGGCTGGACCGGGGTGCCGGTCGAGCACAAGGTGATGACCAAGCAGTACCTCGAGTGCAACTACGCGCAGGCGCTCGAAGGCGACCTCGATCCCTCGCATGTGTCGTTCCTGCACGCGCCGCTCGACCCGCGCGGCCAGTCGGGCTACCAGGGGACGGCGGGCATCCTGTCGGAGCAGCACCTGAGCGAGGTCGCGCTCGAGCAGGACGTCAAGGCGCGCGACCGCAGCCCGCAGATCAGCGTGCTCAGGACCGACTACGGCCTCTTCGTCGGCTCGCGGCGCGATGCCGGCGGCGATCGCCATTACTGGCGCTTCACGCAGCTCGTGCTGCCGTTCTACGTCTACGTTCCCGGCGCCGTCGGCAGCCCGGTGCATTGCAACGTCTGGCAGCCGATGGACGACGAGCACACCATGGTGTGGCGCATCCAGTACCTGAACGAGCGCCCCTTCACCGCCGACGAGCGCGCGCGGCTCCTGACCGGCACCGGCGCGCACATTCCGCCGGAAGGCTATCTGGCACCGAGCTCGGAGCCCGGCGGTGCGTGGATCCCGAAAGCGAATCGCGGCAACGACTACCAGCAGGACCGCGGTGCGCAGCGCAAGGT
>DASQAW010000044.1:0-2841 GCA_035635495.1 Burkholderiales bacterium
TCGGAGCCTTTGCCGCGCGCCATCACGCGCTGCCGGTAGATGTCGGCGATCACGTCGCCGTCGCCGCCGAGCAGCGCCTTGGTCGAGCACATTTCCGCGCACGCGGGGAGCTTCCCCTGCGCGAGGCGGTTCGCGCCGTACTTCGCGAACTCCTCTTTCGAGAGGTCCTTCTCCGGGCCGCCGGCGCAGAAGGTGCACTTGTCCATCTTGCCGCGCACGCCGAACGCGCCGCTTTGCGGATACTGCGGCGCGCCGAACGGGCAGGCGTAGAAGCAATAGCCGCAGCCGATGCACAGGTCCTTGTCGTGCAGGACGATGCCTTCTTCCGTCTTGTAGAAGCAGTCGACCGGGCACACTGCCATGCACGGCGCATCGGAGCAGTGCATGCACGCCACCGAGATCGAGCGCTCGCCCGGCTGCCCGTCGTTCAACGTGACCACGCGGCGGCGGTTCACGCCCCAGGGCACTTCGTTCGCGTTCTTGCACGCGGTGACGCAGCCGTTGCACTCGATGCAGCGCTCGGCATCGCAGAGAAATTTCATTCGCGCCATGTCGGGTTCCTCGCCTTCTTTCCTATGCGCGCTCGATCTGGCAGAGCGTGGTCTTGGTTTCCTGCATCATGGTCACGCGGTCGTAGCCGTAGGTGGTGCCGGTGTTGATCGCGTCGCCCCGCACGAACGGTGCCGAGCCCTCGGGGTAGTGGGGCAGCAGATCCACACCCTGCCACCACCCGCCGAAGCTGTACGGCACGAACACGGTGTCCGCCCCGACCTTCGGCGTGATCTGCGCCTTGAATTTCAGGCGCGCGCCGGTCGGCGTTCTCATCCAGACGTACTCGCCGTTGCGGATGCCGCGGTCGGCCGCCGCCTTCGGGTTGATCTCGACGTAGGCCTCCTGCTCGAGCTCGGCGAGCCAGGGATTGGAGCGCGATTCGTCGCCGCCGCCTTCGTACTCGACGATGCGGCCGCTCGTGAGGATCAGCGGGAATTTCTCGGCGATCTTGTCCGCGACGTTCTTCTGCTGGATCGACTTGAAGAGCGTCGGCAGCCGCCAGAAGACCTTGACGTCGTCGTGCGTCGGGTATTTCGCGACCAGATCGGGGCGCGGGCTGTAGAGCGCCTCGCGATGCACCGGGATCGGATCGGGGAAGTTCCAGACCACGGCGCGTGCCCTGGCATTGCCGAAGGGCGAGCAGCCGTGGTTCTTCATCACCACGCGAATGATTCCGCCCGAGAGATCAGTCGCCCAGGTCTTGCCTTCCGCCGCGCTCTTCTCGCTCGCGGTGAGCTCGTTCCACCAGCCGAGCTTCTTCAGCAGCACCGAGTCGAACTGCGGATAACCGGTGGTGATGTCTGAGCCCTTGGAGTGCGAGCCGTCCGCGGCCAGGAGGGAGACCCCGTCCCGCTCCACGCCGAAATTCGCGCGGAAGTTGCCGCCGCCGTCCATGACGTGCTTCGACGTGTCGTAGAGGTTGGGCGTGCCCGGGTGCTTCAGCTCGGGCGTGCCGTAGCACGGCCAGGGCAGGCCGAAGTAATCCCCGGTGAGGTCGTACCCCGTCTTCGCGTCCCTGCCGCCGGGCGCGCGCAGGGTCTTGACGTCGAAGAGGTGCATGTTGCGCATGTGCGCCTGCAAGCGCTCGGGGGTCTGGCCGGTATAGCCGATCGTCCACGCGCCGCGGTTGATCTCGTTCCTCAGCACGTCCTCGAGATCCGGCTCCTCGTAGTTCTTCACTTTGACGAGGCGGATGTTCTGCCGGCCGCCCTTCCTGCCGAGGAGCTGGTCGGCGAAGCCCCATTTCTGCGCGAACGCGTACATGATGGCCTGATCGGAGCGCGAGTCGAACAGCGGCTCGATCACGCGCTCGCGCCACTGCAGCGAGCGGTTCGACGCCGTGCACGAGCCTTCGGTCTCGAACTGCGTCGCCGCGGGCAGCAGGTACACCTCGCGGTCCGGGTTGGGTGTGTACTTGGCGTCCGGATCTTTCGGCATCGCCGCCATGGCGGCGGTGGCGGACGGAAAGGGGTCGATGACGACGAGGAGGTCCAGCTTGTCCATCGCCGGCTTCATCTCCAGGCCGCGGGTCTGGGAGTTCGGCGCATGGCCCCAGTAAAAGGTGGCGCGCACGTTCGACGGCTGGTCGATGTGGCTGTTGTCCTCGATCACTGCGTCGAACCAGCGCGACACCGGGATGCCGGACTTCTCCATCAGAGCCGGGCTCGCGTAGCGGCCCTTCAGCCAGTCGTAGTCGATGTTCCAGACGCGGGCCCAGTGCTGCCAGGCGGCGGGCGTGAGGCCGTAGTAGGCGGGCAGCGAGTCGGCATTGGGGCCGACGTCGGTCGCGCCCTGCACGTTGTCGTGGCCGCGGTAGATGTTGGTGCCGCCGCCGGACACGCCGACGTTGCCGAGCGCGAGCTGGAGGATGCAGCTCGCACGCACCACGGCGTTGCCGTTCGTGTGCTGGGTCTGCCCCATCGCCCAGATGATGGTGCTGGGCCGGTTCTTTGCCATGATCTCGGCGCAGGTGCGCACCTCTTCCTCCGCCATGCCGGTAACCTCCTGCACCGCCTGCGGCGTCCACTTCTTCGCTTCGTCCCGGGCCTTGTCCATGCCATACACGCGCTGGGCGATGTATTCCCTGTCCTCCCAGCCGTTGGCGAAAATGTGGTGCAGCATGCCGTAGATGAAGGGAATGTCGGTCCCGGAACGGATGCGGTAGAAGTAGTCGGCCTTCGCCGCCGTGCGCGTGAAGCGCGGATCGACGACGATGATCTTGGCGCCGTGCTCCTTGGCGTGCAGCGTGTGCAGCATCGACACCGGGTGCGCCTCGGCCGCGTTGGAGCC
>DASQAW010000045.1:0-5175 GCA_035635495.1 Burkholderiales bacterium
GCGCTGCGCAGAAGCACCATCGCGTCGGCGCCCGCGAGGCCGGCGAGCGGCGCGAGCGTGAACTCGAACTGGCTCGGCCCGAACTCGACCTCGAACGAGCGCAAAGGCAGCTCGAGCTGCTCCAATCCCGTGCGCAGCAACTGGACCACTGGGTCGATCAGATCGTAGCGCTGCTCCGTCAGGTATTGGTAACCGGTGGTGAGCAGCTCGACGTCGGGCGGCGTGCCCGGCTGGCCGGCGTCTTCCGGCCGCAGATGAGGATCGGCGATCCTGAAGACATGGAACTCGACTTCGAGGCCGGCAATGAACTGGAAGTCGCCCAGCCGCTCCAGCGCTTTGCGCAGCACGGCGCGCGAATCGAACGGCACCGCGCCGCCTTCCTGCAGCCGCAGGTCGCAGAGCACCCAGCCCGTGTCCGGCGCCCACGGCAGCACGCGAAAAGTCGACGCATCGGGCATCATCAGGATGTCCGCTGCGCCCTGCAGCTCCGCCATGCCGACGCCGCCGCCTGGCGTGAAGGCCGGAAACACCGTCCTGTGCGACGTGTCCTTCAGCAGCAGCGTGCTGGTGACCGTCACGCCGCGCTCCAGCGCGGCCTTCACTTCGCTCACGGCGAGCGTCTTGCCGCGCAGGATCCCGTGCTGATCGGCGAACGAAAACCGCACGGCCTTCAGGCCGCGGCTTTCGATCTCCTTGAGTACGTTCACGCCGCCCAGGCCGACTGCTTGCGGCGCTTTTCGTCCGCCTCTTTCCAGTACTCGTCCATGCGCGGCGTCGGGCCGATGCCGTCGATGGCCGGCGGGCCTTTCAGCTCCACGGCCTTTTGCGCGTCGAGCACCATCATCGGCCGCTCGCCCGCCTCGTTTTTCCTGATCGCGTCCACGAGCAGCCGGCGGTAGAGCACGATCCCTTTGTCCGTCGTGCCGAGATTCTCCCGGGTGCGGTCCGCGATCAGCCCCTGCGACTCGCAGGCCCACTGGTCGTGGATGTTGATGTCGAACCCCATGCCCGTGAATGTCTTGCTTTCCTGCTCCTGCGGATCGAAGCCCCAGCCGTTGCTTCGGCCGAAGATCGGCTTGTAATCCGGCGCGGGATAGGTCTTCAGGCGCTGGTTGCGCATCGTCTCCTTGTCGACCGGCGCGCCGAAGCTCGTGAAGATCGAGTACCAGTAGCAGCCGGTGTCGTCGACCGGCACGTGCCACTGCGAGATCGTCATCTCCGCGTTCATGGGGATGACGAACGCTTGCGGGAAGAGGATGTTCGTCACGCGGATGTGCGTCTGCGCATCGCTGATCCGCCGCAGGGTCTGCAGGCGCATGCCGTAGTCGGTGCGCTCGACGCGGATCTCGGGCCGGTCGAACTCGCGCAGCACCTGGGAGATCGGGACCTGCGCGTCGGAGGGCACGCCGCGGAACTGGCGCCCATAGCTCGCCGCCGGGTCCTCGTCCTCGAAGAACTTGTGCAGCCACGAGGCATGCGCCGGATCGATGCCGACCTCCAGCGCCTGCAGCCAGTTGCAGTCCCAGTAGCCCTTGAACGCGAACGTGTACTCGTTGGGCGCGACGAACGCGTCGAAGTGCGGAAACGCCGGCGCCTCGCCTTCGCCAAGATAGGCGAAGAGGATGCCGCTCTTCTCGTGCACGGGGTACGCGCGCAGCTTGATGTGCTCGCACAGGCGGCTGCCCGCGGGCTCCGCCGGCGTCTGGAGGCACTGGCCGTTGACGTCGAAGAGCCAGCCGTGGAACGAGCAGCGCAGGCCGCCGTCCTCGAGCCGCCCGTACGCGAGATCCGCACCGCGGTGGGCGCATTGCCGCTCGATCAGCCCGTACCGGTCTTTTTCCTTGAACAGAACCAGGTTCTCGCCCATAACGCGTACCGCTTTCACCGGCCGCGGACCGGTCATCTCGTCGACGAGGGCCACGGGCTGCCAGTAGCGCCGCAGCAATTTGCCGCAGGGCGTTCCGGGCCCGACTCGCGTCATCAGCTCGTTCTGCTCGGCGCTGATCATGCGCGCCGATCTTATACTAGGCGCCATGAAGCGAGACGCGTCCGCAGAGCAAGGCGAATTCGACCTCGGCGGCGTGCGCTGGCCGCGCCCCTTCCGCATCCGGCGCCTCGGCCATTTCGGCGTGAACGTGGCCGATCCCGAGCGCAGCCGGGACTTCTACTGCCGGCTGCTGGGCTTCCGTATCTCCGACCCGCTGGACTTCACGCATCGGTTGCCGGAGCCCGAGCGAGGCAAGGACCATGGACCGCGCATCGGTTACTTCGCGCGCCACGGCACCGATCACCATTCGTTCGTCTTCTTCCCGCGGCGGGTTTACAGCACGATCAACCCCTGGGCGGCGAAGCCGCAGGGCACGGTGAACCAGATCACCTGGCAGGTGGGCTCGCTGCAGGAAGTGTCGGACGCCTTCGACTGGTTCACGAAGCGGGGCAAGCCGATCCGCCGCGCGGGCCGCGATCTGCCCGGCTCGAACTGGCACTTCTATCCGCCTGACCCGGAAGGACACACGAACGAGCTCTACTACGGCATCGAGCAGGTCGGCTGGGACGGCTACTCCAAGCCACGCGACATGTACGGCGTGCGCTATGCGAAGCCGCCGCAGCTTCCGCACAAGTCCGAGTACGCGGAGGTGCTGGACGCGACTGCGCAAGGCATCCCGATCGAGAAAGGCTTGCGGGCGTCGGAGACCGGCGAGGAGAGGTACGACGTCGGCGGCATTCTCCTCGCGCGTCCCTTCAAGATCGTTCGCCATGGCCCCGTGCGCCTGTTCGCCGAGAACATGGACGCGATGCTCGGCTTCTACCGCGGCGATCTGGGCTTCACCGTCACCGAGGAGGTGGAGTACAAGGGCCATCGCTGCGTGTTCCTGCGCGCGAACACGGAGCACCACTGCATGGCGCTGTATCCGGTGGCGCTGCGCGAGGAGCTTGGCCTGAGTGCGGATACCACGCTGATGTCGTTTGGCCTGCAGGTGGGCAGCTACCGCCAGCTCCGCGATGCGGTGGCATTCCTCAAGGCGGAAGGCGCGCAGATCAAGTACCTGCCGCCCGAGCTCTTCCCCGGCATCGACTACTGCGCCTTCGCGATCGATGCCGATGGCTTCGCCTTCCAGCTCTACTACTACATGGAGCAGGTCGGCTGGGATGGAAAGCCGCGCCCGGCGCACCTGCGGCCGAAAATCGACAACGCCAACTGGCCGGCCGGCGTGGCGGGGCAGAGCGATACGTACCTAGGCGAGCCGTTCCTCGGCCCGCTGGGCTAGGAAGAACCTCAGCATCTCGCGCGTCGCGTCGGGCCCCTTGGAGTCGGCGAAGGACGCCTCGGCGTTCCCGCCTGACCACGCGTGGCCGGCACCGTGGACCATCCAGTGCTCGAGGTCTCCGCAGGTCGTGCGCGTGTAGCTGCGCCCGCCGGCCTCACCGCTCTTCATTTCCAGCGTTGCCTCCGGGATCGCGTACTCGCTGTTGCTGGGATGCACCGTCGTGTCGGCATCGCCGTGGAAGACGATGGTCGGGATCGCCGGCAGCGGCGCGGCCGCGCCGAGGCGCTTGAAGCGCATCGCCGCCGCCGCCGTGGCGGCGCCGCGCGCCGACTCATAAGGCAGCCCGGAATGAATGCCGACCGCGGCGTAGAGGTCCGGATAGGTCGTCGCCATGATCGCCGCCATCGAGCCGCCGGCGGAAAGCCCGGCGATGTAGACGCGCCGGCGATCGACGTTGAAGCGCGCGATCACCTGGCGCGTGATGCCGGCGATGATCGCCGGCTCGCCGCCGTCGCGCTGCTGGTCGCGCTCGCGGAACCAGTTCCAGCAGCGCTCGACGTTCGCGCGCCACGCCTGCGCCGGATAGACCACGATGAAGCCCAGCTCCTCGGCCGCCTGGTTCATGCGCGTGGCGGCGGCGAACTCCTCCGGCGTCTGCTTGCAGCCGTGCAGCATCACGACGAGCGGCAGCGGTTGCCCGCGATACACCCGGGGCAGGTACAGGTGGTAGAAGCGCGTGCCGGCGCGGTTGACGTAGAAGCCGCGGGTGAAGCGCCCGGGGCGCGGGCGCTTGCGAAAGATCAGCCAGGCGGCGGTTAGCGCGGTCGAGGCGAGGACGAGATAGCGGCGTGTTCTTAGATTCATCTTGCGCTTGCAGCCGCGATCAGACCGGATTGCCGGCGCGAGCGCAACGGAAGTTTTAACTACTTGTCCTCGACCGGCGTCGTGACGACGATGAAGGTCAGGTCGGTGAGGCCGTTGTTGCGGATCGAGTGTGCGACGCCGGGGGGAATGAAGATCACGTCGTGCCGGCGCACGATCGTCACCTTGCCGTCGATCTCCATCGCGCCTTCGCCGTCGAGCACGTGGTAGATCTGCTCCTGCACCTTGTGCGTATGCGTCTCCACGTACGCCATCGGCTGGTACGTGGAGATGCGATAGTCGACCTGCCTCGAGCCGGCGGTCTCCGGGCGCACCAGCGGCTTCGACAGTGCACCACCGAAGTGCCCCGGGTATTGCTGCCAGGGCGTCTCGACTACGTTCTTAATCGACGCTTTAGCGGACATGCTTCTTCCCGAAGATCGGCTCCATGTGCGGAATCGGCGGCAGCGCCCACGCGCCGGTGCCCGGCGGCCGGATATTGGCGTCGACGTGCACATCGATCAGGCACGGCTTGCCGAGCTTCACCGCGTGCTCGAGCGCGCCCTTGAAGTCCTGCGACTTGGTCACTGTTAGTCCCTCCACGCCCGCGGCGCGCGCCCAGGCGGCGAAGTCCGGGTTATAGGGCTTGCGCTCGGCGCCTTGATAGAAAGCGGTGCCGTGCTCGCGGCCGCCGAAGTAGGCGTACTGCAGGTCGCGGATCGCGGCCCAGGCGAAGTTGTTCCACACCACCCAGACAGCTGGGATGTCGTACTCCACGGCCGTGCAGAGCACGTGCGCCACCATCGTGAAGCCGCCGTCGCCGCAGATCGAGACGCAGGGCCGGTCGGGTGCGGCGAGCTTGGCGCCGAGGATCGAGCTCGGGCCGAATCCCATGCCCGAGTACCCCCAGGTGTTCAGCATCGTCTGCGGCCGGCGCGCCTCCCAGAACTGCATGAACCAGTTGTGGTGGATGCCGGAGTCGAGCGAGATGATCGCGTCGTCGGGCAACACCGCGCGGCAGTCGGCGACGATGCGCTCGGGCCGG